>JBEBXJ010000111.1:0-7234 GCA_040391685.1 Paenimyroides baculatum
TAGTTTCAAACAAATGTTCCAGCAAAGCACCGTTACCGCAGCCCATATCTAAAATACCTTTTGGCTGTTCGTTGAGCGGTTTATTGAAAATTTCGATTATCAATTCATCAACCGCTTTAAAATATGTTGCGTGTGCACCTCCGCTTCCCCACACATTCATGGCTCTGTCCACATGAATTTCCTGCTGTCCGCCATTGTCTTGCTTTACTTCAGATACGTTTCCGAACAGCAAATGCTGCATCTGACTCAACATAGGTAAATAAGAAACCGTAACACCGTACGAAGTGGCTCTACGCGCAAAGAACAATCCCTGATCTGTAAAACTGTAGTTGTTGTTTTTCTTGTGAAACCAGCCTAAATGCGTAAGAAAATCAAGTAATTTTTCGAAACTTTCAGGATCTTTATGATATTCTTCTGCCTTAAAACTTGATTCCATAAAATATTTATGGAACATTCCGTTCATTCCCAAACGAACAATTGTAGGTCCAACCAAGCAACCTTCCACATAATAATTCAGCTGTTTGCGAATTTCATTGTCCTCCTCATTTAAAGCTGAAGGTAAAAGTGTATAGTTCTGATAACTTTCCAAAAGTGGCTTCAACTTTAAAAATGGCTCTTTCTCGAACAAACGGTTGTGAAAACCCTGAGAAAACTGCATCATTTCCATTACCGGTTTCAATGAATCTGCATAACGCAGCATTTTATCGAACTTAACGTTTTTTTCAACAGAAACCTTCGGTGAAACATGATAATTCAAAAAACCTTGTGAAGCCAATACACGTAAAGCCACATTTAAGTAGCCTTCATTCGCATTAAATTGTGTAGCAAGTTCGTTTAAAGTTACTTCATCATTATTCGAAATAAACTGTAATATATCGGCATTATTAAGCGTAACCAAAACCGGCAGCGTTACAATTCCATCTAAATGACGAAAAATAACACTTCGTAAATCTTTTTTATCCATAAATATGAAATCTTCTTTCAGCTCACTACCCTAATAAATTTGTAGTAATGACTATTATTTTTAATCTTCACAAAATTAATAAACTTTATTTCACAACTACCTTTTTTATGATTTTTTTTAAGGTTGATCCACATTTTGATCTATAATGATAAAAACTATTTTCCTTATTTTTGCAAAAAATGAAACATGAAAAACATAGTACTTTTTCTTTTTGTAATTGCTTTCTCTTTTAAAACAAAAGCACAAACTGTTGAAGCTTCTACAACAATTCCAACAAATGAGTATTTAGATTTATTGGCTGCCAACTTAGAAATACCTGACGAAATCAGTGAAAAATATCAAAACAGCTCAATTGATATCACTTTTATTCTGACAATTACCAAAGACGGTTCTGTTTTTAATCCGAAAATTCAAAATGATTCGCTCCAATTAGAATCTAACCTAAAAAAAGCCGTTGAAAAATTACCGAAATGGAATCCCAAAACCGAAGACGGAAAACCGGTAGTTTCAAGAAAAGCTTTTAATTTAGTTATACCTATACAGCACACCATTGAAGAAGAGCCAATCAACGGACAAGTCTATAGAAAAGCTACTCCAAAAGATGGAGTGAGAAATTTTATAAAACGATTTATGGAAGAATTTAAATTTGATAGTAATAAAGTGAATTATGACATTAAAATGCGATTAATATTTTTTGTAGAAAAAGACGGTACACTTACAAATATAGAAGTAGCAGAAGCCAATACTCCTCTCTTTCATTCAGAAGCAATACGCATAATAAAATCGTCTAAATGGAATCCTGCTATTGAAAATGGCAAACCAGTTCGCTCAAAATTTACTATACCAATCACAATTAAAAATCAAAACTAATTATTTAAAACTAATATAAATAGCTATTTTTGTAAGAAATATTTTTAACATGAACACAGACAACACACAACAAAAAGAAGTAAAACCGATAGCTCCAAAAGTTAAAGAATTGGTAGCTAATTCTAAATCGATCATTTTAGGAACGGTTGATGCTGAAGGTAACCCAAATTCAAGCTACGCGCCTTTTGTAAACATTGACAATACATTTTATATTTTAGTTTCTTTTATGGCACGCCATACAAAAAACTTAAGAGATCAGAAAAAAGCATCGATGATGTTTATTGCAGATGAAAGCGATTCTAAACAGATCTATGCACGCGAACGATTGACTTTTGATGTTACTACAACGCAAATTGCAAGAGATTCCGACCAATGGAATACGGTTGTTGGAAAATTAAAGGAAACACACGGAAAAGTTGTGGAGGTAATTGCACCAATGGAAGATTTTATCCTAATCGCTTTAAACCCTGTTAAAGGTGCTTATGTAAACGGTTTTGGCAGCGCTTATTTTGTTGACGAAAACCTGGAAGTTTTAGAACACAGAAACGACATTAATCACGGTCAAAAACAAGATTAATTCCATATAAAAACTCCTTCAAAATGAAGGAGTTTCTTTTTTATAGCCCTTTATAAATAATGGGTTTGCTTGGCGACGCATCATTTTCAAACGATGCAATCTGCAGATTTAAAATGTACGAACCGTCTGCAACTTCGTTGTCAATAAAAACCAATTCGGTAATGGTGCAGTTAAAACGTGCATCGGTATTCACTTCGTTTACATTTTTCACATTCCAAAAAGCTTTATGTGCTAGCAATTTGCCTTCATCAACTTCTTTGTCAACACTTGGCAAATCGATAAGCAAATGTTCAATACCAATTTGCCTTATAAAAACAGCAGCCTCTTCTGATAAATAGGCCGGATTGCTGTTAGAATACTTCTTATGTTTTTTTTCGGTTGAATTTGGAAGTGTTCGAATAATCAAGGCTTCCGATGTTTTTCCATCTAAAGCTTCTTTAATCTGATTTTTTGTGATTACTAAATCATCGTTAATCATCTCAGGTTCAATAGAAATTAATTCGGCTGTAAAAAAGAAGGCTTTTAATGTTTGATTGATCGAATAAAAATCTTTTGTAATATGTCCCAAACACTCGGTATGCGTTCCATGTCCGTGCGGATTGAACAGAATATTATTAAAGTTTGTCGCTGATTTACCCGATGCCACACTACCAACAAAATCGCCCATAACCACTGGATTTATTTCGGGCTGATCTAAATACCAAGCAATGGGGTTTTGCTCGTTATTTTGAATTGGTAAAGAAATATCGATTGGTTTCGACAGATCAATTTCGTATGTTATGTTGTTATGTTGAATTATTGTTTTCATAGCTTTTATACTAATTTGTTAGTACTTTTATTATTACCCCTCTATATTCCTCATCTTTTTCGTGTAACTCAATTTCTTGTGTTTCTGTATTTATATTCAAATAAAGTTCAGAATACAAATCTTCATTATCTTCTTCAAAGAAAAGTTTTAGTTTATAATAATCTTTTTTTTCAAGATTTACCTTTTTTTCATTTAGTGAAAATACGGTTGCAAAAACCGTTTGTTTTGTAAAACTCTTTTCAATTGGGATTTCATATAATTCAGATAATGCTTTCACTAATTCATCGCTTTCCTTCCCTATTGATTTAAAGCTAACACCTTTTAAAACAAAACCATTCTTATTATCTATTTCATCACCTATAAATCCAGCATTTATTTCAGTACTTATCTCTATCTGAAGCCCTACAACCTCTTTTTTGTAAAGTCCTTTTGCAATATAAATATGTGAAGTGTCTGTTCTTTTATCCTCGGTAATTTTTAGAAAAACATCTTTCCATCCTTCCTCAACGTCTATTCGAGAAGTGATTTCTTCAAGGTTAGTTTTTTCAATATTACTCTTTTGTATATTTTGATTGTTATTATTACAACCAAATAAAAATGAAAAAAATCCCATAAGAAGTATTAAAGTTATTTGTTTAGTCATGTTTTGTGTTGCCCTTTTGCTTGTCAAAAATAGTTATATTTTAATCCTCTATCCAAAATAATTCCGATGCAATTCCGTCGCAAAAGAATTTACCTTTTAAAGTTGTCTTTAAAATATTGTTTTCAATAATCAGCTTTTCATTATTAAGGAACAATTCGGCATTTTTCAACAAATAAGCTAAATAATCGGTTCCGAAATCGGTTTCAATTTTATCTAATGATACACCCCAAACCGTACGTAAACCAGTCATTATATATTCGTTGTATCGGTCTTTTATAGACAAAACTTCTACTTCGTTCGGTAATTGATCTTGCTGAATAGCGTTTATATACAATGAATTATTGGCAACATTCCACGAGCGGTTTTCGCCATTAAAACTATGAGCCGACGGACCAATCCCTAAATATTTCTTACCTAACCAATAGGCAGAATTATTTTTAGAGAAATAATCAGGCTTACCAAAATTAGATAATTCGTAATGAATAAATCCTGATTTTTCCAACATTTCAATTAGCAACAAAAAATGTTCATGTGCAGTTCCGTCGTCGGGTGTTGGTATTTTTCCATTTTTAATCAACGTAGCCAAAGCCGTTTTTGGCTCAACGGTTAACGCGTAACTTGATATGTGTGGAATATTCAAATCTAATGCTTTCTGTACGTTTTGCTGCCAACGATCGATTGTCATTTCAGGAATTCCGTAAATTAAATCGATTGAGATATTATCAAAATACTTCTTGGCTTCCTGTAAAGAATTCCAAGCTTCAGCAGCATTGTGTGCACGATTCATCATTTTTAAATCTTCATCAAAAAACGATTGAATTCCAATACTTAACCTGTTGATTTTTGATTCTGCCAACTGCTTGATTCGATCTGCCGATAAATCATCTGGATTGGCTTCCAAAGTAATTTCGGGGTTGTCGGCTACATCAAACAACTGATAAACTTCGTCAATCAACAAATTAATTTCATTGTTCGATAAAACGCTCGGAGTTCCACCACCAAAATAAATGGTTTCTATTTGGTTCTCGACTTGAACTTGTCCTGAGCCTGTCGAAGGGCTTGAACTGACAAATTCATCTTTTCGCAAAAAAAGTTCTCGTCGTAAAGCCGAAATCATTTCATCCTTCTTTTTTAACGAGGTAGAAAAGTGAAAATCGCAATAATGACACGCCTGCTTGCAAAAAGGAATATGTAGGTAAATGCCTGCCATTACTTTTTTGTTACGCGGTCTGTATTTTGACTTACAAAGGCTTCCCAACCCGAATAATTTTTGCCAACAACCGTTTTTCCTGAATTAAAAAAATGACAAACAGCAGCCGCCAAACCATCTGTTGAATCCAGGTTTTTAGGCAGTTCTTTTAAACCCAACAATTGTTGCAACATTTTTGCAACCTGTTCTTTACTGGCATTTCCATTTCCGGTAATTGCCATTTTAATTTTCTTGGGTTCATATTCTGTAACGGGAATTTGTCTGGATAATCCGGCTGCCATGGCAACGCCTTGTGCCCTACCCAATTTTAACATGGATTGTACATTTTTACCGAAAAAAGGAGCTTCAATAGCAATCTCATCGGGATGATGTGTATCAATCAATTCAATGGTTCGTTCAAAAATACGCTGTAATTTTAAATACGGATCGGTCATTTTGGTAAGATTCAGTTCGTTAAGCTGCATAAAAACCATATTGTTTTTTACAACTTTAATTAAACCAAAACCCATAATTGTAGTTCCGGGATCAATCCCTAATATAATTCGTTCTGTAGCCAAAATGCTTAATATTCGTTAATTTAGTATGCGTATGCATAAAAAAATCATTCCTTTGCAGTATGAAATTTCTGTCACCCAAAATTAAACAATTCTTATTACTTCTGCTGAAATTAATTGTGGTGGGCGGGGCTTTTTACTTTATTAACAATCAGCTTACAGAAAAAGATTTTAATTGGGATACGATCTCCCGAATCTTACAAAAACCAAATGCCTGGATTTTAGTTTCGATACTTTTACTGCTAACGTTTTTAAATCGTTTTTTAGAGATCTTAAAATGGCAGAATTTAGCACAGTTTGTACAACCTATAAGCATTTGGGAAAGCACCAAACAGGTGTTAATTGGTATTACTTTTGGAATTGTTACACCTAACGGCATTGGCGAATACGCAGGTAAAGCTTGGTTTTACGATAAAAAAGATGCTGTTAAAATTGTTTTTTTAAACGCGGTTTGCAACGGCATTCAAGTGTTTTTCGCCGTTACTTTTGGGTTGATCGGTACGCTTTACATAAATTCTTTACATCAATTTATTGCTACAAAATATATTTTACTATTTTTTGGGGTTTTAATAGCCGTTATTTCAGTAATACTTCTGGTTAAAAACATCAGGATAAAAGGTTATTCGCTTCAAGCACTTTTTAAAAGTTTAAACGAAATTCCTAAAAAAATCCATAAAAAAAATATGGTTCTGGCGTTGCTAAGATATTTGGTTTTAATACATCAGTACTTTATCCTGTACACACTTTTCAGTGTTGAAATCCCGTATTTTGTTTTGTTAGCGGTTGTTGCGAGTATTTATTTGCTGGCATCGAGTTTACCAAATTTTCAGGCAGTAGATTTTGCTTTAAAAGGCAGTGTGGCTATTTATTTATTCAGCTTTTTTGGTGTCGATGGTTGGATTGTTACGCTTGTTGCTGCTTTAATTTGGCTATTGAATCTGGTAATTCCTATTTCTATCGGGAGTATCTTTTTACTTATTTTTAATCCGAAGAAGGATCAAACTTTACATTCAACACAAACTGAGTTGTAACAGGAATTCCGCGTTTGGTTGCCGGCTGAATTTTAGAAAAACTTTTATGATGTTGTTTCATGATACTGTCTAACATAAACTTCGGCATTAGTTTTTCGTTTACGGCTTCGGTTTTAAAATCAATTTCGCTGTTTGATGAGATACTTACCTTAAACTGAACCGAATCGATCGTAGAAATCTTCACAAGTGAATCGGTCTTTAGAACCCGAATTACTTCAAAACTCAATCGGTCAAAAAAGCAGGTTTTATTTTCATTAGCATCGTTCAATTTTTCGCACGAATCATAAGTAGGATACGTATCAACCTTGCTCCAGTCTATCGCATGCAATTCACGTCTTAACAACTCTTGCGAATTGGGTATTTCTTTCTGTACAAAATTGCAGGAAGTAAGCGGAAAAGTAAAAAAAACAAATGCCCAATAATTTTTCATGAAAAATTAAATCGTAAATTTAAAAGCAAAAATACAAAAATAACTATGGAAATCTTAATACTAATTGTAAGTTTATTGTTTGTGCTTGTGGGAATTGCAGGAAGTGTGCTACCCGCTTTGCCCGGACCGCCTTTAAGTTGGATTGGT
>JBEBXJ010000112.1:0-7081 GCA_040391685.1 Paenimyroides baculatum
CAGATGTATTAGGTTCGGCAAAAGGTTGGGCTGGTGCATTTATGTACAACGAAAAGGCAAATACGGCATTAAAGAACTTCTTTGCTCGTCCTGATACTATGTCTGTTGGTATTTGTAACGGTTGCCAATTGTTTATGGAATTAGAATTGATAAATCCGGAACATGAAGTACACGGAAAAATGCATCACAACACCTCGCAAAAACACGAATCTAACTTTGTTTCGGTAAAAGTTCAACAGAATAATTCAATCATGCTGTCTACTTTAGCTGGAACTACTTTAGGTGTTTGGATTTCACATGGTGAAGGTAAATTCAACTTGCCAAACAGTGAAAGTGAATACAACATTGTTGCAAAATATGCGTACGATGCGTATCCGGCAAATCCGAACGGATCAGACTTTAACACAGCTATGATGTGTGATAAAACAGGAAGACATTTGGTAACAATGCCACATATAGAACGTTCTGTTTTTCCTTGGAACTGGGCAAATTACCCGGCAGGTAGAAAAGATGAAGTTTCTCCCTGGGTTGAAGCATTTGTAAATGCACGCAATTGGTGTGTAACAAACAAAAAATAATCACAAAGCACCTTTTTTAGGTGCTTTTGTTCATTTAAAGGGTAATTTATGAGAAATATTATTATAAAAACATTTTGTGTAGTTGGTCTAATGACTACATTTTCCTGTAAAAAAGAGACAAATCAAACGACATCTGCAACCGATACCATCATCAAGTTTAAAGAAATACCTTTTGATGTTGATGACCAACAAAACGAATTGTATTTTGTAAACAATAAACAGATTACATTGTTTGCTTCAACTGATACATTAAAAAGTCAAATTAAAACGATTGAAAATTCAGCTTCACAAAGAGTTTTCCTTGTGAGTGAATCTGATGAGTTCTATGAAGTAAATTATTTTTCGTACGGTAATAATCCATTGAGTTATAACGGATTTGTAAAGAAAAAACACTTTAAGATGAAAGATGAATTTTCATTGGAATCTATAGATTTAAACGCTATTCGATACAGTAATTTAAATGGTGTTTACAACGATCAATCAAAATCTTTTGAAAAATACGGTACCGTAAAATTAATCAATAGGCAAAGTTATCTGCAAAACAGAGGTAAAGGAAATACTACTTTCATTTTTTCAACTCAGAATATCGAAAAGAACATTCAAATGGGTATTTATTCTTTTAAAACAAATTCCGGTGAACAAGTTGAAATTCCGATTAAAGCTATTTCAGAAGAGACCGGATTAGAATATTCAGCTTCACCTGTTGGTTTTTCACCTGTATTACAAACCTATGTTTTTAAGGTAAATGAAGATAATGAAACTTTTTATTCTTTTTACAGCAAACGAAATAAGCAGGAAGAAGTTCAATATAAAAAAGAATTACCGGTTTACAACAAATCAGCAAAACAGTTTGCAGAATTAATGAATGATAATGATGTGGGATGTTTGCTTGTTATTTCAGGTTTGGACAACAACTTCCGTTTTAAAGAGAAATTGCTGGCAAACTTTATAAATTTTAAAATTGTACCAAATACTTTATATTGGATCAATGAAAAAAGCGTGATTGTTGAAGTTCTTCACACAAACCAAACAGATGATGTATCAAAATCAGAATATCTGCTGATAGAATTTAATTTATAAAAAAACACCTTGATAAAATCAAGGTGTTTTTTGTTTATGGTTGTTTTACGTAACGTAAATAGGGTTTTACTATTTTTATCTCGCCAAAAAGTTCTTGTGCTTTTGCGGTATCAACAGCAGGCGTAACAATACAGTCATCGCCGTTATTCCAATTGGCTGGCGTTGCTAATTTATGTTGATCTGTTAACTGTAGACTGTCAATAACTCGAATAATTTCATTAAAATTTCTGCCTGTACTTGCCGGATAAGTAATTGTCAGGCGGATTTTTTTAGTAGGATCGATCACAAAAACGCTTCTAACTGTTACAGTTTCGCTTGAATTAGGATGAATCATATCATACAATCCTGCAACATTTTTATCTTCATCTGCAATAATCGGGAACTGCACAGAAACTTCCTGCGTTTCATTGATATCTTCAATCCATTTGTTATGGCTTTCAACACCGTCTACACTGATAGCGATTGGTTTTACATTTCGCTTGGCAAATTCGTTTTTTAATGCCGCCGTTTTTCCTAATTCGGTGGTACAAACGGGCGTAAAATCTGCCGGATGACTAAACAAAACGCCCCAACTATCGCCTAAATAATCGTATAAATTCAATATTCCCAAACTGGTATCAGCTGTAAAATCCGGTGCTACATCTCCTAATCTTAATGACATATTCTATTTTTTTAAAATTAATCTTCACAAAAATAGTAAACATTAATTAATCTTCACCTAGGAAATGAAGTTTATTACTAATAAATTATTGTTAATTTTGTAAACAGACAATTTTGTATATGCTATCACAAAAATCGAAATATGCTTTAAAGGCTTTAGGTTACCTTGCAAAGAATCAGGCAGACGGTCCCGTGCTTATGAGTACCATTTCCAGAGAGAAAAAAATTCCTCAGGCTTTTTTGGAAAATATTTTTCACGAATTAAAAAAAGCAGGTTTCTTAACGAGTCACCGTGGCAGGTTTGGTGGTTACACATTGTCTGACGATCCAAGTAAAACAAAAGTTTCATCTATCATAAGAGTTGTAAACGGACCATTGGCTATGCTACCTTGTGTTAGTTTGAATTTTTATGCAACCTGTGATGATTGCTGTGAAGCAACCTGTGGTTTACGAGGTATTTTTCAGGAAGCGCGAGATGCTTTGCTTCAAGTTTTAGAAAACAGATATCTTTCAGATATTATTGATAAGGATATTGAATAAAAAAGCAATCTTTAAAAGATTGCTTTTTTATATTTAATTTAATGACTATCTGAAACTTCGTACCAAAGATATATTTAGCACGACTATTGTACGTAGACAAGCGTCGCATCAAGTAGCGTAACGCAGTGAAGCCTTTCGCAACTGTCACATCGAGCGAAGTCGAGATGTCAAGACAGGCTATTGAGAAGTTGTTAATTATAAAGTTCTTGCCAGGCTCCGGTTCTCGACTTCGCTCGAACTGACGAAAAGTTGATACATTCTCTCTGGTACAAGCTTTCCGATAATTATTTTTAATTTTTACTGATTCTGTAAATTTTACCGCTATCGGTAACCGCGTATAATGATTGATTTTGGTGTGATGCCAGTACATCACGAAAACGTTCGTTCTTATCTGCCAGCAAACGTTCCTCGCCTGCCACTTTATTGTTATTAATAACCAAACGAATAATATGCTGACCGCTTAAAGCACCTACAAACAGGTTATGTTGCCACTCTGGAATTGCATTTCCGGTATAAAAATCCATTCCGCTAGGCGATACCGACGGATCCCAATAATAAACAGGCTGTTCCATGCCCTCTTTCTGTGTTATTCCTTCGCCTATTTTGTTTCCGTTATATTCCAAACCGTATGTAATAACAGGCCAACCGTAATTTTTACCGGGTTCTATAAAATTAATTTCATCACCGCCTTTTGCACCAAACTCCGATTCCCATAATTGTTTTGTTACAGGATGAAACGCCAAACCTTGCGGATTCCTGTGTCCGTATGAATATATTTCGGGCTTTGCATCAGCAGTTGATACAAACGGATTATCCGAAACCGGTTGTCCGTTTTTGGTAATACGCACAATTTTTCCCAATGCTTTATCTAATTGCTGTGCCTGCGGACGTGTAGCTAAATCAGATCTTTCGCCTGTAGTTGCATATAAATTACCGGCATCGTCAAACGCCAGTCGGCTTCCGTAATGCAAACTTCCGTTGTACGAAGGCTCGGCACGATAAATTACCGTTGGGCTTTCAATTGATTTTTCATCTGCAGATAATTTTCCTTTTGCAATGGAAGTTAAATTTCCGTTCCCAAATGGTTCAGAAAACGACCAGTAAATCATAAGGTTCGATGCAAAATCAGGATCCAACGCAACATCAAGCATCCCTCCCTGTCCGGCGTCATCAACCGCAGGAAATCCCAATACTTCTGTCAGCATTGTTCCTGTTTCAGAAAAAATCTTCATAGAACCACCTTTATCGGTCACCAGCAAATTATTGTTAGGCATTGCCACGATAGCCCACGGGCGGCCAATCTCTGTTGCAATCACATCAATCTTAAGATTGGTTGTTGTTTTTACACTTCCAATGCGCGTTTGTCCTTCAAAAGCCGGCTTGTAATTAGTATTGGGTGGAAGCGTTTCAACGGGATCACCCAACGGAACAGTTTCTTCGGGCTTGGTAGTGTTGTCATCATTGCAAGAGAAAATACCCAGCAACATAAAAACGGGAATAAAACTAAAATTCTTTTTCATAGCGCAAATATTTATAATTATTTAATCCTAAAGTTACAAAAAATGCAACAAAATAATTATTTATCAGATAATTGAGTTGTTAAAGTTAGATTTCATTCAAAAAAACGCAACTTGTTTTTTGAAGAAACACTTGTTTTACCACATTGTTTTAGTCTTAAAATATAATTTTAAAATAAGATATAAATAGTTAAATTTGATGTTTAAAACAAGATTCAAAATAAATTAAAATATAGCAAAATGATTATTAAACCAAGAACAAGAGGTTTTATCTGTTTAACATCGCACCCTGACGGAACGGCTGTTAACATTAAAAATCAAATTGATTATGTTAAATCACAAGGCGAAATTAAAAACGGACCAAAGAAAGTTTTAGTAATTGGCGCATCTACCGGTTTCGGAATTTCTTCAAGAATTGCTGCTGCATTTGGTTCAGGTGCTGCCACAATAGGCGTTTTCTTTGAAAAACCAGCTGCCGAAGGTAAACCTGGAACCGCGGGCTGGTACAATTCTGCTGCTTTTGAAAAAGAAGCCCAAACTGCAGGTTTGTATGCAAAATCAATTAATGGAGATGCTTTTTCGGACGAAATAAAACAGCAAACCATAGATTTGATTAAGAAAGATTTAGGAACGGTTGATTTAATCGTGTATAGTTTGGCATCGCCACGCAGAACGCATCCAAAAACAGGTGTTGCGTATGCTTCTGTATTAAAACCTATTGGGCAAACATTTTCTAACAAAACCGTTGATTTTCATACAGGCGTTGTTTCAGACATCACCATAAATCCAATTGAAAGTCAGGAAGATATCGATAATACAATTGCAGTAATGGGTGGTGAAGATTGGAAGTTTTGGATGGAAGATCTACAAAAGGCAGGTGTTTTGGCTGATGGAGTTAAAACGGTTGCTTATTCTTACATTGGACCAGAATTAACCTTCCCAATTTACCGTAACGGAACTATTGGTCAGGCAAAAAACGATTTAGAAGCTACGGCATCGACAATAAACAACATTTTAAACGACGTTAACGGAGAAGCTTACGTTTCTGTTAACAAAGCTTTGGTAACGCAATCAAGCTCTGCAATTCCTGTTGTACCGCTTTACATTTCGCTTTTGTATAAAGTAATGAAAGAAAAAGGTATTCATGAAGGAACGATCGAACAAATGTACCGTTTATTCAATGACCGATTATATACCGCTGATGGAACGATTCCGTTAGACAGTGAAGGAAGAATTAGAATTGATGATTGGGAGATGCGCGAAGATGTTCAAGAGGAAGTTGACAAATTATGGAAAGAAGCAACCACTGAAAATCTAGAACAGATTTCGGATATTGAAGGATACAGAAACGACTTCTTTAATTTATTTGGATTTAATTTTGATTCTGTTGATTACGATGCAGAAGCTAACGAACAAGTTAACATTCCAAGTATCTAAAATAACTTTAAACTTTATTTCAAAACCGTACTAAATATTTAGTGCGGTTTTTTATTTGTCGAAATTTAAAATAACATTTTTTTGAAATATATAAATATTTTAAATTTAAAAGAAACCTAAAATTAACATATAAACAAAATCTATTTTAAATTTTAATAAACTGATTATCAATAATCAAAATAAATTTATATAATTTAAAAGTTTAATATATAAGAATATGAAAGTTTACAAAAATATTAGATCTAAAATAGACATGTAATTAAAAAAATAATAATAAAATAAGCTTATTAAATCCATAATTAGATATTTATTTCTATAAATGTTTATTTTATTAAATATTTTGGCATACTGTTTTACAAAAAATTTAATTTGAAAATTCAGTTAAATATCGTAGCTTCATTAAAACATATTTCATGAACGATCAGCTAAAAAAAAGTCAACTAAAAAAACATAAAATGCTAGCAACAGGCTTGTTTATACTTATGGCAATTGTTTATGTTTTAATGATGTATTTTTTAAAAAATAATCCACAAAAGTGGATGGAATATGTTCGAGCATTTTCAGAAGCCGGAATGGTCGGTGCATTGGCAGACTGGTTTGCAGTTACCGCTTTGTTTAAATATCCGTTAGGCATAAAAATTCCACATACAAACCTTATTACAAACAACAAAGATTCGTTAGGTGAAAATTTGGGTAACTTTGTAAGTACTAATTTCTTAACTTCAGATACTATTCGCCCGTACATCGATAAACTGTCAATCAGTGAATATTTAAACGACTGGCTTTCTAAAGACAAAAACCAGCAGCTTATTTATGCCGAATGCAGCAAAATTATTCAACGCATTATAAGCAATCTGGATGATGAATCTATCGCCGAATTTTTAGCAACTAAAGGTTTTGAGCTTACAAGTGAAATTAGACTGGAAAAACTGGCAGCTACTTCCCTACTCTATCTTTTAGAACAGAATGAACATGATCGTTTATTGAATATTATTTTACCGCAGGCACAGCATTATGTTGAAAATAACCGAGAATTGATTTACAAAAAAGTTGTTGAAAAACAACCGATATTAGGTTTGATTGGGGGAAAATCGGTTACAAATCAATTGATTTCGGGAATTACTACTTTTCTGGAAGAAATTGAGAAGAATCCTGATCATGATATTAGAAAATCGATTACTTTAAAACTGTATCAGGTGGTGGAAGATTTGAATGAAAAAGACGATTGGCATGATAAGTTCGATCAAATTAAAGAAGAATTCATTACAA
>JBEBXJ010000113.1:0-6877 GCA_040391685.1 Paenimyroides baculatum
CTGTTGTTAAAGGATATAAAACCGAAACCGAACGTTTTGCTGGTGCCGATGATACCTATA
Organism: Paenimyroides baculatum; assembly: GCA_040391685.1. Classification (GTDB taxonomy): domain Bacteria; phylum Bacteroidota; class Bacteroidia; order Flavobacteriales; family Flavobacteriaceae; genus Flavobacterium; species Flavobacterium baculatum_A. The sequence continues at coordinate 61 of JBEBXJ010000113.1, forward strand.
CTATTGAAGCTTTAATGCAAGATGGTAAGGCGTTACAGGCAGGAACATCGCACTTTTTAGGTCAGAATTTTGCAAAGGCATTCGACGTGAAATTTACCAATAAAGAAGGTAAGCAGGAGTACGTTTGGGCTACCTCATGGGGAGTTTCAACTCGATTAATGGGTGCGTTGATTATGACACATTCTGACGATAACGGATTGGTGCTTCCTCCAAAATTAGCTCCGATTCAGGTAGTAATTGTTCCTATTTATAAGACCGAAGAACAGTTACAGCAAATTGGAAACAAAGCAGATGAATTGATTGCGGAGTTTAAAAAGAAAGGAATTTCTGTAAAATACGATGACCGTGATACGCAGAAACCTGGATTTAAATTTGCTGAATGGGAATTAAAAGGTGTGCCGGTGCGAATTGCTATTGGCCCTAAAGATTTAGAAAACGGAACATTTGAAGTTGCTCGTCGCGATTTATTATCGAAAGAAGTAGTTGCAGAAAGCGTTGTGATTGATCATATTGAAAATTTACTGAACGATATTCAGGAAAAATTATTCACAAAAGCAATTAATCACCGTGCAGAACATACTACCGAAGTAAATTCGTTCGAAGAATTTAAGGAAGTTTTAGAAACCAAAGGCGGATTTTTATTGGCACATTGGGACGGAACTCCAGAAACCGAAGAAAAAATAAAAGATTTAACAAAAGCAACCATTCGTTGTATCCCAATGGATCAGCCAGATGAAGAAGGTGTTTGTGTACTTACAGGCAAACCTTCAACCAAAAGAGTAATGTTTGCCAAAGCATATTAGAAAAGTCCCGAGAAATCGGGACTTTTCTTATAAAAATGATTGTATAGCCAGTTTATACGATTGCAAACCAAAACCGCCTATTGTTCCCTTTGCAACAGGCGAAATATAAGAATGCTGCCTGAAATGTTCTCTTTTAAACACATTACTTATATGTACTTCAATAACGGGTGTTGTTATAGCGCTAATGGCATCTGCAATAGCTATTGATGTATGGGTGTATGCTCCTACATTCAGAATAATCCCATCGAAATCAAATCCCACTTCGTGAATTTTATCAATTAAAGCACCTTCATGATTGCTTTGAAAGTAACGAAGATCTATTGATGAAAATTGAGTTTTTAAAGTGTTAAAATAATTTTCGAAATTTTCATTCCCATAAATTAAAGGTTCTCTTTGTCCTAACAAATTTAAATTAGGTCCATTTATTATTGCAATTTTCATCTATTGAATGTTGTTTGTCTTTGTAAAAGTATAAAAAAACTAACGGAATATTTGATTATAAGTTAATTCATTAAAACTTATTGTAAGTTAAAATTATAAAAATTATGTATAGGGGAAGAGGGCATCACTTACAAAGCAAATAAAGCGTGAAATATTGTTAAAAAACTATGTTATTAAAATATTTATTTTGTATTTTTGTTAAAATAAAAAATAAAATAAATGAAAAAGATTTTATTACCACTAGCTGTATTAGCAACGGGAGGTGCTACACAAGCGCAAGAAGGAACTTTTGCTTTTAAGCAAGGAGATGTTTTATTAGAAGGTAGTTTACAAGCTAATACAGAAGACAACAAAGCTATAACTGTAAAAACTTCGGACTTTAACTTTACGCCTAAGGCAGGTTATCTTGTAACTGATCAATTTGCTGTTGGATTAGGTTTAAATATTGGTTCTGGTAAAGTTGAAAACTATACTGATATTAATGAAGACCGTCGCATTGAAAAATCAAATAATGTTGGTTTCGAAGTTTTCGGTCGTTATTATATTGCAGATTTACAAAGATTTCAACCTTATGCAGAATTAGGTATTGGATATAATTCATTAGGTGGTGAAATTACTCGTTACAATGATGCTACAAGCACTACAATTACAACAGATTTGGATAAAACGAATCGTTTTAGTGTTAATGCAACATTAGGTTTCAACTATTTTGTAACACCTAAAATTGCTGTAAACTTTGCATTAAGCAACTTAATTGGTTTTAATTCTGAAAAAATGGACGCGCCAAATTCAAAAGCAACAACTGATTTTCATGCAAATATCAACAATTTTAATAACTTTTTTGATACGGCAACTTTTGGATTAACTTTTAAATTATAATAAATTTAAATAATTTAATAAAAAATTAAGAGCTTTTCATTTTGAAAGGCTTTTTTTATATCTTTAAATTTTCAATATTTAAAAATGTATAAATGAATAAAACATTATTTTTAATCATAATTTCCTTTATAGGAATCGTAGCACAAGCACAGAAGAAAAAGAATTATTTTAAAAATGGAGATGTATTAATTGAAAGTAATTTCCATTTTTCTTCTAGTAAACAATATGTTGATGACTCATCTTTAGTAGAATCAAAGCAAAATATTTCAATATTTTTCCCAAAAGTTGGTTTTTTTATATCTAATAAATTTTTGTTTGGGTTATCATTAAATTACAGCAGGTTTTCAAAACAAGATGAGCCAAATACACCAGAAGAGAAAAAAAATGAACTCTTTACAGGAATATATGGAAGGTATTATTTTTTAGAAGCTCATTCTAGATTCAATATATATTCTGATTTAAGTTGGGGTATTACTAGTTCACGAATCACTGATAATATTGGTAATGTTTTAAAAACTTCAGGTTTTAGAGGTGATATATCTCTGGGAACTCATTATTTTATTTCAGATAAAATAGCTGTCAATTTTACATTATCTAATTTACTTAACTATACAAATTATAGTCCAATTGGTGAAAAAAGAGCGGATTTTAAAACAGAGCAATTCGATGTGAATATTAATAACTTTAACAATTTTTTTGACACAGCAACATTTGGTTTAACGTTTAAATTATAAGAAATTTAAAAGAATTTTAATAAAAATTTGAGAGCCTTTCATTTTTGAAAGGCTTTTTTTATATCTTTAAGGCTTAAAATATTTTTAAAGCTAAACTAATGAAGAAAATATTACTGTCAATCGCTTTTTTAGGACTGTTAACAACAAATAGTTTCGCGCAACGCAATCATAGAAATCTCATCGAAACCGGTATCAAGGTTGGTGGAAACATGTCTAAACTAACAGGCGGTAACACCCAGGAATTTAGACCGGGGTTGCAGATTGGTGGAACAATAGAGATTCCTTTGTCATTCTATAAAAAGTTTGCTCTTCAGGCAGAACTACAGTATGCTGTACAAGGATATAAAGGTGCAGAGTACGATCAGATTGATATGCTTACAGATAAGGTAATCGAAACTAAGAAATTGGAAGACGTTACTATGCACTACATGTATTTGCCACTTACCTTTAAATATTACGCAAGTAAGAATTTTTCTATTGAATTGGGTGGGCAGATTGGTTATATGTTAGATGCAAAAGGACAATTTGATGCTAACAAATACAACACCGCACGTGAATATCTGTATTTAACAGATCCGCGTTACACTGCTTCGTATTCACAGTTAGATCAGGCTTTGTTTGAAGCAGGTTACCGCAGCAAGGATCCTGATGATTTCTATGAGAAAATGGATTACGGTCTTACAGGTGGTTTTTCATATTATACGGAAAGCGGTATATTTATCAACTTCCGTTACTACATGGGCTTACAGGATATTTATAAAAAAGACAACGACTATCGTAAATTCACTATTCCTGATGCAGGCGTAGAATTACAGCGCGAAATTGATTATATGAACAACAATTTAAAGTTTGCACCAATGACCAATACATCGGTTCAAATTTCTGTAGGATATAAATTCTAATTTTGCACACTTTTGGTATGATACTTTCAAAAATAGAAAGTATTATGAAAAAAGTAATTTAGCAACATTTGTATTGGATAGAGTTACAAATGCATTTGCACAACAGCAAGTTAATTTGGTCCTAAAGCCGGTGTGAACTTTGCTAAGTTATCGGGTTTTTATGACACCAACATGAAAACAGGTTTTCATGTTGGTGTTGTTGCTGAAATTAAGTTCAACGAAAAATTTTCAATTCAGCCAGAGGTTGTTTATTCAGCTCAGGGAGTAAAGTATACAGCTACATATCCTGTATTGGAGCAGTAGAAACTTCATTAGAATGATTATATTAATATTGCCATTTTGGCGAAATATTACATTGTAGATGTTTTTTCTATAGAAGCTGATCCTCAGGTTGGTTTTTTAATGAAATCAGAATCAAAAGTTGAAGGAAGCAACGGTTCAAATAAATACTGGTAGTAAAGACAGCTTTAAATCAACCGATTTTGGTATTGGTTTAGGTTTGGCTTATGATTTGCCGTTAGGTTTATTCGTAAATGCACGTTATAACTTGGGATTATCTGATTCAGAGAGAATACCAATAATGGCGATGCTGTTAAAAATAACGTGATACAGGTTGGTATTGGTTATAAGTTTGATTAATAAGATTTAATATAGTATTTTTAAACCACCATTTAATGGTGGTTTTTTTATGGCTGATTATATTGAACAGTTTATTTTCTATCTGAAGTTGGAACGAGGCGTTGCCGAAAATACCCTGATAAATTACCTGTACGACTTGGACAAGCTTAAGCAGTTTCTGGGTACTGAAACAGACATGCTTAAAGTTGAAGAAAGCGATATTAGAAACTTTATATATTTTGTTTCCGAATTTCTGGCACCTGCTTCGCAGGCGCGTATTCTGTCAAGTCTGAACCATTTTTACAGCTTTCTTATTTTACAGAACTTAATAGAAAACAATCCTGTCACTTTTATTGAACTGCCGCGACAAACTCGTAAACTGCCTGTTGTTTTGTCGGTGGAAGAAATTGACCTGCTTCAAAGTGTTATTAATTTTGAAAAAGACGAAGGTATTCGCAACGATGCAATTATAGAAACCATGTATTCATGCGGACTGCGGGTATCCGAGGTCATCGGTCTCAAACTGTCTGATTTGTTTTTTAATGAAGGGTTTATTAAGGTTATGGGTAAGGGATCTAAACAGCGTTTTGTTCCTATAGCATTTTCTGCAATGAAAAAAATCAACAGTTATATAGCGGAAAATCGTTCGCAATTGAAAATTAAGTCAGAAGCCGAAGATATTCTGTTTTTAAACCGGCGGGGTGCACAGTTAACCCGAGCCATGATTTTCACCATATTAAAAGATCTTGCCAAAATTGCAGGATTAGCCAAAAACGTAAGTCCGCATACGCTGCGTCACTCTTTCGCTACCCATCTGCTTGAAAATGGAGCCGATCTGCGTTCCATCCAGCTGATGTTAGGGCACGAATCTATTACAACTACCGAAGTGTACCTACATTTGGATAAGCAAAAATTAAAGCAGGAAGTGGAAAAATTCCATCCATGGAACAATAGATAACTATTTAATATTACAGAATACTGTACGTTTTCAGATTTTTAACCTCTTTAATCACAAACATACTGTGTGTGCTTTGAACTTCTTCCATTGTGGTAAGTTTTGACAGCATGAATTCGCGGTAAGCTTCCATATCCTGCACGCCGATTTTTAAAATATAGTCGTATTCGCCACTCACGTGAAAACATTCCAAAACTTCAGGTATCTGATCCACCTTTTTTTCGAACCTCAAAATGGCATCCTTGGAATGTGATTTGATCTTTACGTGGGCAATCGCCATAAAACTTCGGTTTATCTTATCCTTATTAATAATGGCAACATAATCGGTAATAATGTTTTGTTTCTCCAATTTTTTTATGCGTTCGTACACCGCTGTGGTCGAAAGGTCTAACTGGTCTGCCATTTCTTTAGTTGTCTGCTTGCAGTTCTGTTGCAGCAGTTCTATAATTTTATAGTCTGTATTGTCTAATTTCATTGTTTCATTTTTTAGCCAATATATAAAAATATCAGTGAAATAATAATCAAATATAAATAATTTACAGATTTATTTTCTGCTTATCAATCTTTTTTTTGATAATTCGAAATACTGTTTTTATTTTTAGTTACTAATCATTTTAGACCATATAATTATGTTTAAACCAGCTGATAAAATTCAGGATTTACAGTTTTTCGGAGAATTCGGAGGAGTAAATCCTTCCATTTCAGATTCTTCTACCTACACCTTTCTTTCCGCAAAAAGTATGTTTGATACATTTGAAGGAAATACTGACGGATGTTATTTGTACAGCCGTCACAGTTCACCGTCAAACCTGTATTTAAGTGCAGCACTGGCACAGTTGGAAAATACCGATTCGGCAAATGTAACCGCATCTGGTATGGGGGCAATAACGGCAACCCTGATGCAATTGTGTAAACAGAACGACCATATTATTGCAAGTCGTACTATTTACGGTGGGACGTACGCTTTTTTAAAGAATTTTCTTCCGCAGTTCGGTGTATCTGTCGATTTTGTTGATATTACTGATTTGAACAAAATACAGTCACTTATAAAGCCAAACACCAAGGTTATCTATTTGGAAACAGTGAGTAATCCGCTGTTAGAGGTGGCAGATATTCCGGCTATTTCTAAAATTGGCAAAACAAAAGATATAAAGGTGGTGGTAGATAATACGTTTTCGCCTTTAAGTGTTACGCCTGCAAATCTGGGTGCCGATGTAGTAATTCACAGTTTAACGAAATACATCAACGGAAGCAGCGATACGGTTGGCGGAGTTGTTTGTGGCACTAATGAGTTCATCAACGATCTTAAAAATGTAAACAATGGTGCCTGCATGTTGTTAGGTTCTACAATGGATAGTTTTAGATCGGCAAGCATCCTGAAAAATATGCGTACGTTGCATTTGCGAATGAAACAGCACAGTGAAAACGCACTGTATCTTGCAGAAGGTTTTAATGAAATCGGAATTAAAACGGTTTATCCGGGTT
>JBEBXJ010000114.1:0-6819 GCA_040391685.1 Paenimyroides baculatum
TCAGATTAAAAGACATTTCCGATTTCAGACCAACGCCTGAACAAATGCAGGAACGAATGAATTGGTTGGCAGGAATTGCTTCACAAAACAAATTGGCGGACAAAGGCAACACGCTTTTGCCATTTGCAGGAAGTGCAAAAACCGTAAAACCTAACAACGAGGTAACAGACGGAGTTCACACCGAAATCAAAGAATTTGTTAGTGGTTACGTTGTGGTAAAAGCCGATACCATTGATGAAGCGGTAGAAATCGCAAAAGCCAATCCTATTTTTGACCAAGTAGGTGGAAATATTGAAGTGAGAGAAGTTTTGAAACGGGATTAGTATTTGACGACACAAAATTTAGCCTTGCAATAGAAAATTGTTGCAAGGCTTTTTCATTCCAATCCGTAATATTGGTAAGCAAAACCGTAATCCGTATAAGCACAGCTTCATTTTATCTTCTGAAATTTGCATCAGCAAATAAACAAATCAGAAAAATGAAAATAGTAACATCAATAATCGCAATAGCTATGACAACAATAGCAACAGATACGGTAAATGCACAGCAATCACAGTATCATAAAAAAGCAGAACAAAACCCCTTTACATTAGTGTACGAGGGAGCAATTACAGAAAACGTAAAAGGTAAAGTAAATATACACCCTGTAACCTACAAAATAAAGGATATAGACATAGTAGCAAATGTGTACACACCTGCCAATTACGATGTTTCAAAAAAATACCCTGCCATAGTTATAGCACACCCGAACGGTGGCGTAAAAGAACAGGTTGCAGGGCTGTATGCACAAAGGTTAGCAGAACAGGGATTTATTACCATTACAGCAGATGCAAGTTATCAGGGCGGTAGCGGTGGCACACCCCGAAACGTAGATAAACCTGCCAACAGAATAGAAGACATACACGCAATGGCTGATTACATTTCTAAATATGCAGGCGTTGATACTTCAAAACTTGGATTGCTTGGTATTTGTGGCGGTGGCGGTTACGCATTAAAAGCAGGACAGTCAGACAAACGATTTAAAGCAGTAGCTACGTTGAGTATGTTCAATTCGGGATTAGTAAGGCGTAACGGCTTTATGAACTCACAATTTGCCACCATACAGGAACGCTTACAACAGGCTTCCGATGCCAGAACTTTGGAAGCAACCACAGGCAAAATGCTTTACACAGCCGACACAGAAATAACCGATGAAATGGCAGACAAAATGCCCTTTGATATGTACAGAGAGGGGCACTATTACTATCACAGAACCCACGCACACCCAAATTCTACATTCCGTTATACAACAAGCAGTTTAATGGATTTAATGACATGGGATGCAAGTACGAATATGGATTTAATCAATCAGCCTTTATTGATGATAGCAGGGAGCAAAGCCGATAGTTATTATATGACCGATGAAGCATTTAACAAAGCAACCAACGCAAAAAATAAAGAACTGTTTTTGATTAACGGAGCAACTCATATAGAAACCTATTGGAAACCCGAATATGTAAAACAGGCAGTAGATAAATTAGTAAACTTCTATCAAACGAACTTATAAATGAAAAGTAATTTTAAGTATATCCTACCATTTGCAATAATGCTTTTTACAGCGTGTAACAACAATCAGAAAATGGAAGAAACCACACAACAAAATGAACCTGTTTTTCCGAAAGGCGAAAAGATTACCAATGATAATTTTATAGGAAATGTTTGGGTTAATTATTTAGCAGAAACCGACACTATCCACAATGTAAATATAGGTTCAGTAACCTTTGAAGCAGGAGCAAGAACAAATTGGCATTATCACAAAGGCGGTCAGATACTTTTGGTAACAGAGGGCAAAGGGTTATATCAGGAAAAAGGCAAACCTGTTGAAATTATTAAAAAAGGCGAAGTAATGAAATGTCCGCCAAACGTAGAACGTTGGCACGGAGCTACACCCACCGAAGCAATGACACATATTGCCATAGGAACAAATACAAATATTGGCGGGGCTGTTTGGTTGCAACCTGTAACCGATGAGGAATATAAATATCCCGACCAAACGGAATAGTTACATGAGAAAAATATTATACCGAAAGTAAATTATATTATGTTTAAAGGGCTTTGTTAAGCTCTTTTTTTATCCCCATATACTGAAAACGATATTTGGAGAATTACCTGTTTTTACCGAAATATTTTTTTATATATTTACTATGAGCTAACGGAAACCCGTTGAAAAGCAACCAGCACCGTTACCTGACTTCTTTGATAATCTCTATAAAAGTTTAGTATTCAACCGATATGGTCTTTTTCTGCAAACTTTAAAAACAAAAGCGTTTCTAATTAGAAACGCTTTTGTCATTATTACTTCAATTTTTCTTTTAAATACAAACCTGTAATGGATTTTTTGTTTTTAACGATTTCTTCCGGAGTGCCTGTTGCAACAACGTTTCCACCATTTTTTCCACCATCGGGACCAATATCAATAACGTAATCGGCACATTTAATCATGTCTAAATTATGTTCAATAACAATGATGGAATGTCCTTTTTCAATTAATGCCTGAAATGATTGCAGTAATTTCTGAATATCATGAAAATGCAAACCGGTTGTAGGCTCGTCAAAAATAAACAATGCACGATCTTTTACAGCTCCTTTACCAAGAAATGTTGCCAATTTTACACGCTGTGCTTCCCCACCCGATAAAGTTGATGAAGATTGTCCTAAAGCAACGTATCCTAAACCGACATCTTGCAAAGGCTGTATTTTTTGAACAATTTTATCTTGTTTGTGCTTACTGAAGAATTCCATTGCTTCATCAACCGTTAGGTTCAAAACATCAAAAATATTTTTGCCTTCAAAATTTACTTCTAAAATTTCTTTTTTAAAGCGTTTTCCTTTGCAGGTTTCACATTCCAAATGCACATCTGCCATAAACTGCATTTCAATGGTAACAACACCGTCACCTTTACAAACTTCGCAACGTCCACCTTCCACATTAAATGAGAAATGTTTTGGCTGGTAATTTCGCATTTTAGAAAGCTGTTGTTTTGCAAACAAATCGCGAATGTCGTCGTATGCCTTTATATACGAAATAGGGTTAGATCGTGAACTTTTTCCAATTGGGTTCTGATCTACATATTCAATGTGTTTTATGTGAGAGAAAGATCCGGTAATTTCATTGAATTGTCCGGGTTTTTCACTTGCACCCGTTAAATGTTTTTCAAGTGCAGGATACAGAATTTTTTTAACCAAGGTTGATTTTCCGCTGCCCGAAACTCCGCTAACCATTGTTAAACAATCTAACGGAAAAATAACGTCTATGTTTTTAAGGTTGTTTTCACGAGCACCTTTTACTTCGATATAATTTTTAACAGGTCTGCGCTTTTTAGGAACTTCAATTTCTAAATCGCCGTTTAAATATTTTGCTGTTAATGTATCGGCTTTTAAAATTTCACTATAAGTTCCTTGCGCCATTAGTTTTCCGCCTAAAACCCCGGCTTCTGGACCAATATCAATAATTTGGTCGGCAGCTTTCATAACGTCTTCATCGTGTTCCACAATAATCACGGTGTTTCCTAAATCGCGAAGATTTTTCAACACCTCGATTAATTTTTCAGAATCGCGCGAATGCAAACCGATACTTGGTTCGTCTAAAATATACATGGATCCAACCAGACTGCTGCCCAACGATGTTGCCAGATTAATACGTTGCGATTCGCCACCCGAAAGGGTAGAAGATCTACGGTTTATGGTTAGGTAATCTAAACCTACGTCGCTTAAAAATTGTAAACGATTGTTAATTTCCAACAATAATCTTTTGGCTACTTTTGCGTCAAATTCATTTAACTGAATATTTTTAAAGAACTCACGCAGTTCGTTAATCGGTAAATCAACCAAATCAGATATGGTTTTATCGGCAACTTTAACATAATGGGTTTCAATACGCAAACGCTTACCGTTACAAACGTTGCATTTGGTTTTACCGCGGTATCTTGAAAGCATTACACGGTTTTGAATTTTGTAATTGTTTGCTTCAAGATCTTTAAAAAAGTAATTTAATCCGGTGAAATAACTGTTTCCTTCCCAAATTAACTGTTTTTGTTCATTGGTTAATTCGTAAAAAGGTTTATGAATGGGAAAATTAAATTTATGCGAATTGTTTACCAGTTGATCCCGATACCACGACATGCTTTCGCCACGCCAAGGGTAAATGGCATTTTCGTAAACTGATAAAGCGGTGTTTGGGATAACCAAATCTTCGTCGATACCAATGGTTGTTCCAAAACCATCACATTTAGGACAGGCACCGTATGGATTGTTAAAACTGAATAAATGAATGTTTGGTTCTAAAAAGGTAATGCCGTCTAATTCAAATTTATTGTTGAAGTTTAACTGATTTCCACTTTCTAAATCGTGTAAATACAGAACACCTTTTCCTTCGAAAAAAGCAGTATCAACAGCATCTGACAGGCGATTGTAAAAATCTTCGTCATGCCTAACAACTAAACGGTCAATAATCAGCTGTACATCGGTAGCTTTTATTTTCTTAGATGCAAATTCTTCAACAAATTCATCGATTCTTTTGGTTTCATTTTTATAGAATAATCGGGCAAAACCTTGTTGAAGCGCAATTTTTAACTGCTCTATGATCGATCGTTCCTTAATTTCGTAAACAGGTGCCAACAACAACCATTTAGATTCTTCGTCAAAAGTTTTTACGGTATCAATAACATCGGTTACCGTATGCTTTTTAACTTCGTTACCAGAAACAGGCGAAAAAGTTTTACCAATACGTGCATACAATAATTTTAAGTAATCGTAAATTTCTGTAGAAGTACCAACGGTTGAACGTGCATTGGTAGTATTCACTTTCTGTTCGATAGCAACAGCCGGAGCTATACCTTTAATATACTCTACTTTTGGTTTGTTGATTCGACCTAGAAACTGACGTGCATACGATGAAAGACTTTCAACATAACGTCGTTGCCCTTCGGCATAAAGCGTATCAAATGCTAAAGTTGATTTACCGGAACCCGATAAACCGGTAATAACAACCATTTTATTTCGCGGAATTACAACATCTACATTTTTTAAGTTGTGAAGATGCGCTCCTTTTATAATGATATTTTGTTTTGGATTGATTTTAGAAAAATCTATTTTTTTCATTTTTTGTAAAATAACTACAAAATTACGAATTTAAACGAAGACTTTATATAGTGACGTAGTAATTACTTATGTAAAAATATATTAATATTTTTCTTAAGTTTTTTTTAAGAAACATTTTTTTTTATATATTTGTTCATATAAACTTTAAAAAACAAGCCTATTTCATATCTGTACTTATAGTAAAAACCTAAAAACATAAGTTAAGATGGCAAAAGAAATTTTGTCAGATGCAGTATTGGTTAGCCAATATGCTTCTGGAAATGAATTGGCTTTGGCGCAGTTAATTGAGCGTCACAAATCACGTATATACAGTTTTATTTTCTCTAAAGTAAAAGACCGGGATTTATCTGACGATATTTTTCAGGAAACTTTTATTAAGGTAATCAATACCATAAAAAAACAGAATTATAACGAAGAAGGTAAATTTTTGCCTTGGGTGATGCGTATTTCACATAATTTAATCATTGATCATTTTAGAAAACAAGCTAAAGTAAAATTTCAGCGCGATCAGGAAGAATATTCGGTTTTCAGTAAAATGATTGACTCTGAAATGAATATTGAAAGCAGTATGATTGCAGGGCAAATACAAGATGATTTACATTTATTGATTTTAAAACTACCGGAAGACCAACAGGAGATTATTCGTCTGCGTTTGTACGACGATTTAACTTTTAAGGAAATTGCAGAATTAAACCAAATTAGCATAAACACAGCATTAGGCAGAATGCGCTATGCCATAGTTAATTTGCGTAAAATGATAAATAAAAATCAAATTATTTTAAACGACTAACAATAATTTGATTTGCTGTTGCGTTATATCATAAAATAAAACCTATTTCTATGATAAAAAATTACAAAAACAACAGTAAACAACAAAAAAACCTTTTACCTAAGCAAAGTACAATTAACTTTATTTTAAACTATTCAAAAAGTACGACTGCTTTAAAAAAAGGGTCAATAAATTTCATAACTTTTCAAAACTAAGAAGGAACTTTTAATAAGTTCCTTCTTTATTGTTTGTTCGTTTTTAACAGTTCGTTAATTAACGATTTTTTTCCAATTTTCTGTGTAATAACGTCTTTATCCAGTTTCCATCCACGGGCAGGCGAATATTCACGTCCGTACCAAATCATCTGCAAATGCAGCTTGTTCCATTTATCTATAGGAAAAATATTTTTAGCATCATTTTCGGTCTGAACCACATTTTTTCCCGAACTTAAATTCCAGCGGAACATTAAACGGTGAATATGCGTATCAACAGGAAAAGCCGGTACATTAAAGGCTTGCGACATTACTACCGATGCTGTTTTATGACCAACGGCCGGTAAAAGTTCTAACGCATTTATATCTGCGGGAACTTCTCCATGGTATTGATCAATCAAAATCTTACTTAAACCATAAATTCCTTTTGATTTCATTGGTGATAAACCACACGGACGAATAATATCAGCAATATCTTCAACAGACAGTTTAATCATATCGTACGGATTATCGGCAATCGCAAATAATTTTGGGGTAATCTGGTTTACGCGAACATCGGTACATTGAGCAGATAGTAAAACGGCAATCAATAATGTATAAGGATCTTTATGATCTAACGGAATGGGAACTTCGGGATAAAGTTCTTCTAAAGTATCAATTACAAACTGAACTTTTTCTTTTTTGGTCATTTTAATGTGT
>JBEBXJ010000115.1:0-6777 GCA_040391685.1 Paenimyroides baculatum
TGCTGTTATGCTATTAAAAACAGCAAAGCCAAATCGAATTGATTTGGCTTTTTATCGTAAAAAAGATATTTGATTATCTTTCATTCATTTGCTTAAACGGACGCAATGGTTCACCCACATAAACTTGACGTGGACGACCGATTGGTTCTTTGTTTTCACGCATTTCTTTCCATTGGGCAACCCATCCAGGTAAACGACCAATTGCGAACATTACAGTAAACATTTCGGTTGGAATTCCCAAAGCACGGTAAATAATACCCGAATAGAAATCTACATTTGGATATAAGTTACGCGACACGAAATACTCGTCTTTCAATGCCATGTTCTCTAAATCTTTAGCAATTTTTAAGATAGGATCGTTTACACCTAATTCTGCTAAAACTTCATCTGCCGCTTTTTTAATGATGCGTGCACGTGGATCGAAATTTTTGTACACACGGTGACCAAAGCCCATTAAACGGAAAGGATCGTTTCTATCTTTTGCTTTTGCAAGATATTTATTGGCATCGCCACCATCTTTCTGAATTTCTTCTAACATTTCTAACACCGCTTGATTTGCGCCACCGTGAAGTGGTCCCCAAAGTGCAGAAACACCGGCAGAAACCGAAGCGAACAAGCCTGCATGAGAAGACCCAACCATTCTTACAGTAGATGTAGAACAGTTTTGTTCGTGGTCTGCATGTAAAATAAACAATTTATCAATTGCGTTTAAAACTACAGGATTTACTTTGTAAGGACCAGTAGGTAATTTAAACATTAACTGTAAAAAGTTTTCTACATACGGTAATGTATTGTCGTAATAATTTAACGGATAACCGTTGATTTTTCTGTATGTCCACGTAGCTACAACCAAGAATTTACCCATGATTTTACAAACAGCCTCGTACATATCGCTTTTACTATCTGCATTTACAACTTTAGGATTAAAAGCAGTCAACGCACAGGTTAACGAAGCCAAAATGCCCATTGGATGTGCATGTTTAGGAAAACCATCAATAATGCCTTTCATTTCTTCGTTCACTAAAGTGTACTTGCGTATATCAGCTTCAAAAGTTTCAATTTGTTTTGCAGTAGGTAATTCTCCAAAAATAACTAAATAAGCTACTTCTAAAAAGTTAGAATTTTCAGCTAAATCTTCAATAGAATAACCACGATATCTTAAAATTCCTTCTTCACCATCTAAAAAAGTAATAGCACTTTTACATGAACCTGAATTTTTATAACCAGGGTCTAAAGTAATGGCACCTGTTAAAGCTCTTAACTTTTCAATATCGATAGCTACTTCGTTTTCTGTTCCCACAATTACTGGTAAATCAAACGTTTTGTCATCTATCGCTATAGTTGCAGTTTTTGACATATATTTTTTAGTTTATCTTTTATTTGTTTGTTAGCGAATTTAATAAAAATGTTTCACTTGATAAAGGATAAATATATAAATAATTCTTATTAATTATAGAAAATACTTATTATTTATACAACTTTGAATCAATGCCACGTCCTAATTTTTTTAATAATTTAAGATGATATTTTTATATTCACAATATTTGGCATCTTGTATTGTGATATACCAAAAAAAATAGTATAAAAACCAGAAATGACGCATAAAGCGTCATTTTTTGAATATAATAAAATTATCTTTTAATTTTGAAAGCTTTGCGTTGCGGATAGTAAGCAACCGCACCTAATTCTTCCTCTATTCTTAACAATTGATTGTATTTACTCATACGATCAGAACGTGAAGCAGAACCTGTTTTAATTTGCCCGCAGTTTAATGCAACAGCTAAATCGGCAATAGTATTATCTTCTGTTTCGCCTGAACGGTGTGACATTACCGATGTGTATCCCGCATTATGTGCCATGTTTACAGCAGCAATGGTTTCGCTTAACGTACCAATCTGGTTTACTTTGATTAAGATTGAATTGGCTGTGCTTTCATTAATTCCACGCTCTAAACGAGAAACATTGGTAACAAATAAATCATCACCCACCAACTGAACTTTATTTCCAATTTTTTGCGTTAATAAGTTCCAACCGTTCCAATCGTCTTCATACATTCCGTCTTCAATAGAAATAATGGGATATTTTTCACACAATTCTGCCAAATAATCCGCTTGTTCTTCAGATGTACGAACTTTTCCTGTCTCGCCTTCAAATTTTGTGTAATCGTATGTACCGTTCACATAAAATTCTGAAGAAGCACAGTCTAACGCAATCATGATGTCTTTACCAAAAACGTAACCTGCTTTTTCAACAGCCAACTTAATAGAATCTAAGGCATCTTCCGTTCCGCCGGCTAAATTAGGTGCAAAACCACCTTCATCGCCCACAGCGGTACTTAAATTTCTATCGTGCAATACTTTTTTAAGGTTATGAAAAACCTCTGTTCCCATTTGCATTGCTTCTGTAAAGTTCGCAGCAGAAACCGGCATAATCATAAATTCCTGAAAAGCAATGGGTGCATCAGAATGTGAACCGCCATTGATAATGTTCATCATAGGAACCGGCAATGTATTAGCCGAAACACCACCTACGTAACGATACAACGGCATTCCCAATTCGTTAGCCGCAGCTTTTGCCACTGCTAAAGAAACGCCTAAAATTGCATTTGCCCCTAAATTTGATTTATTTGGAGTACCATCTAATTCAATCATTGCCTGATCGATCGCGTTTTGTTCGAAAACACTGTAACCAACAATATTTTCTGCAATTACTTCATTTACATTTTTCACTGCGCTTAAAACACCTTTACCCATCCAGTGTTTGCCACCATCGCGTAATTCAACTGCTTCGTGTTCACCTGTTGAAGCTCCGGAAGGTACAGCAGCTCTTCCCAGAACGCCTGTGTCTGTAACTACATCAACTTCTACTGTTGGATTTCCGCGCGAATCTAAAATCTGACGTGCGTGAATTTTTACAATTGTACTCATATCTTTAATTGTGTTGTTTAATTTGTTGTTGCAAAAGTAATTATTTGGCTGATAAAAAAAAAGAAGTTCGTTTTTTACTTAAAACACTATAAAACAAAACCCTTTCAGCATTTCAAAATATAAAGGGGTAATATCTCAATTAAAAACAGATTTATTTTAGCTGTAATACCTCTTTTTCAAACAAAACACCTTCCCATCCATATTCCATAAAATTACGTATATTTTGATGAGATGTCCCCTTTTCATCCATTATAACCGACTCATAATGTTCTGCAAATAATTTTAATGTATCTTCTTTTGATACATCATTCAATTTCGCAAAGAAGAAAAGTTTGGCACTACCTTGATTTTGATCTTCTTGATTAAACAACATTCCGTTTTTGAATGCCGATGGTGTATAATTATACTTTTCGTCGATATAAGTTATAACTTCATTAAACGACAATTTTTGCAATTGTGTTATTTCCATAGTTTACCTGTGATTTTCTGTTGCAAATATAAAAACTCTTTCTAAATAACTTTTAGAAGTTAGACCATGAATGATAATACAACTCTTTTATTTGTTCTAAAATAGAATTAAATATCTTACAAAAAAGAAGCTATTAAGCTTCTCTTAAATTCGTATTTTCATTGTTCCTTAAATTCTCTATAAAGAAAAAAACTAACAGAATAGTGAATATCAAAATAATCCAACACAAAAACATATAACTATTCTCTAAAAAATAAGTAGCTAAAACAAACAGCAGTACACTGGAAATTACTCTAGCTTTATAAGTATTTTTTTCAACCTTTTGCTCCTTATAATATACTAACGAAGTTATTAATGATGAAAGACCAATTAGAAATGCAAAAGGACTTAAATCGTTATTTTGCTGAACGACTGAACACACCAAGATAATTAGAGAAATCAGAAACATTAAAAGTGATGTTTTAGAATTTTTCAATACGATTAATTCTTTCTGATTACTATTTTCATTAAATGATCGATATTCATTGAGTGATAATTTTTTACTCTGCAAATAATTTGTTTTTAGGCTGTCATATAATGAAAATAACAATCCCCTATAATGAAGACTTAAACCAACAAATATGTTATCAGTTTCATAATCTTCAGGTACTAAAGAAACAATTGTTCTATAGGGGTATAGTTTACCTAATTGAAATTTAAGTTCTTTAGTATTATTTGAAATTTGAATTGTATGGTGACCGCTTGCGTTAATAGTATCACACAATTTATTATCTGCATAAACACTTATAGTTCTAAAAGAAAACCAACCATATACAAAATTGATTTTTACATTCACTGTCATCATATCCCCCAAATTTAATCTAAACTACAAATCAAGAATATAAAAACCAAATACTTACAAAAAAAAGAAGCTATTAAGCTTCTTTTTGTTCTTTCATATACGATACAAACTCATCAAATAAATATTTTGAATCGTTTGGTCCGGGCGATGATTCCGGATGGTATTGTACCGAAAACACTTGTTTATCTTTTAAACGGATACCTGCAACGGTATTATCATTTAAATGGTAATGTGTAATTTCTACATTTGGGTTATTTTCAACTTCTTCACGAACCACAGCAAAACCGTGATTTTGAGAAGTAATTTCGCCTTTACCCGAAACCGCATTCATAATCGGGTGATTGATTCCGCGGTGACCGTTAAACATTTTATAGGTATTTACACCTTGCGACAAAGCGATAATTTGATGCCCTAAGCAAATTCCGAAAACCGGTTTATCTGTAGCAATAATATCTTTAGCCGTTTCAATAACCTGTGTTAACGGTTGTGGATCTCCAGGTCCGTTAGACAAGAAATATCCATCGGGATTAAAACTGTTTAAATCTTCAAGGGTTGCGTTGTAAGGATATACCTTTACATAACAATCGCGTGCAGCAAGGCAACGCAAGATATTTGTTTTAATACCGAAATCTAAAGCAGCCACTTTATAAGTTGCATTTTCGTCGCCATAGAAATAAGATTCTTTTGTAGATACTTTAGAAGCCAGTTCTAAACCTTTCATGTCAGGAACAGCAGCTAAAATTTCTTTTAATTCTTCGATTGATTTTCCGTCTGTTGAAATCACCGCATTCATAGCACCGTTATCGCGAATGTAACTTACCAACGCACGTGTATCAACATCGGAAACAGCAACAAGGTTTTTCTTTTCAAAATAATCATATAAAGATCCATCAGCGTCAGGGCGTGAAAAATCTTTACTAAAATTTTTACAAACCAATCCTGCAATCTTAATTCCGTCCGAATCAACTTCGTCATTATGAACACCGTAATTTCCAATATGTGCTACGGTTGATAACATTATTTGCCCGTAATATGAAGGATCTGTAAAAATCTCCTGATAACCGGTAACACCTGTATTAAAACAGATTTCTCCGGTAGTTGTGCCTTTTATTCCTACAGATTTCCCATGAAAAATAGTACCATCGCTTAAAAGTACGATTGCTTTATCTTTAGAAGTATATTTCATTATTGTTGATTGTTTCGGTGTACAAAATTAATACAAATACTTTTAAAAAAAGTATAAAAAAAAGGACAAACTATAAAAGTTTGTCCTTTTAATATTAAAGAATAATTTATGATTGATAAATTACTCATTTGTTTCATTAGCTTCAGTAGAAGTTTCAGTTGCAGGAGTAGTTTCAGCTGTATCAGCTTTTTTTCTACCTCTTCTTGTTGTAGCTTTTTTAACTTCTTTTTTACCAGCGTTATAAATCTCGTTGAAATCTACTAATTCAATCATTGCCATTTCAGCATTATCTCCTAAACGATTTCCTAATTTAATAATACGAGTATATCCGCCTGGACGGTCACCCACTTTAGGTGCTACTTCTCTGAATAATTCAGTAACAGCATATTTATCTCTTAAGTAAGAAAAAACGATACGACGGTTGTGTGTGTCGTCTGTTTTACATTTTGTTACTAAAGGCTCAATAAATTGTTTTAATGCTTTAGCTTTAGCAACCGTAGTGTTAATACGTTTGTGCTCTATTAAAGAACAAGCCATATTAGCTAACATAGCTTTTCTGTGGCTAGCTTGTCTGCTTAAGTGATTTACTTTTTTTCCGTGTCTCATGACGTAGTTTTTTTACCTTCATCTTGCTTCAATCCTCTTTGGAGAGCAAAATATGAAGTAATTTATTCTTTATCTAATTTGTATTTTGACAGATCCATTCCAAAAGTTAAACCTTTAACTTGAACTAGTTCTTCTAATTCAGTTAACGATTTCTTTCCGAAGTTTCTAAATTTCATTAAATCGTTTTTGTTATAAGAAACCAAATCGCCTAATGTATCAACTTCAGCCGCTTTTAAACAATTTAATGCTCTTACTGAAAGGTCTAAATCTACCAATTTGGTTTTCAGAAGCTGTCTCATGTGTAATGATTCCTCATCATATGATTCAGTTTGAGCGATTTCATCAGCCTCTAAAGTGATTCTTTCATCAGAGAATAACATAAAATGATGAATTAGTGTTTTCGCAGCTTCTGTTAAAGCATCTTTAGGATGAATAGATCCATCGGTAACGATATCAAAAACCAATTTTTCATAATCGGTTTTTTGCTCTACACGATAGTTTTCTATAGCATACTTAACATTTTTTACAGGCGTGTAAATAGAGTCTGTATAAATTGTTCCGAAAGGTGCATTAGGTTTTCTATTTTCTTCTGCTGGTACGTATCCTCTACCTTTTTCAATAGAAATTTCCATGTTAATGGTAATTTTACCGTCAAGGTTGCAGATTACTAAATCAGGGTTTAAAACTTGAAATCCTGAGATATATTTTTGGAAATCGCCAGCTGTTAATTGATCTTTTCCTGTGAATG
>JBEBXJ010000116.1:0-6758 GCA_040391685.1 Paenimyroides baculatum
ATAATCTTAATTTATTGATGCGTAAAATTCCTAAAACTTATCTATAAAACAAAATTTTAATGTTTAAAAAGAAGATCCAAGTATAAGTTAAATTATATATTTCTTTACCAATTTAGAAATATCCGTTTTTTCATTCGTCCAATCAGCAATACTTGGATGTGTAGCAACAATTACAATTTGATTTTTATCATTTTTATAAACTTGCGTTTTCCATTTTCTGTTATTATTTTCAACAAATTCATCAATTAAAACGTTTGCATCAATTTTTGATCTGGTGTATTTACCAGCAGTTTTTCCCAAACAAAGAATTGTTTTTATTTCTAACTGATCTATAACATTTTGATGTAAAGACCAACATAAATCCATATAATCATTAATCTTATCTGCAATGTGACTTTCTCGTGGTGAACGAACAAAGCATATATTACTTGCTGGTATTTCCGAAACGTCAAGATTAAGAGCTCTTAGTAAATGAAGAATTCTTAACTGTAATTTAGATGTTCCTCCCTTTTTATCTCTCCAAATTCCATCTTTATATTCAGAAAAATAAGGATTTTTACTCTTTAAAACATTGTCAGTATGCCATTGTATTGTTTCATCTTTTTGTATAATTTCGGATCCACCCGGATTAAGTCCTAAAATATATAATTGCTTTTTACCCGAAAATACATTTCTTCCCGAATAAAATACTGAACCTGATTTTTCCATAAGTTCATCAGAAATAAATTTCGCAAAAAATTCTATCATATTAATTGTGTTTTTTGTTTACCTCGTAAAAACCCATTTATTGTCAGTTGATAAATTAGCATCAAAACCATAACCGTCCACATTAAACTGTTTGATGTGTTCCACGTTTGTAATGTTGTTTTCTGCCATATAACGAACCATTAATCCACGAGCTTTTTTAGCAAAAAAACTAATCATTTTCAAATTTCCGTCTTTATAATCTTTAAATTCCGGCGTAATAATTTTTGTTTTTAAGGCTTTTTTATCAACCACATTAAAATATTCGTTACTTGCCAAGTTCACTAAAACATCGCCTTTTTTAAAACCTTTGTTTAAAGCGGTTGTAACGGTATCTTTCCAAAAATCGTACAAATCTTTTTTATCGGCAACGGGTAATTTTATGCCCATTTCCAAACGGTAAGGCTCAATCGCATCTAATGGTTTTAACAAACCGTACAAGCCTGAAAGTATGTTTAAATTATTTTGCAGATAATCAATCTGGTTTTCAGTAAGTGTATAGGCATTTAAACCTGTATAAACATCACCATTAAACGCAAAAACAGCTTGGCGAACCGTATTGTTCAGCTCGGTTAACCTATATTTTCTGGTTTTGTTCCGCTGCCAGTTTAAGTCTGCCAGATTATCTGAAATCGACATTAAACTGCTTAAATCTGCTGGTTTTAATGTCTTTAAAACACTGTTTATTTCTTTGCTTTGTTTAATAAAAGCCGGTTTTGTATGTGCGGTTACGGGTAATTCACTTTCAAAATCCAATGACTTTGCCGGCGATATGATTATTTTCATTTTTTAACTTTTATTCAAATTTAACTATATTAAACCAAAATTTTTTCGAGTAGTTGATTTCCTTTTTTTATTCGGTCATCAAAAAATCCTATTCCAGATATTTTTTAAAAGCTTTACTCCGTCGCGTTTGTCTTTTGGAAGTTCTTTAACCTGATAACCATTATTTGTTGAAATTAACTGATACGAGAAGGCAAATTGCACATTCGCTTCGGAATTTTTCAACAATCCGAAACGTAAATCATTAAAAACCAAACCATTTTCGTTTTTTGTTATAATGTACTGATTTTCGGAGATCTTTTTTAATCTATTAATATTATCATCGTTTAAATGATCAATTAAATTTTTGTTTTGCGGGAAATATTGAAACTTCATTTTTTGGGTATCGAAAATGGAGTAATCAGAAAGATAAAATCCATTAGTATCCTGAACAATTACATTCCACAAAAAGCTGTTTGAAAAGGTTGGTTTTACGATTATTTTGATGTTTTTTGATGGATATTGGGTATAAAACTGCTCTTCTACTCTACTTTTTACAATTTTCTGCACAACTAATCCCCAAATCAAATACATGGAACTTAAAAATAATCCGGCATAAGTAAACGATTTTCTTTTGTTCTTTAACCCTAAAGCAACACCCATTAAAAGAGGAACGGTATAAAACAAATCGACTACAAATATTGATTTTAGTGCTATTTTTTGTGGCAAAGGCCAAAAAAGCTGCGTTCCCCAGGTTGTAAAAATATCTAACACTGAATGGGTTAATAAAATAAGAAACGTGGTTAAACCTAATTGTTTTAACGAAACTTCTTTAAACCAGCGTTTAACTAAAAAGGTAATAAGGATACTTAACAACACAAAGAAAATAACAGAATGCGAAAAGCTACGGTGCAGTTCAATTTCGGTTAGCGGATCATTAAAAAATTTGGCAATGTAAATATCCAAATCGGGTAAGGTGGCAACAATTGCGCCTAACAGCGCTATTTTTTTTGTAGCAACACGGGTAGTTAAAGCAACATGTGCAACACTGACTCCTAAAACTATCTGGGTAAGTGAATCCATAAAAAAACTGCTCACTTTGTGAATGAGCAGTTCAAAAATACAATATATTATTAAATGATTATCACCAAGTTTATACCAAACGAGAATATAGTTAAAATTTTCGTCAGTTCGAGATTGTCGAGAACTTATAATTCAAAGACTTCTCGATAGCCTGTCTTGAGCTTGCCGAAAGGCTTCACTTCGTTACGCTACTCGAAGTGACGAGCCAAACATATCTTGGTATAAAGTTAGTAACAGTCAATTATTATTACATATCTTTAAAAATAGTGTGCATTAAACGTTTTTTATCGTTAATGCTTTCTTCTAACGAAATCATTGATTCGGTTCTGTAAACACCTTCAATATCATCGATCATGAAAATTACATCTTTTGCATGACGGGTGTTTTTTGCACGAATTTTACAGAAAACATTAAATTTACCAGTTGTAACATGCGCTACAGTTACAAACGGAATATCATTAATACGCTCTAAAACAAATTTAGTTTGCGATGTATTATGTAAGAAAATCCCCACGTATGCAATAAATGAATATCCTAATTTTTCATAATCTAAAGTTAACGAAGAACCTTGAATAATCCCTGCATCTTCCATTTTTTTCACGCGAACATGTACTGTACCGGCTGATATTAATAATTTTTTAGCAATATCTGTAAAAGGAACTCTTGTATTATCAATCAACATATCTAAAATCTGGTGATCTATTTCATCTAATCGAAACTTACTCATATTAACAATTTTTATCAATTAATTTTTTTTAAATTTACGTAAGCAAAAATACAATGAATTATTAAAAAAAATATAATAAAGCATAAATATTTTTTAGTTTTTAGCAAATGATTAACAACTAACAACCAAAAAACTAAGATATCGTCACATTCTCTAATGTTTTTGCAATATCTTTTTCGTCATTAATTAATTGATTATTTACATTTAAAGTTAAATGTGCATATTTATAATTAGGTGCAGAAGTAAAATCAACAGTTGGTTTTAAAATCAACTTACCTAGGTGGATTTCCTCTTTAAACACTATTGGTAATGTATCGAATTGCTTGTAAGATTTGTTTGTGGTTGAAAAATTTTCAATAATTAAATCAACAAAGTTTTTTTCATTCTCAGGAATTGACAAGTAATCATTTATATTGAATTTCTCATATTCTTTAGAAATGATAGAATCAAATAACGTTTGTAAGCTTAATTCGACTAATTTTTGAGCCGTTTTTCTTTGATAATCGTTTGATGCAAAACCTGCTTCGAACAAAATTGTAGGCACGTTTAAATACGTAAATAGATCACCTATACACTTTATATTAAACGAATCATCGAACCTACCAATATTATCAGGTGCTACCTCTTTAAGTTTATTGTGCATTGCTGCAATTAACTGCATGGCAAATGTTCGGATTTCGTTAACATCACATGATTCGTTGAATGCCGGAGCCAAAAACGACAAGGTTGCCGGATTGGGATCAGAACCTACTGAGAAAATACTGCGTTGATCATGCATATTCAAGGCAAGATCCGGTTCTATTTCATTAAAAACAGTACGCAATAGTTTAGATTCGGGTTGAGAAAGTTCAACTGAATCTCTATTCAAATCAACCTGATTTGCATTAACGCGGGTAAAAGCCTCGGCGCCATCAGGATTTAGTATCGGCAAAAAGGTAAAAGAGAAAAAACTCAACCATTCTTCATTTTTATGAACGCCGATGTTTTTCAAGAAATTTAACACCGCTTTTGTAGTTGTAGTTTCATTGCCGTGCATTTGCGACCACAACAAAACTTTAAACTTTCCGGTACCAAAATTTATCTTATAAATGTTTTTTTGCTGTACACTTTTCCCTGCAACCGAAACTTTAAAAACAGCTTCATCAAGATTTTTTAAAACTCTTTCTAGTTCAAAATTTGTAATGTATCGTTCGTTAATTTCTTGCTGCTTTAAAAATATCATGGTGTATTTTATAATTTTCACCAAATATACTATCAATCCCATAAAAAACATATTTAAACAAATGTTTATTTTTGTAAACAAATGTTAATTCAAAGCATTGAATCTAAATTAAAAACAAAACATTAAATACTTAAAATCAAATATTTAAATTAAATCATATAAAGCTTTATTTTAATACCAATTTCACAATTTACAATTGTAAAATAATTTAGTTTACATTTGTAAAAAGACTTTTGTTTACATTTGTAAAGTTAATTTTCGGCTAAAAAACACCTTTTCTTATGAAATTCAGCAAACAACTACAAAAAATAATGCATCACTTTGGTTTAAGTACCACCGAACTGGCAGATAAAATTTCGGTACCAAAAGCAACTATTTCGCATTTAATTTCGGAACGAAACAAACCTAGTTTAGAGTTTATAATGAAGTTGCATACCACCTTTCCTACTCTGAATTTAGAATGGCTTATTTATGAAAAAGAACCTTTTTTGATAACCGAAATTCATCAGAAACCAAGCAAAGAAATTCTAAATGAAATTCCTTTTTTAAATGAAAATTCAGAATTGGAATTTGCAAATGAAACCGAGATCGAAGATTCAATTGAAGAAATCGAACCTAAAAATATCAATCAAAATATAACGGAGAATCAAGAAAACATTTTATCTTACCAGTCTAAAAAAATTGACTGCATTGTGATATTTTACAGCGATGGAAGTTTTAAAAAGTATAATGAGTAAATGAATCTTCTAAAAAAATATTTCAGCTATTTAAACGTAATTCCCGAACGTACCTACAAATCTGCCATTAACGGCACTCTGGAAATTAACTGGCTGAACGGCAAAAAAATTTTAGACACCAAAAACACCAATTATTCATACGGGAATCTGGGTAAGGTTTTAAATAAAGGTTTAAAATCTGTAAATACTGATTTTTGTAGTGAAGAACTATCGGTCTTAATTTTAGGTTTGGGTGGCGGCGATGTTGTAAAGCAGCTGCGCAACAATTTTAAATCGAATGCAAACATTACAGCAGTTGAGATTGATCCTGTAATTATTGAAATTGCCTTAAAAGAATTCGATATCATTCCAAACAGCAAACTGGAAATTGTTAATAACGATGCCAATGTTTTTTTAAAATACACTAAAGAACGGTACGATCTGGTAATTGTGGATCTTTTTACCGATGTTCACATTCCGGAATTTGTTTTTCAGCCCCAGTTTATCAAATCTGTTTACAACGTTTTAAATTTGAACGGAAGCGTAATTTTTAATACCTTTATTTTAAGTGAGGTACATGAAGTAAGAAATAATAAATTCATTGAAAATTTAAAAAATCATTTTTCAGTACAAGAATATAAAAAACTCTACGGGCACAACCACTTAATAATAACCCAAAAAATAAAATGAAAAAATACTTATATATAGCAGTTTTTATGTTTGGTGCAGCAACAGCAAATGCCCAATATACTAAAGACATTAATACCAACCGTCCAAGTTCTTCAATGGGTGCTTACAGCGTTAGTAAAGGAATTTTCCAGATTGAGGGTGGTTATATGTATCAGCATGATGAATTTCATACCGAAAAAATAAATACGCATAACAACTTTCAACTGCAATTACGATACGGTGATATGCTTGAAAACTTAGAATTTGTTGCCGATTTGTATTTTGACAGCTACAACCAGACCGATTATAATACAAATATTAGTAACAGTGGTTTTAAACAAATGAATTTTGGAATGAAGTTTTTAATTTACGATCATTACAAATATTATGTTGAAAAGCGCAATGTGTATAGCTGGAAAGCCAATCAGCGTTTTAAATGGGGCAGATTAATTCCGGCAATTTCTTTGTATGCAGGCGGTCAGTTTAATTTTAAACATAACATTTATTATCCTGAATTACCTGAAATTGGTTTAAAAACCATGCTTATTGCCCAACAGCATTTAAGCAAACGCTTTAGCATAACTTATAACTTCATTGGAGAAAATGTTACCGAAGAAGAATTTAGAAACATCAACTACATTGTAACCGCATCGTTAGGTTTAAGTGACAGATGGAGTATCTTTGGTGAACACAATGGCATTATTGACCGCAAATACAACAACATTGCAGTACCTTTTATGAATGATGCTTCATTAAAAGGCGGATTAACTTATAAAATTCATCAAAATTTACAGATTGATGCTTTTGGTGGAACAAGTATCGAAAATACTCCGCA
>JBEBXJ010000117.1:0-6652 GCA_040391685.1 Paenimyroides baculatum
TAATGAGTATACCCAAATCATTTTCAAATCACAACGGAGGATGCTTAAAATTTGGCCCCGATGGTTATTTATGGATCGCAACGGGTGATGGTGGTAGTGGTGGTGACCCACAGAACAATGCTCAAAATTTAAGTTCGTATTTGGGTAAATTATTGCGTATTAATGTAAATGGAACTACAGGCTATACAATTCCAAGTGACAATCCTTTTACAGGAACAGCTACAAATTTAGATGAAATTTGGGCATACGGATTGCGAAATCCTTGGCGTTTCTCGTTTGATACATCAACAGGAAATGTGCTTATTGCCGATGTTGGACAAAATACGTCAGAAGAAATTAACAAAGTTGCTTTAACTCAAGCTGGAGTTAATTACGGTTGGCGATGTTACGAAGGTAATAACACCTACAACACTTCAGGTTGTGCTGCTTCAACCACTATGACTTTTCCCGTTGCTACATATAGCTTAGCTGGTGTTTATTGTTCTATAACAGGCGGTTATGTTTACCGCGGTGCAACCTATCCCTCTTTAACAGGTCTTTACTTTTTTGCAGATTATTGTGCCGACCAAATTGGAACAATGGATGCTAACAATGCTATTACTTGGAGCTCAACTTTTTCAAATGTTTCTTTTACAACTTTTGGAGTAGACTTTCAGAATGAATTGTATATTGCATCATCTCAAAATGGAACAATTTATAAAATTACTGCACAAAACGCTAGTGTCGAAGAAATTTCTAATCAAAACAAGATAAAAATTTATCCTAATCCTGCATCTGATAAAATTTTTGTAGAAGGAATAAACCAAGGAAATCTAAATACCGAATTTATTACTTTAGAAGGAAAATTAATTTTGAATAAAAACGTAAATTCTGACAATTCTATTGATATATCAGGTTTAAAAAGCGGTGTGTATTTTATAACAATTAAATCTAATCAAACCAAGATATATACTCAAAAAATTATAGTTAAGTAAGGCGTTCTAAATCTGTCATTATAAATGGCAATAACTATTGAAGAGAAATAGATTTCCTCTTTTTTTGTATATATTAGATTTTAATTTTTTTATGATTCGCAAATTAGCTTTACTATTATTTTCTCTTTTTCTTTTCTTATCTTGTTCTGTAAAGAAGAGATTTTATTTAGGAAAAGAAGAATATCCCTTTAGAAGCGATATTAAATTATTATTCAAAGATAGAACATCTAATTACTATTATTATAAAAAGTATAGGCGGAAGTATAATAGTTATATTGATAGCTTAAGAAATGCTTATCCAAATGACACTTTATTTTTAGCTGAAATTGTAAACACTGCTGATTGTTTTTGTCCTCCGGATGAAATTATTATAAGTGTTAATGGTAAATATTATTATAAACGAGATGAAACTTTTTTAAAAAACCTACATTTTAAGCCAATTCATGAATCGCATGAAAGAAATCAATTATACAAATTAAAACAGATTATTAAATCTGACATTAATTGGATTGGTAATTTTAAGAGTTATGATATTTGTGAATGGTGTTCGGGTATTAGTGACGAAACTTTTACTTTAATTTTACCTAACAATAAAGTAATAACGAAAAGAGTAAAGCAGTTAGAAATTGAAGAAGAATTAAGGTGGAATTTTGAACAAGACAGTATTCTAAAAACAGAAAAATATCCATAACCTTGAAACAATAAAACAAACCCTCACTTTAAAAGTGAGGGTTTCTATTTAATTACAACACATCATTAATAATACTGTCAACAATTTCCGGGTTTAAAAGCGTACTTGTATCGCCTAAATTAGAAAGATCGTTATTGGCAATTTTTCTTAATATTCTTCGCATAATCTTGCCCGATCGTGTTTTTGGTAATCCTTCTACAAACTGAATTTTATCTAACTTGGCAATCGGTCCTATTTTATTGGAAATCTGCTGGTTAATTTCTTTTCGTAAATTATCCTGATTACGGTATTCGCCCGTTTCCTTCAACATAACAAAACCATAAAGCGCGTTTCCTTTAATATTGTGTTCAAAACCAACAATAGCCGATTCTGCAACCGCCGGATGTTCGTTAATCGCATCTTCAATCGGAGCCGTAGTAAGGTTGTGTCCCGATACAATAATTACATCATCAACCCTGCCTGTGATTCGGTAATAACCCACCTCATCTCTGAAAGCACCATCCCCCGTAAAGTATTTTCCTTTGTATGTAGAAAAATAGGTTTCCTTGTAACGCTCATGATCGCCCCAAATAGTTCGGGCAATTCCAGGCCATGGAAATTTAATGCAAAGCTTACCATCTACCTGATTTCCTTTAAGTTCATTCCCTTCATCGTCCATCAAAGCAGGTTGAACACCAATAAACGGCAAAGTTGCGTAGGTTGGTTTGGTTGGCGTTACAAACGGAATTGGAGAAATTAAAATTCCGCCGGTTTCTGTCTGCCACCAGGTATCTACAATCGGACTGTGTTTTTTACCGATATTATCATTGTACCAGTGCCACGCTTCTTCGTTGATAGGCTCACCAACAGATCCTAAAACTTTTAATGAAGAAAGATCGTATTTTTCTACATATTCCAAACTTTCTTTTGCTAATGATCGAATAGCTGTTGGAGCCGTGTAAAAAATAGAAACTCTATGCTTTTCAATCGTTTCCCAAAAGCGTCCAAAATCGGGATAACTCGGAACACCTTCAAACAAAACCGTTGTTGCACCATTTGCCAGCGGACCGTAAACAATGTAACTGTGACCGGTAATCCAACCAATATCGGCGGTACACCAGAAAATATCGTTTTCTTTGTATTGAAAAATATTTTTAAACGTGTAGGCGGTGTAAACCATATAACCTGCCGATGTGTGAACCATTCCCTTTGGTTTTCCGGTTGATCCAGAAGTGTATAGAATAAATAACGGATCCTCGGCATCCATAATTTCAATAGGGCAATCGGCTTCGGCTTCATCCAACAAAGGCTGCAGCCATAAATCTCTTCCTTGCTGCATTTCAACCTGTCCATCAACACGCTGTACAACCAAAACTTTTTCTACAGAATCACATTTTTTCAATGCTTCGTCAACAATTTCCTTAATATTTATTGTTTTTGAACCCCGATACGATTTATCAGAAGTAATAACCAGCTTACAAGACGAATCTGAAATACGAGATTCTAATGCCGATGATGAAAAGCCGGCAAACACAACGGAATGTATCGCACCAATACGCGCACAAGCCAATAACGAAACAGCCAATTCAGGAATCATTGGCAGATAAATACACACACGATCGCCTTTTTTAATACCCTGCTGTTTTAAAACGTTTGCCATTTTACAAACCCTGTTGTATAATTCTTGGTAGGTAATGTGCTGCGCAGGTTCATTCGGATCATTGGGTTCAAACAAAATGGCCGTTTTATTGGCACGCGTTCTTAAATGACGGTCGATACAATTTTCTGCAACATTTAACTTTGCGCCTTCAAACCACTTAACTTCCGGATTTTCAAAACTCCAACTTAAAATATTATCCCATTTTTTGTGCCATACAAAATGTTCTTCTGCCAATTCTTCCCAAAAAATTTCCGGATGATTTACTGATTTTCTATAGATATGATAATACTCTTCGAAGTGTTTTATATGATAATTACTCATGATTTAATTTTTTTGATATGATTAATTTAGATTTTATGTTGTTTGTAAACTTGTATAATTTCGTCTATAATTTCAGAATCGTCAATGGTTGACGGTATGGTGTAGTCTTTTTTGTCAGCTATGTCACGTAATAATTTTCGAAGGATTTTTCCCGATCTTGTTTTTGGTAATCGATCTACAACAATTACTCGTTTTAGTGTTGCTATGGTTCCGATATTCGATCTTATTTTCGCAATTACTTCTTGCTCAATAACCGATTCTGCAACATCGTTACCCGCTTTTGTAACAACAAGTGCTAAAGGCGTCTGCCCTTTAATTTCATCATGAATACCAAAAACGGCACATTCTGCCACTGCGGTATGCGATGAAATAACTTCTTCCATTTCTGCGGTTGATAATCGGTGTCCGGCTACATTAATTACATCATCAACTCTACCAGTTATATAAATGTATCCTTCGGAATCTTTAAAACCGCCATCACCGGTAAAATAATATCCGTTGATTTGTTCCAGATATCCCGAAAAAAATCGTTCTTCATTATTCCAAATCCCCATTAAAGTTCCCGGTGGCAGCGGTAATTTTACTACTACAAATCCTTCACTACCATTGGTAAGTTTATTTCCTTCTTCATCGACAATCTGAATATCAAATCCACAGACAGGTTTTGCTACCGATCCGTGTTTAATTTTAGCATCGTCAATTTTTGTCATTATAGATGCCATTGGCCAACCCGATTCTGTTTGCCACCAATGATCAATAACCGGTCGGTTTATTTTTTTCGTAAGCCATTCTACGGTAGCTGTATCACTGCGTTCGCCTGCCAGAAAGAAATAGTTTAAAGAAGACAGATCGTAATTTTTCAACAGCAATCCATCAGGATCTTCTTTCCGGATTGCACGGATTGCAGTAGGTGCGGCAAAAACAGATTTTACGTTATATTCGCTGATGATTCGCCAAAAAACAGATGCATCGGGTGTTTTTACGGGTTTTCCTTCAAAAAGTACGGTGGTATTTCTGTTAATTAAAGGTCCGTAAACAATAAAACTGTGTCCTACAACCCAACCAACATCGCTTGCAGCCCAGAAAACTTCGCCCGGTTTAACATTGTAAATATATTCCATACTGAATTTAAGAGCCGTTGCATAACCGCCTGTATCTCGTACAATACCTTTAGGTTTACCGGTAGTACCCGAAGTATGTAAAACGTACAACGGATGATTGGCTTCTACAATTACAGTTTCGGCTTCATTTGAAGCTGCTACTAAAGACTTATAATCGATATCGTATTCTTTATCAGGCACAACAGCACCTAAAAGTCTTTTAAAAAGAATAACATATTGCGGTTTGTGCGTTGCAAGTTCTATGGCGCTGTCAACAAAAGGTTTGTAAGGCAGAATACGGTCTACTTCTACTCCGCTTGATGCTGTTAAGATAACTTTTGGCTTACAATCATCGATACGGACAGCTAATTCGTTAGGAGCAAAACCACCAAATACAACTGTATGTGTTACACCCAATCGCGCACAGGCCAACATTGAAAAAACTGCCTGTGGAATCATTGGCATATAAATTAATACCGTGTCGCCTTTTTGTACACCCAGTTTTTTTAATCCGCCAGCTAATCGGGCTACTTCAGAATGAAGTTCGTTAAAAGTAATAGTGCGCTTTCTGCTGGTTACCGGAGAATCATAAATTAAGGCAATTTCTTCCCCGTAACCGTCTTCGATATGCTTATCGATGCACAGATAACTCATATTCAGCTTACCGTCTACAAACCATTGCGGATAATTCTGCTTGTTTGATAAAATAGTTTCGGGAAACTGATGCCAAGAAATTTTTTGTGTTTGTTCTTTCCAGAAATCCTCTGGGTTTTCAATACTTCTTTTGTAAAAATTGTGGTATTCTTCCATACAAATACAGTAAAAAAGTTATTAGAAAAACGATAAAATTTAAGATAAGAAATCTTATGCTAAAACAATTTAGCACAGTAAATAGAAGTTTTTTATCTGAAAATCATACCATTATTTAATTAAACGTGTTTTATTTTGCACACAAAACAAACTTAATTAAGTAATTCATTGATTTCAGCAATCATTTTTTTAAGCGAAAAAGGTTTGGTTACATAACCTACAGCCCCCAGTTCTAATCCTTTTTCAATATCTGCGGGTTTATTTTTAGCCGAAAGAAAAAGCACTTTTACAGCAGCTAACTTTTCGTTCTCTTTAATTTTTTGCAATGTTTCGTACCCATCAACATTTGGCATCATAATATCTAACAAAACCAAATCGGGAACTTTCTTTTTTAAAATATCCAAAGCTTCCTGACCATCTCTGGCTACAAATACTTCAAATCCGTTTTTTTGTAAAGCATATTCCAAAGACATTATGATATTTGGTTCGTCATCAACAATTAAAATCTTTTTCATTTTGGTAATTTTACAAAGAAACGTACGCCTTTACTTTTTTGTTCTGCCCAAATAGCACCTTTATGGCTTTCTACAATGTGTTTACAGATGGAAAGACCAAAACCACTGCCCACAGGTTTTTTTGTGGTTTGATTTCCGGATTGATAAAACTTATCAAAAATAAATTCGAAATCTTCTTCGGGAATTCCTTTTCCATTATCTTCTACCGAAATAAAAACAAATTCATCATCCTCTGTTAAGTTCAATTCAATCTGTCCGGTATTGGGTTCAACGAATTTTATTGCATTTGTAAGCAAGTTAATAAAAACTTGTAAAATGCGATCATCATCATACTTAAAAAATAAAGATTTAACATTATTTTTAATGGTGATTTGTTTATCAGAAACCAACTGCTCTACAAAATGAATGGCTTTTAAAGCAGTTTCCAGAATATTATTATTAGAAATATCGAGCTGTTCACGACCATTTGCCAATTTTTCCAAATCCAGTATATTGTTTATCAGTTTGGCTAACCGGTTGGTATCATCAACGATATTGTTCAGGAATTTCTGCTTTAAATCTGCGGGCATTTCATCGTCGAACATCAATACTTCTGCCGATGC
>JBEBXJ010000118.1:0-6598 GCA_040391685.1 Paenimyroides baculatum
AAAAATGTAGTTTACACAAATAACGTAAAAAATATTCAGAATGCTAATTTTTTTTGGATATTAATAAGTTATTTTACGGTGTAAACGTACTGGTTTCGCTGCGCTATGTGAAAGAATCCTAAGGCAAAATTATCTTTATTGTTCTCATTTACCATATTGCCTTTAATGGTTCCCATTGGGCTTGAAAAAGGATTGCCACTTTCGCCTGAAATTGACAGTAATTTTGATAAGTAATTGTAATATTCCTTATTTACCGATGTGATAAAATGATTAAGCGTATCGCCCTGTTTTAAATCTTCTTTGTCATAAAAATACAAATCGCTCATAATGTTTCCGTTTGAAAACTGATCGTCTGTAACTCCGAAAAAAATATCAACAGGAGAAATCATCTGAACCAGATAATAGTTTTCTTCATCGGCGTTATCCTGAAAATTGAAATTAATTTCATACGAATCACCCATAATTCCGCCATCGTTTTTTTGATCAACATTTATAACTGTAGGCGATGCCAATAAGGTAGAAGTACCTTTGTAGGTTTCATCGTTGTACACAACCGTTAATTCGTAAGTAGATCCAACAGCCGGTAAAAACGTTTCGTTGACAAAATCGCCGTTTCCTTCGTTTGAAAATTCGTATACAAAATTGTTTGCCATATCTTTTACCGAAACAGTGGCGTTGTTAACCGTTGGAAAAACTCCCGAATAAAAATCGGTTGTAGTAGAAAGGTGTATTTTGTTAAATTGAGATTCGCCCACAAAAATATTTCCGTCAATAACCAAACGCGGAATGGTTTTATCAAAATCAAGGATTATCTCTTCTTCACAACTTATCAATAAAAAACTGAACACAAGACTGAATATGTAAAAAAATCTTTTCATGACTAAAATTTAAAATTGTAGGTTACACTTGGAACAATTCCAAAAATGGAAAGTTTTGTGGTTTCGGTTAAATTGCTTGACCCTTCCACCGTTTTAAAATTGATAGATGCCGCATTTTTACGGTTATATACGTTGTAAATACCAAAAACCCATTCGCTTTGCCATTTGCGGTTTTCGTTTTTAGTAGGCGTGTAGGTTGCCGAAAGATCTAAATGGTGGAAAGCCGGCATGCTGTAATTGTTTCGTTTGTTGTAGTTGGGAACCTGTAAGCCTAAAAACTCGTACTTACCGTCGGGATAGGTTACCGGACGACCCGATTGCAGAATAAAGGCAGCGTTAAAACTCCATTTTTTACTGAATTCGTAATTTGCCACAACAGATAAATCGTGCAAACGATCGTGTGGTGTGCGGTACCATTCACCGTTGTTAATACCGCTTTCTTCAGGAGTTTTTCCAACGGTTTGCTGCATACTGCGGGCAATGGTATAAGCAACCCAACCTGTTATTTTTCCTGTGTTTTTACGCAGTAAAAATTCTAAACCGTAAGCCTCGGTTTTTCCGTTTAAAAGAACTTGTTCAATGGCACGGTTTCCTATTAGATCGGCACCGTCAATATAATCCAAACGGTTTTTTCCCAGTTTAAAATACGATTCAATTTCCAAAGAATATTCGTTTTCCTTAAAATTCTGAAAATATCCAACAGCATATTGATCCACAATTTGCGGCTTCACATACGGGCCGCTTGGTTCCCAAATATCTAACGGAGTAGCCGAAGTGGTATTAGAAATTAAATGTACATACTGTGACATGCGGTTATAACTCATTTTTACGGATTGATCGTCGGTTAATTTTACCGAAACTGCCAACCGTGGTTCAAAATTATCAAACTTGCTGATTACTTTGTTTTTGCCGTAATATTGCGATCCAACAGGTACCGCTTTTTCATAGGTATCGGTTTGTTGGTTGTAAATAACCGGATTGTTGTTTTCGTACAAATTAATTGTTTCTTCGCCTAAACGGTGAAACATGCTGTAGCGCAAGCCGTAATTAACAGATAAAAACGAAGTGATTTCCTGTTCGGCTTCTAGAAACACGGCATTTTCCCAAGCGTATTTGTGTGGAATCTGATAGCGGTTTATTTCAGAATCGGGTTTGCTGGGTTCGATCAGTCCCGGATTAAAATCATAATACAAACTGCTTAAACCATATTTTAATGAAAGTTTATCGTTGATGTCGTGGTTGATTTTATAGTTGAAATCGTAATTCTTTATGCCCGAATCCCAATTAAA
Source organism: Paenimyroides baculatum (assembly GCA_040391685.1). Taxonomy (GTDB): domain Bacteria; phylum Bacteroidota; class Bacteroidia; order Flavobacteriales; family Flavobacteriaceae; genus Flavobacterium; species Flavobacterium baculatum_A. The sequence goes on from JBEBXJ010000118.1 coordinate 2,168, forward strand.
ACCTATAAAATTCAATGTTAAACCATAGTAGTAATCAGAATATCGTACTGAAGCTTCGCTGTTGATATTAGAAGAATATTTGCTGTTCCACGTTAAATTGGCAACCGTGTTTCCGAATTTATTATCGAAACTATCATTAAACTTAAAAATATCCCTTCCAAAATATCCCGTAAAATAAAGCTGGTTTTTATCGTTGAGCAAATAACTCCATTTGGTGTTTAAATCATAAAAATAAGCCGAACTTTCAATGTCGGTCAGTTTTAAAAACAAATGAGCATACGATGCACGACCAGCAAACAAATACGATAATTTGTCTTTAATAACCGGACCTTCTACCATTAATCTACTCGATAAAAGTCCGATACCGCCAGTTGCCTTAAAATCTTTGTAGTCACCTTCTTTCTGATTGATTTCTAAAACCGACGAAGCTCTTCCTCCGTATCTTGCCGGAATTCCCCCCTTATACAATTTAATGTTGCTGACAGCATCGTTATTAAAAACCGAGAAAAATCCGTACAAATGCGAGGATCCGTAAACAGAAGTTTGATCCAACAACAATAAATTCTGATCAGATCCGCCACCGCGAACGTTAAATCCCGAGGTTCCTTCACCAGAATTTACAACACCAGGCAACAGTAGAATTGATTTTAAAATATCGGTTTCGCCCAAAACAACCGGCATTTTTTTGATTTCGGCTGCCGTGAGTTTATTAACGCTCATTTCGGGTTTGCGAATGTTGATTTTATTCGATGTGTTGATAACGATTTCGTCTAAAGACTGATCATCGGACGTTAATGAAATATTTTGAACCACGTCTTTTGTAAGATCGATTTTTTGCGTTGTGTATTCAAATCCTTCCACATAAACCGTAAGTTGGTAAGTGCCGCTTTCTGCCCAAAGGGAATAGTTGCCGGCTTCATCGGTTTCTACAACATTTTCATTATTGTTTAAAGCAATCGTTACCGTAGTTGATGCCAATGGCGTGTTATTTTTTGCCTGTATTATTTTACCCGACAATTTGTTTTTGCTTTGTGCAAAGCAAAATCCCGAAATAAGTAACGATAATACTACGAGTGTTTTTTTCATAAAGTTTTTAAATGTAGGGAACTATAGTGATAACCATTTGGGTTGAACTAATTCTTTAGCTAAATGTGCCCAGTTGTAATTTTGATAATTGTTTTTGTTCATCCACGCAAATTTATCAATTTCATTAGCTATCATCGGTTCAAAAAAGTAGGGCAGATGTAACCAATAAACGTAACCATGTACCATTGTATTGTGTTCGTTTACGGCTTTTGTTTGGTGCGATTCTAAAAATGTAAGCTGCTGAGGTAGAATTTCTAAACCAATTTCTTCTTTAGCTTCACGGATAATGGTTTCAATATCTTGTTCACCATTTTGAATTTTACCTCCGGTTAACTGATAAAATCCGGAATTTTTCTTACAGACCAAAAGCAGTTCTTTGTTTGGATTGATGATGGCTACTGATGCTATATGTAAGGTTTTCATAATGATACGATTATGTTTGATGAAATTTTATCGTATAAAAAAACCGTCGAATTCACGACGGTTTCATTTATATAAGCTATATGACTATCCTAATTTAGAAACAATAGCATTTAACGTTGCAGACGGACGCATTGCTTTTGATGTTAAATCGAAATTTGGGTGATAGTAACCTTTAATTTCCTGAGCATTACCTTGAGAAGCAATTAATTCTTCATTGATTTTAGCTTCGTTAGCCGTCATAGCTTCAGCGATAGGAGCGAATATAGCTGCTAACTCAGTATCTTTCGTTTGGGCAGCTAATGCTTGTGCCCAATACATTGCTAAATAGAAATGAGATCCACGGTTATCAATTGTTCCTAATTTACGACCTGGAGATTTATCAGTATCTAAGAATTTATCGTTTGCTTCATCTAAAGTGTCGGCTAAAACTTGTGCTTTAGTGTTGTTTTGCGTTTGCGCTACATGTTCTAAAGAAGCTTGTAATGCTAAGAATTCACCTAAAGAATCCCAACGCAAATAACCTTCTTCTTTAAATTGTTCGATGTGTTTTGGAGCAGATCCACCTGCACCTGTTTCAAACAATCCACCTCCGCTCATTAACGGAACAATAGATAACATTTTAGCAGATGTACCAACTTCTAAGATTGGGAATAAATCTGTTAAATAGTCACGTAATACGTTACCTGTAACAGAAATAGTATCTAAACCTTGACGGATTCTTTCTAACGATAATTTTGTAGCATCAACCGGGTTTAAAATACGAATATCTAATCCGGTAGTATCAAATTCAGGTAAATATTTGTTTACTTTAGCAATGATTTCTCTATCATGTGCACGGTTTTCGTCTAACCAGAATACCGCTGGAGTTGCAGATAAACGTGCGCGGTTAACAGCTAATTTAACCCAGTCTTTTATAGGCGCATCTTTAGTTTGACACATACGGAAAATGTCACCAGCCTCAACAGCTTGTTCCATAAATACATTTCCTTCTGTATCCATTACACGGATAGTACCCTCGGCATCAGCTTGGAATGTTTTGTCGTGAGAACCGTATTCTTCAGCTTTTTGAGCCATTAAACCTACGTTTGGTACAGATCCCATTGTAGTTGGATCTAATGCACCGTTTGCTTTACAATCGTCAATTGTTGCTTGGTAAATTCCGGCATACGAACGGTCTGGAATCAACGCAAAAGTATCTTGTTGTTTACCTTCTTTATTCCACATTTGACCCGATGTACGAATCATTGCTGGCATAGAAGCATCAACAATAACGTCAGACGGAACGTGTAAATTAGTAATACCTTTGTCAGAATTTACCATTGCCAGTGCAGGTCCGTTAGCGATAGCAGCATCAATTGCAGCTTTAACTTCAGCTTCTTGAGCGTGACCAGCAATTTTAGCGTATAATTCACCTAAACCGTTGTTTGGATTGATGTTTAATTGGTTAAATAAATCTGCAAATTGCGTGAAAACATCTTTAAAGTACACTTCAACAATAGCTCCGAAAATAATAGGATCCGAAACTTTCATCATAGTTGCTTTTAAGTGTGCAGACAATAAAACACCTGCCGCTTTAGCTTCTGCAATTACATCGGCAACAAAACCTTTTAATGCAGTAATGCTTAAAACAGATGAATCGATTACTTCGCCTGCTTTTAATGGCGATAAACCTTTTAATTCTTTTACAGAACCGTCTTTTGCAACGAATTCAATTTTAAATTGAGAATCTTTTTCAACAGTAACTGATTTTTCAGTTCCGTAGAAATCTCCAGCTTCCATATGAGCCACTTTTGTTTTAGAATCTGCAGACCAGGCACCCATTGAATGCGGGTGTTTTTTAGCATAATTCTTAACCGCTTTAGGTGCACGACGGTCCGAGTTTCCTTCACGTAAAACCGGATTAACCGCAGAACCTAAAATTTTTGCGTATTTTGTTTTGATTGCTTTTTCTTCTTCTGTTTCAGCGTTAGCAGGATAGTTTGGTACAGCATAACCTTGCGATTGTAATTCTGCAATAGCAGCAGCTAACTGAGGAATTGAAGCCGAAATATTTGGTAATTTAATGATGTTAGCTTCAGGAGTTGTTGCTAAATCTCCTAATTCAGCCAAAGCATCACCTATTTTTTGATCTTCTTTTAAGAATTCCGGAAAGTTTGCTAAGATTCTTCCTGCTAGCGAAATATCGCGGGTTTCCATTTCAATACCGGCCGTAGCAGTAAAAGCTTTAACAATAGGTAAAAAAGAATAAGTAGCCAACATAGGCGCCTCATCTGTTAATGTGTAGATAATCTTAGATTTTGACATTATATGATAAGATTTATTAAAATCGAAATTAATTTTGCTTACAAAGATAATAAATAGAGTTCTATTTTTTGATTTAGAAAGTGATAATGATGCAAGATTTAGTAATTTGATAATTTGGCGGTAGCACCATTACAAAACTATTAATATAATCGGCAAAAAAAGAACATTTGATATTTTATAAAAGTATTAAAAACAAAAAAGGTTGTTCGTTTGAACAACCTTTTTTATTAAAAGTGATTTTTTAGTTTTCTACAACTTTACCTTTTATGTAAAGTTGAACAGTTCCATTCTCTGCGTTTGTAGCGTTAGTTTCCACAGTAATTGTTCTTGAAATAGTTCCAGGATTCATATTGTATCTTACTTCTATCTTGTCAGATTTTCCTGGCATAATTGGTTCTTTAGGAGGCTGAGGTACTGTACAGCCACAAGATGAACGTGCGTTCGTAATCAACAAAGGCTCGTCACCAGTATTAGTAAACTCAAAAGTTCTTACGCCTGTGTCTACACCTTTAACAACAGTACCGTAATCAATAGTGTTGTTTTCAGCTTTAAACTCAATTTTCGGACCAGTTTGTGCGTATGAAGCAGCTCCAACTAATGTCATCGCTACTATTCCTA
>JBEBXJ010000119.1:0-6431 GCA_040391685.1 Paenimyroides baculatum
CTTTAGTAACTGGTGCTATCATTGAAGGAAATTCTGAAAGAAAATCTGAAAAAGACGAAGCTACCAAAGTTGAAGCTCCTAAAGCAGAAGCTCCTACATCTACTGAAGAGTAATTCTTAACAGTATCTTAAAGTCGTTATGCTGATGGTTCCATATTTTTGTAACTGTCGCTAACGGCTTTTTTTCATTATCGAATATCTGCTTTTTGTCATTCTGAATGTAGTGAAACGAAATGAAGAATCTGGTGTAAAATTAGATTCCTTCTCCGTTGGAATGACAAGTTATAACTGAATTTATTTATAACTGCATATATTCATTTATTAATCAAATCATTAATTTAATTCTCAATACAATGGCAAATATTACTGCTGCAGACGTAAATAAATTAAGAACAATTACAGGTGCCGGAATGATGGACTGTAAAAAAGCTTTAGTTGAAGCTGAAGGAGATTTCGATAAAGCAATCGAGGTTTTACGTAAAAAAGGACAAAAAGTTGCTGCAAACCGTTCAGACCGTGAGTCTACCGAAGGTGCTGCTGTTGCTTATGTTAACGCAGACAAAACTAAAGGTATCGTTATTACATTGAACTGTGAAACTGATTTCGTTGGTAAAAACGAAGGTTTCGTGGCTTTAGCAACAGAAATGGCTGAAAAAGCTTTCAACTTTGAAACTAAAGAAGAGTTTTTAGCTTCGGCTTATAACGATTCTATGACAGTTGCTGAAAAATTAATTGAACAAACTGGTGTTATCGGTGAAAAAATCGAAATCGGTGGTTTTGAAAAATTAGAAGGTGCTTTCATTGGTTCATACGTTCACTCTGGTAAAATTGCTACAATTGTTGCTTTATCTGCTGCTGTAGAAGGTGGTGACGAAGCTGCTAAAAACGTTGCAATGCAGGCTGCTGCAATGAACCCAATTGCTTTAAACGGTGATGGTGTTGACCAGGCAGTTATTGAAAAAGAAAAAGAAATTGCTCGCGAGCAGTTAATCGCTGAAGGAAAACCAGCTGATAAATTAGATGGTATTTTAGTAGGTAAAGTTAACCGTTTCTTTAAAGACAATACATTAGTTGCACAAGATTATATTAAAGATAGCTCTATGAGCGTTGAAAAATATATCGATTCTGTTTCTAAAGGTTTAACTGTTACAGGTTTCAAACGTGTGGCAATTGGTTAATCTTTAAACTAATTCATATAAAAACCCCAAGTTCGTTAGAATTTGGGGTTTTGTTTTTTATGAAACTTCTTTAATTAAAAAGTCGCTTGTTTGAAAAAAGATAACATGTTTTTTCTGTAACAAAATGTTTTCTTGTGATACTAATATAAAAAAATATTAATGAAAAACATAATATTGGTGTTGTCCTTGTTTTTTGCAGGGTTGATAAACGCACAAAACATAAAAATTGAAGGATTGGTTAGTTTTGAAGGCGAACCTGTTCCAGAAACCTTTATTACCGTTAAAACAGATAAGGTTTACAATGCTACTACAAACGAGGAAGGATATTTCTCTGTCGAAATTCCTGAAAATGTAACTCAATACACTATTACTTGGGAACACTCGCAGTTTAAAGCTCAAACAAAATCATTAAAATATATTGCGGGTCAAAAATTAGATTTGCAGTTTATCGAACAGCAAGACGAAGTTTTGGAAGGAATCGTCATAGATCAAACCAATAAAAACATTCGCAGATTTGCCGATAAAACGGTGGTTGATGTGGAAAATCTGACAGTTTTAAACTCGGGTAGCGTGTTTGATGCCGTTAATAAATTACCGGGAGTTTTGGTTACGGCTAACGGACAAATTGCGCATAACGGAAAACTGGCGACTATTTTTTTAGATGGAGAACCAACGGGAATGAGTGGCGATCAACTGACGAATTTTCTAAAAAACCTTCCGGCCAACACGGTTAAAAGTATCGAAATCATCGATCGTCCGGGAGCAAAATACAGCGCTACTTTCAATGGAACTATTATCAATGTAATTACCAAATCGGCTAAAATTGAAGGTGTAAGCGGAAGTTTTATGCAGCAGAATTCGGTAAACAGTAAAGTTAAAAATACTACGTCGGCACAAATCATGTTCAAAAAAAACAAGTTCAGTTGGAACATGAATACCGGTTACACACATCACGAGGGCAATACCAATTCGTTAAACGAATTTAGTTATATGAGTAACGGTACGCAGATTAAAGCGCGCGAAAATTACTGGAACAACGAATGGTATCAAAATTATTATTTGCGTAATAACTGGCAGTACAAAGTGAGCGATTTGGCCAATTTAACGCTGAAATACAACTTTAACCATACCTACAGCAAGCCAAAAACGCAGGGTAATATGTTTAATGCTTTTGGCGATACCGAAACAGCTTACAAGCAGCAAACATTGGGTAAAAGCAACAACAATATGCACGAATTGCAGTTTGTTTATTCACAAAAGTTAGATACTATTGGAACCAATTTTACGCTGACATCGAACACCGAATTTCAAAACAATACCAACAGCAGCCAACTGTTTGTGCAAGATCTAATAGCGTCGACTATTTTGGCAGATAACAATTTTGTGTACAGCCAAACCAAAGCCGATTTTGAAACACCTTTTAAAGCCGTTAATGGTAATTTATCACTGGGTGCACATTACACACATTCGGTTTCAACCAATAATGGATCTTACATTTGGGATCAGGCGCGAACCTATATTCCGTACGATTTTAAATACACCAACAAAGCCGCTTATGTAAGTGTGTCAAGTAATATTAGTTCGTTAATGATTTCTGCAGGCTTACGATTAGAAAATCTAACGTATCAGTCAGAAACTGCTGTCGATTCCTTAAATTTAAAACAAGATTATACCAATCTTTTTCCTACGGTTACTTTAAAATATCCTGTAATGTCGGGCGTTTATTTAAGTGCCGGCTACAGCAAGCGTATGAATTTGCCGGGCGCGCAATCGTTCAATCCCAACATAACTTCGCAGAACAGTTTGCTGGTTTCTAATGCAGGAAATCCAAACTTAAAACCAGAAATCAGTCATAACATGAACGCTACGTTAACGGTGTTCGATTATATTTATTTCAGTTACAATCTGTCGAAAATGCCCAATCAAAATGTGGTTTTTTACGAAATTACGCCGAATGGTACGCTGGAATCTAAATCGCATAATATCGAAAACGGAATTTCGCAGAGTTTCAATATGGGATTGCCGATTCCTTATGCCATGTTTACTAAAGGAATTAAAAGCATGATTAACGATAGAAACGGACTGAATGTTGATGAATTGTCGTTTACGTATTTAAATGCAGGATATTTTAAAACTACTTATGATGATGTGATTCCGGACAGATTTCAAAAAGGGGCTTTTTATCTATTTACTTATTCACAGTTTTATTTAGGAAACAACTCGCGTGTTTTTGTTACGTATTACAACATGTTTAAAGGGGTAATGAATTTGTACGAATTAAACAAACCGGCACAAAATTTAAGTGTTACCTTTAATAAAAAGTTTTGGGATAATAAGCTGAATGTAAATGTAGGTGTTGATAATGTACTGAATACCGATGGTTTTGATGTGAATGTTTTTGGAAACGGCTTGCAAATGCGTACCCAAACTTTAAACGAACGCCGTATGTTTAAAGTGGGATTAACCTTTAACTTTGGATCGTTTAAAGATCAAAACCAACAGATGTTTCCACAAGGAACACCACCTTTTAAAACGAATTAACTATGGAAAAAATACGATGTAATTGGGTTTCTAACGATGAACTATACATAAAATACCACGACGAAGAATGGGGTAAACCTGTTTACGATGACGAAACCATTTTTGAATTTTTGGTATTGGAATCGTTTCAGGCTGGTTTGAGCTGGATTACTATTTTAAAGAAGCGTGAGAATTTTCGTAAAGCTTTTGATAATTTCGACTATAAAGAAATAGCTGCTTATACAGATGATAAAATTGAGGAACTTTTGCAGGATGCCGGTATTGTTCGCAATCGGTTAAAGGTATTGGCAACAGTTAATAACGCACAGCGTTTTATGGAAGTTCAAAAAGAATTTGGAACCTTTTCACAATACATCTGGAGTTTTGTAAACCATGAACCTATCAATAATAAATTTAAAAGTATTAAAGAAGTACCTGCTACTACCGAAATTTCAGATACGTTGGCAAAAGACCTTAAAAAGCGTGGTTTTAAATTTTTGGGATCAACAGTTGTTTATGCACACATGCAGGCAACAGGTATGGTTAACGATCACATTACCTCGTGTTTTTGTTATAAAAGCTAAACTTTACTAACGTATATGAAAATGAATGTTTAAGCATTCATTTTTTATTTTATATAAATTTAGTCTGTGGCTAATCTTCCTCATAAACAACCTTTAGTTCCTTATTCAAAATCTTCATAAACAAATCGCGTGGAATTTCCTCGCAACCCAATTGTGCCAGATAATCATTGTAAACTTGGCAATCAATAAGCTGATAATTCTCGGATTTTAATTTATCAGTCAAATGTATAAAGGCAATTTTAGAAGCGTTTGATACCTTTGAAAACATACTTTCGCCACAAAAGATATGTCCTAAATCAATACCATACAAACCGCCAACCAATTCATTGTCTTGCCAAACTTCAACCGATTTTGCATAACCCATTTCGTGTAGTTTTAAATAAGCTTCTAACATATCATCGGTAATCCAAGTGCCTAATTGTCCGTTGCGTTTTGCTTGCTGGCAATTGGTTATAACATCTTTAAAAGCGGTATTAAACGTTACTGTAAATATATTTCGATTGATGATATTTCGGGTTGATTTTGATATATTCAGCTGATTTAAAAACAAAACCATTCGTTCTTCGGGAGCAAACCAGGTAATTTCCTCGCCGTCTTCAAACCATGGGAAAATACCGCTTTTATAAGCTAAAATCAGTCGTTCGGTTGACAGGTCGCCGCCAAAAGCTACAATACCTGAAGAATGAGCGGTTTCAACAGCTGGAAAATAAAGTTCGTTGGTAAGTTTATACATAAAAAAATCCCGATTATATATAATCAGGATTCAAAATTATTGTTTTAATTCAATATTAGAAAGGTAAATCGTCTTCTGTTTCTTCGCTTTGGTTAAAGTTTGGAGCAGGAGGGAAGCTTGGATTGTTGTTATTTGCATAACCTCCGCCTTGATTTTCAAAAGGGTTTGGCTGTCCGTAACCTTGTTGTGGAGGTTGTTGACCATAACCTTGCTGTGGTTGCCCGTACCCACCTTGCGGTGCACCATAGCCCTGTTGTGGCTGGTTGTATGGTTGCTGTGTTTGTGGACGGTCGATTCTCCACCCTTGAATAGAGTTAAAATAACGAGTTTCGCCTTGTGGGTTTACCCATTCTCTTCCGCGTAAATTAATACCTACGCGTACTTGTTCACCCGGTTGAAAAGTGTTTAACAAATCGCACTTATCTTGTGTAAACTCAATTAAAATATGTTGTGGGTATTGTTCTTCTGTAGTAACAACCACTTCTCTTTTTCTAAAAGTTGGACTTACGTCTTGTACAGGACCAACCATTTTAATTCTTCCTAAAACTTCCATTTTGCTATATTTTTGCTGCTAAAATTGCTTTCCAAGCTGATGTAACATCGTTTTCGCTTAAAAATTCTTTCGCTTTTTTATAAATTAATTCTTTGTTATTATCGTTGTTCCAGGTTTTTATCTGGGTGTTTTCGTTTAAAAACGCATCAACTTCATCGGTGGTTGGTAATTCTTCCACATTACCTAAAATCCCCAAATCGTTTCCTGCAAATATACCACTTTTTTTTGCATCTTCAGGTATGGCATCAACACCAATTCCTAATGCTGTTAAAGGCTTTTCAACCTCGAACATTCCCGGTGTGGCACGTGTGTACCAGTTGCCGCCCATGCGTGCAATCAAATCGATTTTATGTTGGTCGATGCCACCTTTGCCATCTAAAACGTCTTCAGAAATATGAATTTTTACTACTTCGCAAATAATCATGTTTCCGGCTCCGCCTTGATCGCCCAAAGCAATAATATCGTTCACCTTACATTCTAACTGCACCGGACTTTCGGCAACGCGGAATGGTTTCACAATATCAGAAGGCAATTTTGTAAAGCCCGATTTTATAAATTCATCAACCCCGTCGCCATATTCTGTAGACGATAACGAAAGCTGCTGCACCATATCGTAATTTGCAATATTTACAACCACTTCTTTGGTAGCTTGGCAATTTAAAAGCGTGTGTTTTATAGTGTTGTTACGTACACGACGCGCTGGCGAAAAAACCAAAATAGGCGGATTGGAACTAAACAGGTTAAAAAAACTAAAAGGCGATAAATTCGGATTTCCCTCTTCATCAACCGTGCTGGCAAAAGCAATTGGTCGCGGACCCACAGCTCCCTGCAAATACGCCTGAACTTGAACCGGAGTTAAATCGG
>JBEBXJ010000120.1:0-6391 GCA_040391685.1 Paenimyroides baculatum
TTATGTAACTCATGGCGTAAAACTGACCCGTGTACCAAATTACACCCTGACCCATGGTTGCCCCGAAAAGTGCCAATAATACAAATTTTAAATTGTAACGGTTTCCAAAACTTTCTTTTAACGGATTGGTACTTGTTTTTCCTTCTTTCTTCGCTTTAGCAAATTCCGGAGATTCGCTCATGTTTTTACGGATTAAATACGAAACATAAACCATTACAATTGATAACCAGAAAGGTACGCGCCATCCCCAAAGATCAAACTGTTCTTCGGTCATTAGCGAACGAGTGATTAAAATCACGATCAGCGAAATAAACAAGCCCACTGTTGCTGTGGTCTGTATCCAAGATGTCCAAAAACCACGTTGCCCTTTTGGTGCATGTTCTGCCACATAAGTTGCTGCACCACCGTATTCGCCACCAAGCGCCAAACCTTGTAACAAACGCATTATCAATACAATAACAGGTGCAATAAACCCAATAGATTCATAACTCGGCACACAACCAATTACAAAAGTAGCGCCTCCCATTAACATTAACGTAACCATGAAGGTATATTTTCTTCCGATCAAATCGCCCAATCGCCCAAAAAACAAGGCTCCGAACGGACGAACGACGAATCCTGCCGCAAAAGTTGCCAATGTTGATAAAAATGCAGCCGTAGGATTATCTGAAGGAAAAAATTTTGTTGACAACACAATTGCCAAACTTCCAAAGATGTAAAAGTCGTACCATTCTATTAATGTTCCCATAGATGAAGCCATAATTACGCTCCAAATACTACTTTTTTTAGTTTCGGTATTATTCATATTTTATAGTTTTAGTTTGTTGATTTTTTATAGATAGATCATTGCCTGAAGGGTTACAATGTCTCTTTTTACTGCACCAAAGTCTTCGTGCGAATATTCTAAAGTAAGTTTTGAATTGTTGCCGTTTAAGTAGATGTTTGTTCCAACATTAAAAATATTTCTATTATCATCTATAGCATCGTAACTATTTAAAGAAACCGATGTGTAAGGCTGCAGTTTTGTTTTTTTACCGATGGTTGCCGGAATTAAATATCCAACATGACCATAAGTCATACTGCCTGTTCCATAAGCGTTGTACAGATAATTTGTGCCGTAATCGTTATTCTGATAGGTTGCATATGCCGTTAAAGTAGCACCGTTTTCGCCTATCGGAGCATCGTAAAAAGCATCAACAGCAAATATGTTTACGTTTTCGCCTTTAACTTCGTTGTTATCAAGGATTGCAGCTCCCGAAGGATGTGTAAAAAATCCGGCACCTACATTGAATACTTTTTTCGCACCAAGATATGTTCCTACTTTATAAGGCAAAAAGTTCGATTCCATATCCAAGAAATTATATTCGAAGTATCCTGCGTATGTTTTACCTGCATCTTTAGAACCTAATAACTTTCTTCCACCATAAACAGCTTGATTTGCAACAGCTTCGCGGGCATCCAAACTATTTGTAATTGCATCATTTACAGAAACTCTGTAATGAAATTTACCAAATTCACCTTTTGCATAAAATCCCAAATGACGTGCAAACTGATCAGACAATCCAAGTGTAGCCCAAGACTGTCGGTTGTTATCCATGGTCAAAAAGTTTAAAGTTCCCTGATTGTTTAAACGTGAAATTCCGTTGTAGTAATGTAAACCGCCGCCTAAATGATGCGTTTTAGCGATTTTATATTGCGCCGTTACATCGTGTAAAAAGAATTGAGAAGCTTCTCCTGTTCCTGTCGGAGTAAGATTATTGGCGTTTAAACTGTTTAAACCCAAATGTGTAAGAATTAAAAAATCGTCGCTAATTTGAGCGTATAAAATAAGCCTGGCTCTGCGCAAATTAAAGTTTGTTTTGCTTTGATCTTCGGCAACACTGTTATTATGCGATGCTTGAACCTGCGCCCAAGTTATCAGCCTGAAATAGCTGTTTCCTTCCTCGTTAAGTTTCACTTTTAAACCTCCGTTGTAATCCGGAGCCGCTTGTGAATACATTTGAGAAGAAAATAGAGCTAGGGCAATTCCTAATAAAATCTTTCTTTTCATAATAAAAAGTTTATACTGTTTTAAGTTTGATTTGTGTGCAGTACGAACTTCTTATTTTTTTTAGTTTTGATAAAAAATAGTATATATATCTGTTAAATTTATATATTAATCCTTAAAACGCTCCCATTTTATCAGCATAAACTTGTCACCTAATTCAGTCACGATAACACCTGACCCTTTCACGTTTTTAGGATCACTAAAATACTTGCTCAACTCACTGGAATTGAGTATTTTATATGTCGGATGATACTCTGAATTATATGGGCGTTTTATATTGTATTTCTTTACCCAGTTCATGATTGTTACGTGCGAGATACCTAAAATACGTTCAATTTCACGATACGTTAAACCTTCTAAATACAGCTGCAATGATTTATTCACATAATAGTCGTCAATTTGTTTTCCGAGCTTGTTTACCGTAAAAAAATAGTTGCACTTTTTACATTTAAAACGCTGACGTTCGTTAACAATACCTGCCTTTACAAAGGTATTTGAACCACAATTTGGACATGAACTTTGTTTCATATATATTATTTTAGCATAAATATACTAAATTAGCATATTATACAAAAAACAAATAGTAAAAATTTAAAAAAACAATTTAAAAAAAATATATAATACAAATATTTACATATTTTTTTAAATTAATTTCAATATAAAACACATTCGTCAAAATAATGAAATTAGTTAATTTTATATACATATAGCTTATTAATTCATATTTGATATTATTCCTCCCCTTTTTTATAACTTAGTATTTCCATTTAAAATGTTCAACAACCTTTAAAGTAAATAATTATGAAAAATCACCTGTTAATTATAACACTTATAGCATCAACCTTTAGTAGTATGGCACAAGAATTAAAAAAGATAAAACACACTGATGAATCGGTAACTCACGAAGCCGAAGCTATTATTGTAAAACAAAATGCACCAGGCGTTATAATTTTGCCTGCCTGGATGGGAATTGACGAGGAAGCAAGAACTTCTGCCAAAGATTTAGCCAACCGAGGTTACAATGTATTTATTGCCGATATTTACGGATCTATCGATACTCCAAAAAATATGGAAATGGCAAAAAAAATGTCGACTTTTTATAAGGAAAATCCAGATAAATATCGTCATAAAATTCAATTGGCATTAAACGAATTTATAAAGATGGGATCAAATAAAAACAAAACAGCCATTATTGGTTACTGTTTTGGGGGAACAGGAGCATTAGAAGCTGCCCGAGGAAATATGGCTTTTACAGGCGTGGTTTCTATTCACGGCGGATTGAAAAAAGTTGGTACAGATTACAACATAATCAAACCGAAAGTGTTGGTTATTCATCCGGCAGAAGATGAATCGGTTTCAAAACAGGACATTGATTTGTTTATGGATGAAATGCATAAAGGAAATGCCGACTGGCAATTTTTCTATTATGGTAACAGCAAACATACTTTCACAAATCCACAATCCAAAGATTATAATGCCTTAATGACTGAACGCGCCTGGAAGCATGTGAAGTTGTTTTTGGAAGAAGTTTTAAATTAAAAAAAAGTAGACCTATAAGCCGGGTTCTGTAAGAATAAATCTTCCTTATCATTTATCTAGGCGTACAATTACCTGTACGCTCTATCTGCCTACCCTCCAACTTGCGCGAGCAGCACTTAGCGTTGGTTTACATGGCATTTCACCGAATAGAGTTTACCTGGTTTCACTACAGCCTAACTGTACATACTTTCTGTTGCACTTGTCCTCACCTCACGGCGGACGGGCGTTACCCGCTATTCTGCTCTATGGTGCCCAGACTTTCCTCTGACAAAAAGCCAGCGATAAGGCGGTCTACTTGCTGCAAAAGTACTACGAATATTTGTTTTATCCTTATAAATACCAACGCTTATTAAATTTTCTGTAAATTTGTTTAAAATACAAATTATGTCTTTTGATAAAATCACCGAATCTGAATCTAAATACAACCATTTAGAGCAGATGAGTGTTACAGATTTACTTACAAATATCAATAAAGAAGATCAAACGGTGCCTTTTGCCGTTCAAAAAGCAATTCCACAAATCGAAGCTGTTGTTACCAAAATTGTATCACAACTAAAAAATGGAGGTCGATTGTTCTATATTGGTGCAGGCACGTCGGGCAGATTAGGAATTGTTGATGCCTCGGAATGTCCGCCAACGTTTGGAGTTTCGTATGATAAAGTCATCGGATTAATTGCCGGTGGCGATACAGCCATTAGAAAAGCGGTTGAAAACGCAGAAGATAATGCCAATCAAGCTGAAATTGATTTAAACGAATACCAGATCAATTCGAACGATTTTGTTATAGGAATCGCAGCATCAGGAACAACTCCGTATGTCTTAGGCGGATTACAATTCTGCAAGGAAAACAACATTCCTACGGGTGGAATCACCTGTAATGCCAATAGTCCATTGGCTTTAACAGCAGATTTTCCTATTGTAGTGATTGTAGGATCAGAATTTGTAACAGGAAGTTCACGCATGAAAGCCGGTACAGCACAAAAACTGGTTTTAAACATGATTTCTACTGCAACAATGATTCAGTTAGGACACGTAAAAGGCAATAAAATGGTCGATATGAAACTATCGAACCATAAACTGGTAAACAGAGCCATAGAAATGGTTATGAACGAGCTGAATGTATCTGAAGAAAAAGCGACTGAACTTATAAATCAATACGGCAACGTACGTAATGCTATAAATAATTACACTGAATAATGGCAACACCTAAAGCAGATAAAAACAGAATTTACAAAGGCTTGCAGAAAATTTTCATTGCAATTCCGTTAATGTTTGTAGGACCTATAATTATTTATTCGTCTTTTAAAAATCAAGAACATTTTTTATATTATCCCGTTCTAATTTTAGGATGCTTGATTTGTTTGTTTTCCATGTACTTGTTTTTTATGGGATTAAGAACATTAGTCAGCGGGTTATTTAACGATTAATTATGAAGAAATTATTTTTAATGGCAATTCCGTTTTTTTTGATGGGTTGTTATAATCAAGAAAGAAATTGTTCGGATTTTAAAACAGGAAATTTTTTGTTTGAACAGGAAATCAACGGACAAAAACATACCTCTACTTTTGTTCGAACCGATAAATACGAGATCGAAACATACAACGGTAAAACCGATACAGCAAGCATTCGTTGGGTAAACGATTGTGAATATATTCTGCAAAAGCTTCACCCGAAAAATATGGCAGAAAAAAAGGCTGTACAAATGAAAATTCTAACCACAAACCAAAATGGTTATACGTTTGAATACAGTATTGTGGGTGATCCTAACAAACAAAAAGGAGAAATTAAGATGATCAAATAATCATTACGATTTAATTTCATCATTATTACATAAAATATACATGTAGTTTTTTCATCAATTTTTTATATCTTTAGTAAAAAGAATTGAATCATGAAAAAATTAATAGTACTAGCACTTTTATTGGCAGCAATTCCTGCTGTTCGTGCACAAGAGGTTAAAACCGATATTGAAATTGTTGATAAGGTTAAAACGGTTTTTATGACGGTTAATGCAGACCGCTTTCAGGATTTGAAAAATTTTGACTGGCGCACTCATTTAACCAGTGTTTTTAAAGATGTTCCAGATGATGCAACAGT
Organism: Paenimyroides baculatum; assembly: GCA_040391685.1. Classification (GTDB taxonomy): domain Bacteria; phylum Bacteroidota; class Bacteroidia; order Flavobacteriales; family Flavobacteriaceae; genus Flavobacterium; species Flavobacterium baculatum_A. The sequence goes on from JBEBXJ010000120.1 coordinate 5,684, forward strand.
TGGTATCAGGGTAAATATTATGGCAAAACAACTGACTAATGACAGTGTTACTTTACCTAATAAAATTTCATTGCAGGAAATAGGTACAGCAAACAAACGCGAAGAAATTCTGCGAAGTATTGTTAGTAAAGTACAACTTTTTATAGAAGACGAACAACAAGGAAACAATATAGATTAAAACAAAAGCCCGATCAAATGATCGGTTTTTTTTATATGGTTACATAATAAACATCTGTTGAATTTCGGGTTACGTTTAAAACCTCAAAACCGCCTTCTTCCGGTATAATTTCAACGAGATCAAATACCTTGCAGCTTTTAGGTAGTCCTTTAAAAATTAAAGTAAATTCTAAAGGTTTATTAAAAGGAATCAATGTCCATTGCGGAGCAAAACTTATACCGTCTGCAAAAAGCAATTTGTATGTTTTACCTGTTTCCTTATCAATTAAATAGGTACTTTTCCATATTCTTGCAGCATCCCCAAAATCCATTGCGTAAATAGAACAATGAATTATTACCTGTTGTTCTTCATTTCTTAAAAGTAAAAGTTCGCTTCTTAATTCATTGCAAATTTCTACTTTTAAATCCTCTTCTATCATAATTCCCATAATCATTATATTGTAAAAATACAAAAAGCGATTCAAACTGAACCGCTTTTTAGGGTGAAAGACGGGTCTCGAACCCGCGACCTTCGGAACCACAATCCGACGC
>JBEBXJ010000121.1:0-6332 GCA_040391685.1 Paenimyroides baculatum
CGATCATAATTTGAGCGCCGTTAGAGAAATCTCCAAACTGTGCTTCCCAAATAGTCAATGCTTTTGGATTTGCCATTGCATATCCGTATTCAAAACCTAAAACAGCATATTCTGATAAATGCGAGTTGTAAATACGCATTTGTCCGTTTTGCGATTTGATATTGTTTAAAGGTACATATTCCTCTTCTGTTTCTTCATTCTTGATAACGGCATGACGGTGCGAAAACGTTCCGCGTTGTACATCCTGACCTGTAAAACGTACATCGTAACCTTCAGTAATCAACGTTCCGTAAGCTAATAATTCACCCATTGCCCAATCTAAACGGTTGGTCTCGTAATACATGTTATAACGATCCTTGATTAGTTTGGATATTTTACTGATGAATTTAATATCAGTAGGCAATGTTGTTAAAGCCGGAGCCACATCGTCTAACATTTCGCGCGACACCTTGGTATCATACGTTTGCAGCATACGATCGACATTTGCAATATGGTAACCCTCCCACTCTTTTTCCATAAAAGGAATTACGACTGCTTTTTCGGTTGCTTTCGCTACTGTCAGGTTCTCTTCTAATATTTCTTTGTATTTATCTTCTAAAGATCCAACGTATCCGTCTTCAATGATTTTATTTTCAATTAATCGAGCGTTGTAAATGTTACGCGCATTTTGATGTTTAGAGATCAATTTGTATAAAATTGGCTGGGTAAAACGTGGTTCGTCACCTTCGTTATGCCCATATTTACGGTATCCAACCAAATCAACAAAAACATCTTCTTTAAATTCCATACGGTACGCCAAAGCAAACAACATTGCTTTAACCGCCGCTTCTGTATCATCGGCGTTTACGTGAACAACCGGAGCTGCAACAACTTTGGCAATATCGGTAGAATAAACGCCCGAACGTGCATCTTTATAACTTGTTGTAAAACCAACCTGATTGTTTAAAACTACGTGAATTGTACCAGCCGTTTGGTAAGCGCGTAATTTGCTCATTTGAACAATTTCGTACACAATGCCCTGACCTGCTACCGCAGCATCGCCATGTAAGGCAATCGGCAGCACTTTAGAAAAATCGGTTGAATATAATTTATCCTGTTTTGCACGAACCACACCTTCTATAACCGCACCAACGGTTTCTAAATGCGACGGGTTTGGCGCTAAATTAAGCGTGATTTTGTGTCCTGTTTTTGTTTCACGGTTTGATGTGTAGCCTAAATGGTATTTTACATCACCGTCAAACGTATCGGCAACATCGGCATAATCTTTCCCGTCGAATTCCGTAAAAATATTCTGTGCAGGTTTCTGCATAATGTTCGCCAAAATATTTAAACGTCCACGGTGTGCCATTCCAATAACCACGTCTTCTACACCGGCTGTTCCGGCAGCTTCAATCATGGCATCTAATGCGGGAATGGTAGCCTCTAACCCTTCTAACGAAAAACGTTTCTGACCCACATATTTTGTATGGAAGAAATTCTCGAAAGCAGCAGCCTGAACCAGTTTTTCCAATATATGCTTTTGCTGGTCAACGGTTAAATCGGAAATTTTTGATTCAACATATTTTGCAATCCACTGAACTTTTTCTTCACTTGGAATGTACATATATTCAATACCTATTGTGGTACAATACGTATTTACTAAATGATCTATAATTTGTTGTAAGGTACTTTTTGGTAAGTGTATGCTTTGCGCAGCATCAAAAGTAACGTTTAAATCGGCCTGAGTAAGACCAAATTTTTCGATAGAAAAATCAGGAGCTTCACCGGTTTTTTCTAACAAAGGGTTTGTTTTTGTCAATAAATGCCCGTGTGTTCTGTAGGCATCGATTAACTTTAAAACCGCAAATTCTTTTTTAACCGATTCAGCTATAACTGCTGATTCGCCAGAACCTTGGTATGCATTTGATAATTGTTCTACCGGGCCGCCATTGTACTCATTTGCAAAATCGAACCCTTGAAAAAAACTTCTCCAACTTGGTTCAACACTGTCAGGGCTTGTTAGGTACTGATCGTATAAATCGGCAAAAAATGAGGTATGTGCAGCGTTTAAAAAGGAAAACCTATCCATAATATTTGTCTAATGACTCTTTTTTTCGTTAAAAAATTTTCACAAAAATACAATAGTTTCAATTAATAATACAACATTTTAAATAGTTTTCTACTTTATTTTTTAGATGCATTCGCATTTTAATTTTGTTAACCTATCTGCTTAAATCATAGATTTTTACAGATAATCTTTTTAATATGTATTTTTTTATTAACTTTATTATTTATTAACCTTTTTTGAAATTAATTTTTCATTATTCGTAAACAAATAATCTAAAACCCTTTTTTAATGCCTTTATTTTTTGTTAAGAAACATTTAACTGTTTAATTTATATATTAGCAAAAATTTCATTCGATTATGAAAAAAATCATTTACTTACTTACTGGTTGTTTTTTTGTTAGTTTCAATATATCGGCTCAAGAAAACCAAGATTTTTATCAACCAAGAACTACTACTTTTTTTAGTGATGTACAATTTGGTGGCGCATTAGGATTAGGTTTTGGAAGCGGTTTTACCAATATTGCCATTGCACCTACTGCCTTAAAACCAATTACGGAACAGTTTGCCGCGGGCTTGGGTTTGCAATTTAATTATTTACGATCGAAAGGTTTTTACGAAAGTACTTCGTACGGTGTGAATGTTTTAGGAATTTACAGTCCGGTTGAAATGATACAGCTTTCCGGCGAATTGGAACAATTAAGAGTTAATAATACGCTATGGACCGATTTTTCTAAAACAAATACAATTCAAGATAATTTCTGGAACACCGCTTTGTTTTTAGGTGCTGGATATACATCGGGTAACGTTACAATTGGCGTTCGCTATAATGTTTTATATAAGGAAAGTGATTTGGTATACAATCAGGCTTGGATGCCTTTTATCCGCGTTTTCTTTTAGAATGATATATTTAGATAAAAAAATCCGAAACAAAAGTTTCGGATTTTTTTATTTATACGGTTCTGCTCATTAATGAAAGAGCAAATTCTTTTAGTTCTTCTTTAAAATGATAAGGTATTTCCAAGGTTTCTAACTGAAGTAACGCTTTCTGTGTATATTCTTCAATTAAAACCTGCGTATCGTTTGTTGCATTTGTTTTTTCGAACAACCACTTAACAGCTTCAATTTTTTCTTGTCCGCCGTCTTTTGATGAAAACCAGTTTAACAATTCGGTTTTATTGTTAGCTGAAGCTGTTTCCAAAGCCCTTAAATACAGATAGGTTTTTTTGTTCTCTAAAATATCACCGCCTATCTGTTTTCCAAAAGTCGCTGTTTCTCCAAAAGCATCCAAATAATCATCTTGCAACTGAAAGGCAATTCCCAAATCGCGACCAAAATTATAAATAGCCAGCTTGTTGCTTTCGGTAGTTTTGGCAACAATTGCCCCCATTTCCAATGCAGCACCAACCAATACGGCCGTTTTATATTCAATCATTTTAATGTATTCCGGAATACTTACGTTGTCGCGGGTTTCAAAATTAATATCCAACTGTTGTCCTTCGCAAACTTCCAATGCCGTTTTACTGAAAAGTTTAGCAAGATCTTTAAAAACAGTCGCTTCGTAATTTTCAAAATACTGATAAGCCAGTATCAGCATAGCATCGCCCGATAAAATTCCCGTGTTTAAATTCCATTTTTCATGAACGGTTTTATTACCTCTTCTTAACGGAGCTTCGTCCATAATATCATCATGTATCAACGAAAAATTATGAAACAACTCTATCGCAACCGCTGCATGGATAGCATCATTAGGTTGGGCACCAAAGACCTCGGCTGCAAAAAGGGTAAGTAACGGGCGCAAACGTTTACCGCCCAAATTGGCAATGTAACCTATGGGTTCGTAAAGTTCCTTTGGTTCTTTTGTAAAGTTAATCTGATTTATATAATCGGCAACAGCACTTTTGTATTCAATGAAATTATTCATAAAAGGGTATAAACTTCGTTTCAAGAATACAAATGTAAGCTAATTAATTATGTAAATAAAATTTAATGACTATCTGGAACTTTGTACCAAAAGTATATTTAATACGATATTGTATTGTATGTAGATAAGACGTCACTTCGACTAGCGCAACGCAGTGAAGCGTATCGAGAAGTTGTTAATTATAAGTTCTCGACAGGCTCGAACTGACGAGGAGATGATACATTCTCTTTGGTGCAATCTTTCCGATAATCATTTAAAATTTTAAAAAAAACTTTGGAAACTTTTTTGGTATTTAAAGTTTCCTACATATCTTTGCCGAAACTTTTTGAGAGAATGAAAGAGACTGTTTTAAAAAAATCTTTAGAATTATTCATTAAAAACGGCTTTAAGGCGGTTACGATGGATGATATTGCTAAAGAATTAGGGATATCAAAAAAAACCATCTACCAGCATTTTTCGGCTAAAGACGAACTGGTAAAAGCAACGGTGGATTATGTTTTTGTATCTGCAACAGATAAAATGAAGAGCATTGCCGGAAATTGTAAAACACCTATTCACGAACATTTTGAAATGAAAAGCTGTTTAGGCGATTTATTCGGACAAAACGTACAGGCAAGTACCATTTACCAGTTTAACAAGTATTATCCAAAATTAGCCGAACGTTTACAGCAGAAAAAACACGAAAACTATGATTTTACCATTTTAAGAAACCTGCGTGATGGTGTGGAACAAGGTTATTACAGAAAAGATATTGATATAGATTTTGTAGGAAAGATCTTTTTTGCAAGCACCACAGCTTTTTTTAACGATGAAATGTTTATTAATCTGCAAAGCACACAATCTATAGACGAGCTGAACTACAAATTATTGGAATACCATTTAAGAGGGATTGTTACCCCGAAAGGATTAGAAATATTAGAACAATTATTACAAAAATCATAAATACCAATGAAATATAGAATTTCAATTTTATTAGCGTTTTTAGGATTCTTTGCCCAGGCACAAGAACAATTAACGCTTAAAGATGCGGTTAATTACGCTTTGCAAAATAAAGCCGAAGCCGTTAAAGCCCGTTTAAATGTGCAAAACAGCGAATACCAGATAGATGAAGTTCGTGCAAGTGCTTTACCGCAAATTACCGCAAACGGAGGCTTAACTTACAATGCAATTATTCCGCAAATGGCTTTAGTTATGGGAGATCAGGTGCAGGTAATTCAAATGGGAACACCTTGGCAATCAAATGCAAGCGTTTCATTAAATCAACAATTATTTAACCAAGCTGTCTTTACCGGTTTAAAAGCCGCAAAAACAACTCGTGAATTTTACAAAATAAACGCCCAGTTAACAGAAGAACAGGTTATTGAAAAAGTTGCAAACAGCTACTATGAAGCTTATAAAACAGAATCGCAACTAAAAACAATAGAAAAAACGATTGACAACACCGTTCGAGTTCGTGATGTTATTAAAAGCTTGTTTGATAACGGCTTAGCAAAGAAAATTGATTTAGACCGAACCGATGTTGCCTTAAACAACTTAAAAAGCAACCGCCAACAGTTAATCAATGCATTACAACTCCAGGAAAATGCTTTGAAATATTTAATTGGTATGGATCTTAATGCAGACATTGAACTACCTAAAAATACGTTTGAAGTAACTGAACATGCTTTGGTAGATGAAACTGTAAATATTGAAAACAGAACAGAAATTAAGTTGTTGGAAAAACAAAGCGAATTATTAGCTTTAAACAAAAAAGCTATTACAGCTCAAGGATATCCAAGCTTAAGCATGAATGCAAATTTTGGTTATAATGGTTTTGGTGACACATTTCCTTGGTTTGCAAAATCTGCTGACGGAGTATATTGGGCAGGAACTTCTGCAATAGGTTTAAATTTAACCATTCCTATTTTTAACGGTGGGTTGGTTCGTGCAAAAGTAAAACAGGCACAGATTGACATCGAACGTTTAGAAGCAGATAAACGTGATACACGCTTAGCATTAGATATGTCGTTAAAAAATGCGGTAACCCAGTTAAATAATTCGTTAATCACATTAAACGTTCAAAAAGAAAATGTTAATCTGGCTAAAGAAGTATTAACGAATATTGAGAATAATTATAAATTCGGTTTGGCTACATTAACTGATCTTTTAGATGCAGAAACATCGTATGCCGATGCGCAAAACAGTCACACCAACGCTTTATTAGATTATAAAGTAGCCGAAATACAGCTTATCAAAGCAAAAGGAGAATTAAAATCATTAACAGAAGAATAAAACTAATTGCATTTAAACATGAAAAAAGTTATAATAACAGGAATAGTAATAATTGCAGCTTTAGCAGGAATTATGTACGTTTTAAATAAAAAT
>JBEBXJ010000122.1:0-6170 GCA_040391685.1 Paenimyroides baculatum
CCTTCTTCTTCAACAACTTTAAAACGGAAATGTTGGTTAATGCTTTAGCCGCATAATTGATTTTTAATTTTTTTACCTGTTTAAACGCATCTTGTAAACGTTGAAATTGATTTTCAATTGTGTTACCGTCGTAAACATACACCGGACAGCCATATTGCTGCGCTATGTTTAATAATAAATTTGTATCCATTTTTTAAAATTGTTGTTGAAGATGCAAATTTATAATTATTAACCAAAAACCGAGTTTTTTGAAGAAATTATTTAAAAATTAATCTTAAAATAATTTAAAATGAAAAATGTGCAATTATTTATGGTTTTACCGATTTAAAGAAATTTAAGACTTTGGTTTCATTGTAACCTTTACCTTCTTCTAAACTTCCGCTTTCCTGAACTTTTAAAACTTTACCGTTACTGTTTAGAACAATGAAAAACGGATATCCTAATTTATCTCCATTTGGTGCATATTTTTTAAAAACAACTTCATTTTTATTTTCTTTAGAAAAGTTTAAATGATAGTATAAAAAATTAGCATTCAACTCTTCTTTAACTTTTGTATTCGTTTTAATAAAATCGTTAAACAATAAACACCAGCTGCACCAGTTACCACCAGCCTGCAAAATAATATTCTTCTTTTGTTTTTTAGCTTGTTTTAGCAAAGCGTCGATTTTTTCCTGTGCATTATCATTTGGGTTGTATGGTTTTTCTAATGATTTCTTTTCGGAAACTGTATTGTTTGTTTGGGCGGTTGCTGAAACGGAATTAAAAAGAAATCCGATAAAGAAAATAATAATTATATAGTTTTTCATTGTTTAAATTTTAATCTAAATTACTAATTATTTTCAAATGAAATTACCGGCTGATCCATTCTTTAAATGTCTGAACACGTTCTCTGCTTACAATGATTTCATCATCCCTATAATTATTCAAACTGATTTTTAATCGGGAATTACTGTAAATACTTATTTCTTTAATCGCCTTTAAATTGATTAAAAACTGTCGGTTTACTCTGAAAAAATCATCTGTACTAACTTCTTTTTCAATACTTTCAAGGCTATCATCTAAACTAAAAGATCTGTTTTCGATTGTTGTTAAAAAACTACTTTTAAATGCACTATAAAAACATTCAATATCGTTAACATCAATAATTTTAATAATGTTGCCGGTTTTAACTACAAATCGTTTTTTGAAATTACTGTTGTAGATGTTGTTTAAGCTCTGATGATTAAAAACCGTTTTGTTCTGAATCGATAAAAACTTTTCAATAGCTGCTTTTAATTCGTTTTCGTCAATTGGTTTTAACAAATAATCAATACTGTTTAACTTAAATGCCTTTAAAGCATATTCATCATAAGCAGTTGTGAAAATGACGGAACTTTTGATTTCTACCTGTTCAAAAATTTCAAACGATAAACCGTCAGACAATTGAATATCGACCAAAACCAAATCGGGATGTTCGTTTGATAAAAACCATTCTATGCTTTCGTTTACTGACGATAAAACGGCAATTACTGTACAATTCAGATTTTCGACCTTACGTTTTAACAACCGGGCTGCCGGTTTTTCGTCTTCAATAATTACAACTTTCATTACTGTTGGTTTTTAAAGGCATTGCGTTCTTCGTCCATATACTGCTTTATCTTTCTGTTTTCCCAATCTCTGTTTAAAAACGGAATAAAGTTAAAGGTTCCGGCAGCGTGCGAAAGCAATCCTATTCCCCAGCCTAATAATGGAAAAATGAACCAATATCCACTACTTGAATTTAATAAATTCACAATAATTAAAAATGAATTTACACAAATGTAAATAATTAGGTGAATGTAAAACTCTTTTACTTTTTTTACTCTTTTTTTTGCTTTTAAAAGCTCTAACTGACTATAATTTTCCATGATTTCTATTTTTTATTAATTTGTTTTTTTATCATTTTTTGTTCCCAATTCTTCAAGAAATTTATCGTTTTTATTCCGTTTATAAAAAGTCCGAAAAGCATAAATAAAGTTATTGCTAGCGACCATTTAAATTGAGGTATATACCAAAAGTTTAAAACAATAGCCAACGGAATAACAATTACAGTTGCGCAAAGTGTGATATAAAATTCTTTCAGTTGATACATTCTGTCGTACGCATTGTTAAAAAGTTCTTCTGTTAACAAATCTTCATTAAAATTGAACAGTGATTCACTTGAAATTAAAGGCAGTTTTACTATATAAGTCTTATCCGTCTGTTTGATTTCTACCAAATTATCTGAAACTAATTGATAACGTTTTACAATATTCTGTAATCCTATTCCTGTCGATTTTTCAAAAGTCTGCTTTTTTTGGAAAGAATTTTGAATAACAAGATAATCATCTTCTTTAAAAATGTCTATTTGTAAGGGTTTCTGATCAGATATAACATTATGTTTTATGGCATTTTCCAACAAAAGCTGCAAACTTAACGGGACTATCTTAAAATCGTTTGCACCGAAATTTTCTGGAAGATTTACAATCAGTGCTTCTTCAAAACGCATTTTTAAAAGCGAAACGTACAATTTTGCAAAGTTCAGTTCTTCTTCAACAGAAATAAGGTTTTTATCTTTCTGATCCAGAACATATCGATAAATTTTTGAAAGCGCTACCGTAAATTCCTGTGCCTTTTTTGGATTTTCTTCAATCAACGAACTTAAAACATTCAGCGAATTAAACAAAAAATGAGGATCTAGCTGATTTTTTAACGTTTCAAAAGATGTAGTTGCTTTTATGGCTATTGTAGTTTGCTGCTTAACTTCAATTTTTTCTTTTCTGCGAATTAACAAAACGATATATACCGTTGTTGAAATGGTCATTGAAAACCACAACATAAAAGTAGAATTATTCTTTACAAACGTAAATGCTTCTGAAACAGAACTATTTATAACTACTAAATATCCTAAAAATTCCAACAGTAAAACAACCAAAGCAGTAAGAATATTCACTAAAATGCCACCGATTATAATATTTTCGAAATTCTTTTTTCGTTTTAAATAATAATCAGATAAAACTAAAGTGTTAGCAATGTAAATTCCAAAAGTGTACGTAAATACATTTATAAACTGTTTTATAAAACCAAACCCGTTATATTTTGTGCCATATTCATAATTTATAGCTACTACAATAATATAACATAACACTAATATTATAGAGAATTGTTTTAAGTGTCTAAAAAAATCTTTCATAATTTAAATTTTTACGGTTTTCATTTTTCTTGTCCAAAATATAATATAGGGTATACCTAATATAGTAGGCAGCAACCAAACAACCAGATTACTTATGCTTAAACCTGCTACAATAAAGGCGGTAACCGATGTAATAAAAGCACCAACCATTCTGCCAATATGGCTTACTACTGCTACTTTATTATCTGTTTTAAATTGCTTAAAAGCTTTAAAATCACGATACGTCATAAATAAACCAATGCTTCCAAAAAAGAAATAAAGCTTCCATAAACTGTTATCCTTCAAAAGGCAGATTATTCCTAAAATCATCATTAAAAATGCTATAATCAACATAATATATGATACACTTTTGTCAATTAAATCTGCCTTGCTTTTTATAGAAATTTTTAAGGTCAGCGCTCTGTTACCTGCCAACACCATATAAATTGTAAAAATTCCGATCAAGAAAAGAAACATATTTTCATGGCCTGGAAAACAAGCTACAATTAACGATAAGACACTGCTAATAATCATACTTACCGAAAATATTTTTCCCCATGTCTTATGAACTTTTCCGCCTTTTCTAACTAAAATACTTACAATACCTGCCATTAGACCCAATCCGCCGAAAAAAGCATGGATATAAATAAGTGTTTTTATTAAATTCTCCATTATTGTTTTATTTAATAAGTCAAAAGTAAGTCAAGATTATTTACACAAAAATTAAAATTAGCCGAACTGTCGATTTTAGCTTACCAACCGTAAATTTTACATTCATAAACAAAAAAAAGAAAATTTAAAAGCTCAAAAAACGTAATTAAAATACTAAATTTGCTATTAAATATTAATAATCATGGTTTACAAATTTCGCGTTATTTTAGATGCTGAAGATGATGTTTTAAGAGACATTGCCATTAAAGATACAGATACTTTAGAAGATTTACACAATACCATAATCAATGCTTTTGGTTTTGACGGAACCGAAGGCGGATCGTTCTTTTTGTGTGATGACAATTGGGAGCAGCAAGACGAAATTTCGCTGTTTGACATGGGCGATGTTCCGGGCGAACATAAAACAATGATCGATTTTAAACTGAACGATCTGTTGTACGAAGAACAAACCAAAATTCTTTACATTTATGATCCGTTTGTAAACTGGACCTTTTTTGTGGAGCTTGCAGCGATTGAAAGTGAAGAAGATTCTGCCGAAAAAGAACTTCCCGCCCTACTTTTTGCACATGGCGTTTTACCTGAAGACGCGCCTGTTAAAAACTTCGATGATCCGATTTCAAAAGATGATATTTATGGAGATTTCGACGATGATTACGATGAAGAAGATTTTGATATGTTTGACGGCGATGAAGGTTTTAGCGAATTTGATTACGACGATAACAATTATTAATAAAGATTTGTCATTCTGAACGGAGTGAAGAATCTCAAAGATTCCTTCTACATCGGAATGATAAAATAAAAAACAACTAATTTAAAAGAAAACTGAAAGGTTTTCTTTTTTTACCTGATAACATTATAAAACAGCTATGATTAATCTATTTAATACCCAGATAGAATCTTTATCTATTCACAGAGTTGGAAATAAAAGCCGTGCCGAAGCCATTTTTTTATCTGAAAATACATTTAATGTAAATGATGAAATTACACCGCTTTTAAAGGAATATTTTTTTAAACCTTTTCGTGATAAGGAAGAAAACTACTATCAGTTTGCACACGATGTTGATTTAGATTACAACGACATGTTTAACTTTGCAAACGAAATTTTTGCAAACCCTGGCAGCGTGCACGAAGTTTCAAAAAAAATCACCAAACATTTATACGAACAATCAAACCACCCGCACATTAAAAACGGTGAAGTTTACGTAACTTACTTAACAAGTATTACCATTGACAACAATCCGGTTGATGCTATTGGGATTTTTAAAAGTGAATTAAAGTCTGATTTTCTACAGTTCGAAGAAAACAACAGCAATCTTGAAATGGTGCTTCAACAGGGAATCAACTTGAATAAGTTAGATAAAGGCTGTATTATTTTTAATTATAAAAAAGAAGAAGGCTATAAAATTTTAACGGTAGATAGTAACCGTTACGATGCACGTTATTGGTTGGAACATTTTTTATCGGTTGATGCTTTTCAGGACGAAAATTTCATGACCAAAAAATACTTGAAGTTTGTTCAGGATTTTGCTAAAGATGTGGTGTTACCTGCCGAAGATAAAAAAGAAGAGGTGATGTTTATGAACCGATCTGTAAATTATTTTGCAAAGAACGACGAATTCGAAGAACAGAATTTTATTAATGACGTGATTGACAATCCTGATTTACAAGCTGAATTTAAAAATTACAAAACCGATCGTGCCGAAAAATACAGTATTGAAGATGTTTCAAACTTTCCTATTGCAAACAATGCGGTAACTGATGTTCGTAAAAAAATTAAAAACGTTATTAATTTAGATACCAACGTACAAATTAAGTTAGATTTTATAAATCCTGAATCTGCCGAAAAATTCATTGAAAAAGGATGGGACGAAGAAAAACAAATGTATTATTACCTTGTTTACTTTAATAAAGAACAAAAATCGTAAAATCGTTTCCGTTTCATAATAAAAAAATCTTCCATTTGGAAGATTTTTTTATTTATGCTTTGCAACAACCGTCTAAATTTTCATAAGCTATTGGGTCAGCTTTAATTTCATCGGCATCAAAACCTAATTTAGAAATAGCAGTTTTAATGTCTTGTAAATTTGTTTTTTTAGGATTGAAGTAAACCGTAATGGTTTCTTTTTCTTCATCTAACTCATACATTTTTACACCTTTTATTTTCAACATTTCGGTTTGAAACATTTTTCCGCAGGTTTCGCACGCTTTACAATGATCACAAACAATGTTAGTTTTAATTACCGCCTTTTCCGATTTTTTGTTTTGCGCACTCACAACAGTTGTAAACGCAATAAACAATACAACTAATAAAGCTTTTAAATTTTTCATA
>JBEBXJ010000123.1:0-6148 GCA_040391685.1 Paenimyroides baculatum
GAAATTTTAAAAGGAACAAATTCCGACGATAAAAAAACGGGAACGGTTGGTGTTATTGAAAAACTACACGATCTAAATGTTACTGGCATGATTGCTACACATGATTTAGAAGTCTGTAAAACAACTGAAAATCACCTGCAAACCATGGAAAACAAATGTTTTGAAGTGGAAATAATTAATAACGAACTACATTTTGATTATAAGCTGAAAAGCGGCATTTGTCAGAATAAAAATGCAACGTTTATCATGAAAAAAATGGAAATTATTTAAGTGTAAAATGGAAATAATTCAGATTTCAAAAAATTTACTTATGCCAACAGTTTGGGGTGGCGGCACAACGTTTGAATATTTTATTTATCCGCAAACGGCTTCTTATGCGAAACGTGATTTTTTATTTAGGATAAGTGGGGCAACTATTGATAAAGTTCCTTCAAATTTTACCCGGTTTAAAAATTATCGTCGTTTTCTGGTAATGTTAGACGACAATTTGCACCTTATGAGAAATGGTATTGAGGAAAGCTATACGTCTGACGAAATTTTTAAATTCGATTCTAATGATGAAATCGTTTCTTACACCAAGGGTAATGATTTTAATTTAATGGTAAGTAACCATGTTGGTAAAGCGGAAGTATTATTTTTAAAAGATAGTACTCAATTATCAGAACCTTTTGTATTTCTTTTTGCAAAAACAGGTACAATTTTAATTGTAAATAACGAAGAGGTTCATTTAAAGTCGGAAGATTTGTTAATTATAGAAAATAAAGAAAAAAACATCTTAAATATTCGTGCAGATAAAACGGTTATAGCAGGATGTTTAGTTGTTTAAGATCATTTATAAAAAGCAAAAGTCGAGTTTTAAAACTCGACTTTTTTATTAAAATAGATTTTCTTTTTTTAATTATTTTTTGATCAATTTATAAGTACCTTGTGTACCTTCGTTTGTTGTAACAGTTACAAAATATAACCCGTTAGCAGCACTTTGTAAATTGATTTCCTTATTAGCAGTAGCTAAAACTTTTTGACCTGTAGCATTAAATACTTCAATCTGTGCGATGTTTAATTCAGAATCTACATTAAAAATTCCAGAAGTAGGGTTAGGATAAACCGTTACTTTGCTTGTGTCAAATTTAGGTGCGCTGGCAGAACTTGCTAATACAAAATCATCTACAGAGGCTGCATTGTGAGGATTGGCTGTTACCACCTTTATAGCAACATATTTTTGAGTGCTAGTAATTGTTATGTTTCTTGTAATGGTTTGCGCTTGATGGTTTACAGTTTCTACTGCTCCAGAAGAAGTAAATGTGCTGGCATCTGTAGTACTTGCTACGGTGCCAACTTCAAATGCAACTGTATATGGATTCGGACCTGCTGGAACAGCAATAGCAGAAAAAGATAAACTATAAGTGCCACTAACAATTTCTGGAGAAATTAGAAACATACTAACAGTTGATCCTTGACCACCGTAAAAAGTAACGTTTTCATCACCGTAAACCATTCCTGCATTTGCTATTGTTGACCAACATGCGTCTATAGCCATATTTCCTTGCATAGGATTTCCTTGCCATGTATCAAAATCTTCATTAATTTGTGTAACAGCAGTACATTGACTGTTTGCATTGAACGATACAAGACCAATAGCTAATAAGCATAAAGATGTTAAGCGTTTTTTTGTTGCGTAAAAGTTATTCATAATTATAAAATATTAAAATTAATTCTTTACAAATCTATTTATATTTAATCTAAATAAAAAATAAATTTTTCAAAAAAATATAATAAATCATTTTGTTGAATAAAAAATTCAAATAACTTTGTAATTCAAAGTAAAAAACAATGAATCAAAAAATTTCAGATGATTTAGCACATATCCGAACCATGATGGAACGTTCGTCGCGTTTTCTTTCATTAAGCGGATTATCCGGCATAGGAGCGGGTATTGTTGGTTTGGTAACTGGATTAATTGCGATGTATTGGACAAGTGGAAGCGAAATGCCAATTGAGAAGGCGAGAATGAGTGTGGGTGCTGGTATTTTGGTACAGAGTCTAATTTTATTAGGTGCATCAGCTTTACTGTTAGCGATTTTTTGCGGTTGTTATTTTACCGTTCGTAAAAGTAAAAAATTAAGCTTGCAGATTTGGACGGCTACTACAAAAAAGATTTTGGTTCAACTGGCTATACCTTTAATGGTTGGTGGAATTTTTGTTTTAGCGTTGCTGCAATATAATTTGTATGGATTAGTTGCTGGTACAACCTTGATTTTCTATGGTTTGGCTTTGGTAAATGCCGAAAAATATACCTATTCTGATATTAAATATTTAGGTTTTTTAGAAATTATACTCGGTTGTTTGTCTTTATTTTTTATTGGTAAGGGATTGATTTTTTGGACGATAGGTTTCGGAGTGCTACATATTGTTTATGGTATTATTTTATACAGAAAGTACAAGTAAATGAGTATCATAAGCGGTTTAAATAAAGAATTTGAAAGCAGGGTTCGGCTGGGTATGATGTCTGTTCTTATGGTTAACGAATGGGTTGATTTTACCGAAATGAAAAACCTGCTGCAGGTTACCGATGGCAATTTGGCAAGTCATTCTACCGCATTGGAAAAAAACGAATATATTGAAATTAAGAAAGAGTTTGTTGGTAAAAAACCGCGGACTTCTTATAAAATAACAGAAACAGGAAAAAGAGCGTTTCAAGAACACTTAGCTTTTCTAGAAAAAATAATGAGACAGTAAAAAGGTCTTATTTTTTTACTAATTAACTTTGAAACACAAAGTGCTTTTAAATTTATATTTTATGAAAAAACAATTTTTAATTATTATCAGCACCATTTTGTTTGCCTTTTTGTTTTATAATCAGGAACTAGGCATGAATCTTTCAATCTTTGCGTTAATTCTATTAATTGCACAATTCGTTATTCAGCCCAAACTGTTAAATGATAAAAAAGCCTTAACTCTGGCATTTTGCGTTGTAGCTGCAAGTTTTTCCAACGCATGGCTGCTTTCTGTTGTTACGGTACTTGCGGTACTTGTTTCATCGTTTGTATTCAGGTATTATGTCGTAGATCCGCAGCTGAAATTAATTTCTAAAGCATTTAATTTTGTACTAAACTGGCCGGCTTTTATTGTAAATGTATTTTTAATTGACAGTTGGTTCGAATTTAAAAAAGAAGATTCTAAAAAAACGCTCATTACCATTTTTTCGTACATTATTCTGCCACTTTGCATACTTTCGGTATTTTTTGGTTTGTACATTTCATCAAGCGAAATGCTAACCAATTGGTACAATCGCTACGAATGGAACATTGACGGATTAATTATTCTAACCTTAATTCTTGGTTTTTACATAAGTTTTGTATTTTGGCACATTAGGGTGTTCGATTTTATAAAAAGCCTCGATAAAAAACTGCAATTCAACTTTACAAAAGAACAACAAAGCAATCAAAAATCATCTTTCAACTTTATTCCAATACAGTTTGAAGTTCGAAGTGGAATTATAACTTTAGTAAGTTTAAATTGTATGTTGCTGTTTTTTATAATCGTTTTTAATGTAGAAAACGCACAACAAACCATTCAGCATATTTCCGAATACAGTTCGCGTACGCATAGTCAGATTTATTTGATTATAACATCGGTTTTCTTGGCAATGGTAGTGGTTTTATTCTTCTTTAAAGATACTTTAAACTTTATCAAAAACAATCAATGGCTGCTTCGTTTGACTAAAATCTGGATCGGATTAAACGGATTACTGGTGCTGTCGGCTTTTTATCAGAATTCGGTTTACATCAACGCATTGGGATTAACCTATAAAAGACTTGGGGTGTATTTGTTCCTTATTTTATGTATGATTGGTTTGATCTTTTCATTCTTAAAAATCCATCATAAACGAACAAATTATTATCTGATTGATAGAATGTCGTGGGCT
Organism: Paenimyroides baculatum; assembly: GCA_040391685.1. Classification (GTDB taxonomy): domain Bacteria; phylum Bacteroidota; class Bacteroidia; order Flavobacteriales; family Flavobacteriaceae; genus Flavobacterium; species Flavobacterium baculatum_A. Next base: position 3,926 of record JBEBXJ010000123.1, read on the forward strand.
ATTTTTTACAGTTTGATATTTTGTTCGATTTTTAACTGGGGTAGTATTATGACACATTACAATTTGCAGAAAGATATCATAGATTGGAACTATTTAATGTACGATTTATACGGAAACGAAGCGGCTTTGGTCAATTATTACAAGAAGCACGACATTGAAATTCCGCAGCATATCTTAAACCGATTAAAATATTATGAAGATTTACCGTTTTTATCGAAACAGTTGTATTATAGTACAATTAAAACAGATTGATATAATAATATACGGCTATGCAAAAGTGTTATTCTGATTGAAACGAAGTGGAAAGAAGAGTCTTTTAACGTATCTTTTTTAAGAGATTCCTCCTTCGTCGGAATGACAACTAATTGTAATTTGACTATTATAGGGCGATTAAAAAATCCGAATTTAAACTCGGATTTATTTATTTCTGGTATTTCTGCGTTCGTTTCGTAAAGGGCGTTGTTCGGTAAATTTCTTTTTAAAATCTTTTCTGTCTCTAGTAGGTTCAGGATTTTTGTTAACCAAAGGTTTGTCAGTTTTTGGCAAACTACCTTCCTCGGTTTTGGTACTGTCACCAATTAAACGGTTAAGCTCGTCCATTTCGGCTTTGGTAATTTCGCGGTATTTCCCAACAGGAATATCTAACGAAAGATTCATGATGCGGATACGTTTCAAGGCAACAACAGTGTAATCAAAATACTCACACATGCGACGGATTTGCCGGTTTAAACCTTGCGTTAAAAAAATACGGAACGTAGTACTGCTTATTTTTTCAACCCGGCATTCTTTTGTAACCGTATCTAAAATAGGCACACCAGTACCCATTTTGCTGATAAAACGGTCGGTAATGGTTTTGTTAACTGTTACAAGGTATTCTTTTTCGTGGTTGTTGCGGGCACGCAGAATTTTGTTTACAATATCGCCGTCGTTGGTCATGATAATCAAACCTTCGGAATCTTTATCTAAACGACCAACAGGAAAAATACGTTCGGGATAATTTATAAAATCAACAATATTATTGTAAACAGATTGATTGGTTGTACATTCAATACCTACAGGTTTGTTTACAGCTAAATAAATTTTAGGTTCTTCACGTTCGGTAACCAAAGTTCCGTTTACACGAACTTCATCGGTTGGTAAAACTTTAGTTCCCATTTCAGGAACTTTTCCGTTAATGGTAATTCTGCCTTGTTCCAACAATTTGTCGGCTTCACGGCGCGAACAATAACCAACTTCCGATAAAAATTTATTAATGCGTATTCCTTCTTGTTCCATGCTGCAAAATTACGATTTAAAGCGGTTGTTTTCCAAAAAATAAACAATTTGTTCGTTAACGTCATCGCTGTATAAACTGTGTCCTAAATCATTGGTCGTGTAAACAGGAATACTCGGATGTTTTTCAATAATCTCTAATGTATCGCTGTAAGGAACCACGGTATCTTCTTTATCGTGAACAATACCTATGGAAACTTCTATGGAATTAATGAATGAACTGCTGTTAAAATCGGCTGGATCAATAGAAAAACGTTTTGAAAATTCTTTAAGAAATTCCTGATATGATTTCTGTGTAAGCGATATAAGATTTTTATAATTTTCGGTAATCCGTAGAAAACGGTTGGGTGCACCTAACGATACAATTTTCTTTACAAAAACGGGTTTAAATGTAGCCATATAATAGAACATGGTCATGCCACCTAAACTGTGCCCTATTAAAAAATCGGGTTTAAAATAGTTGCACACTTCATTTACAAACCTGCTGTATAAAACGGCATTCAATTCTTTACCATCGCTTAAACCTTGCCCGGGAGCATCTAAAGCAATAATGCGGTAATTGTGTTTTTTAAGAAAATGAATAACGCCCTGCCAGCGATTGGCGTTGCTTTCCCAGCCATGAATAAGCAGAATGGTTTCTTTTTCGCCAAACCATTCGTAGGTTTGAATATCGTGCTGATCTACTTTAAGTTTTTTCATGGCACTTGATCCCAAAAAAGTAGGCAATGATTTTAAAACACCGTCACGGGGAACTGAGAAAAGGGTGTAGGCTGTATTCGCTGCAAATTTTGCATTTAAGTAGTGCAAGGAATTAATGTACAAACCAAAACCTTTTGTAAGAAGCGTGTATTTTAATTTTTTGAAAAACCCCATAAAAAAAGCCTCTATTAAATTAGAGGCTTAAATTTATTTTAAATTTTTGATAATTGTATCAATTTTTTCTCTTTCTTC
>JBEBXJ010000124.1:0-6025 GCA_040391685.1 Paenimyroides baculatum
TAGCAGGAACTTCGTTGAAAGATTACGAAACCAATGTGATTAAAAAACACGAAAATACATTGCAATACCGCGTTGAAAATTTAAAGGATTATTTTAACGAAACTCGGTTTAATACCGAACCTGTTTTAATGATGTATCCAAATTGCGAGAAATTGGAACGTTGGATTGCAGAAAAGATGAATCAATCTCCATTGTATGATTTTTCGACCACTAATCGCGAAAGACATATACTTTGGAAAATAGATTCTGAAGAAGAATTAAATTTCATTCAACAAACTTTCAAAAAAATGCCGAATTTGTATATTGCCGACGGACATCATCGTTCGGCAACATCAGATTTACTTTTAAAAGAAAACAACGATAGCACCAACAACAACATGAACTATTTTATGAGCTTTTTAATTTGTGAAAAGCTGATACAGATTAATGAATACAATCGGTTAGTTCATGATTTAAACGGCATGGAAACAACAGAATTTTTAACTATTTTAGATAAAGATTTTACTGTTGAAAAAGTTCACGAATATTGGAAACCAACAAAAAAATACACGTTTGGTATGTATTTAGAAGGATCGTTTTATTCATTAACTTTAAAGAATATTCCTGATGAAAATCAGATAATTGACAATTTAGACGCACAGATTCTGTACGATTTAATATTAAACCCTCTGTTAAACATAAAGGACTTAAGAACCGATAACAGAATTAGTTACATACCAGGAAATAAAAATATTATGGAACTGGTAAACAAAGTTGATAATGGTGAATTTAAAATTGGTTTTATATTATACCCATCATCGGTTAACGAAATTAAAACCCTTGCCGACAACGATTTAACCATGCCGCCCAAAAGTACTTATATAGAACCAAAACTGCGCAACGGTTTAATTATTTACGAATTTCAATAAAAGTAATATATACTTAATATTCTATGAGAGAATTAAATGTAAAAACTTTAAAAGAACTACTTGAATTCAATGTAGGAATTTCATTCTTAAGAGAAGAAATATCATTTCTTGGCTTAACATCCAAGATTGAAATTCAACTTAGAGATAAACTTGCAACTTCTTTATACAATGAATTTAAAGACAGATATATAATTACTCGAGAATGGAAAAAATGTGATTTAGCAATACTTGATAGAATTAAATTGAGTCCAATATTACTAATTGAACTAAAATCATGTTATTCTTGTGATCTTGTTAAACCTTCAACTCTAAAAGAATACGTTAATGAAATAGAGAGAGATCTAGAGAAATCTATTAAATTATCCGAAGAGAATACTAAATATTATTCTATTTTATTTATAACAAAACCAAAAAATAGGATACCTGATCATCTATTAAAAATAGTAAAATACTCTTCTGCTATAAATAGAGCTTTTAATAAACTTGATAATTACGAATCAATAGAAATGTTAGGTGAAGCTCATTTAAGAAATCATTTAAATGTGATCGAACAGGGAACTATTAGAAAAGATAAAGCTTTTGATATAGAGTGTTCATTCGATTTTTTTATAATTTCAAATAACTAAGGTATGTCGTCGATAGCTGAAAACTTACAAAATATAAAAGAAACTTTACCCAATAATGTTCATTTGGTTGCTGTTTCTAAAACAAAACCTGTTGTCGATTTGTTGGAAGCCTATAATGCCGGACAACGAATTTTTGGCGAAAACAAAATTCAGGAAATGACCGAAAAATGGGAGCAAATGCCAAAAGATATTCAATGGCACATGATTGGTCATGTACAAACCAACAAGGTAAAATACATGGCGCCTTATGTAAGTTTAATTCACGGTGTTGATAGTTTAAAATTATTGGTTGAAATTAACCGACAGGCAAAAAAATGGCGGCGAATAATTCCTTGTTTGTTACAGGTTTATATTGCAACCGAAGAATCAAAATTTGGTTTGGCTCACGATGAATTGTTGCAATTGATCCATTCGGAAGAATTTAAATCATTAGAGAATATAAAAGTCATTGGGTTAATGGGAATGGCTTCATTTACCGAAGATCTAGAGGTAATTCGTAAAGAATTCCAATCATTAAAAGATATTTTCGATTATTTACAACCTTATCAATTGCCAAATTGTCATTTCCAACAACTTTCTATGGGAATGAGTGGAGATTATAAAATTGCCATTGAGTGCGGAAGTACTATTGTACGAATTGGAAGCAGTATTTTTGGAGAGAGGTAATTATTGATTTTATAAAAGAATAGCAAATGAAAAATTATTTTCTTAAAAAATACTTCGTGCTTATATCTGCACTAGTTATTGGCTTAAATTGTTATTCGCAAAAAAACAATCAACAATCAATTCCTATTGTCATTCAAAATGTTAATATCATTACAATGACATCACCCAATAAAATTATCAAAAATGCAAATTTGGTAATAAACAATGGAAAGATACTATCAATAAACGGGGAAATTCCTAAAAACGTAAAAATCATTAATGGCGAAAATAAATGGTTAATTCCTGGACTTATTGATATCCATGTTCATTTACCAACCGATTTGAACTTAAAATCCAAAACGCCTACACAAAAGCCGGATATTAACTTTAATATTCAAGATTTAATGACACCTTTTATTGCAAATGGAGTTACCACAATTTTAAATCTTGATGCAAATGTTGAGTCTTTTCACCAAAGAAAACAAATTGAAAACGGAAATGTAATTGGTCCACGAATGGCTGTTGCCGCACTTATTGATAGTGATAACGGGAGTGGAAAAAGAGCTAATACACCCGAAGAAGGCAGACAAACTGTACGTATTGCTAAAGATGATGGCTATGAGTTTATAAAACTTTATTCGGGTTTAAACGCCGAAACTTACCAAGCTATTATTGAAGAAGCTAACAGACAGGGAATGAAAACAATTGGTCATATTCCGAATGTTTTTCAAAATGAAATAGAGAAAGCATTTGTTCCTAATTTTAATTTAGTTGCACACGCCGAAGAGTTTTCTAAAAGTGCTGATAAATATGATTATCAAGAAGCGTTGAAGTTTGCAAAAATTGCAAAACAAAATGATACATGGGTTTCGCCAACACTAACTGCAATGGATTGGATCGCTAACCAAACAAGCTCACTTACCCGCTTAAAAGCATCAAAAACTATTAAGTTTTCACATCCTTTATTACAAAGTAAATGGTTAACCGCTAACAGCTATCATAAAAAATCATCACCAGAAAGAATTGCTTATTTTAATAAATTAGTAGAATTTCAAGTGCTATTAGTTAAAGCTTTTAAAGAAGTTGGCGTACCAATATTAGCTGGAACAGATGTTGGTGTAGCTGGAGTTGTATCCGGATTTTCTTTACACGATGAATTAGAACTTTTAGTACAAGCAGGTTTATCACCAGAAGAAGCCTTGTCTTGTGCAACGCGTCTTAATGCAATATGGTTAGGTATGGATAAAGAAGTTGGAACTATTGAAGAAAATAAACTTGCTGATTTAGTATTATTAGATGAAAATCCGTTAGTAAAAATTGAAAACACTAGAAAAATAGCAGGTATATTTACCAATGGTGTTTGGTTTGATAAAAATATGATCAATAAAATGCTTTTAGATTTATCTGTTAAAAATACCAAATCAAAAGATGAATTTGATTGGAACACTTTAATGAATAAATAAGAAATAAACACACCTAAATACCATTAACATTTTTCGTATTTTAGCCTTTAAGAAACCAGCCGTATTTTTGGCTGACAAAAAATAGTTGTGTACGCAATAATAGATATAGAAACCACCGGCGGGCAATTTAATAAAGAAGGTATTACCGAAATTGCTATTTATAAATTTGACGGTGTTGAAATTGTAGATCAGTTTATAAGTCTGGTTAACCCCGAAATTCCCATTCAGCCGTTTGTGGTAAAACTTACCGGTATAAATAATGCCATGTTGCGCCAGGCACCCAAGTTTTTTGAGGTTGCCAAACGCATCATTGAAATTACAGAAGGCTGCATTATTGTTGCTCACAACGCTCCGTTTGATTATCGAATTCTGAAATTGGAATTTGACCGATTAGGCTACAAATTTCAAAAACCTACGCTGTGTACGGTTGAAATGTCTAAAGTTTTGTTACCCGATGCACAAGCATACAGTTTGGGTAAATTGGTTCGTTCTTTGGGAATTCCTATCGCCGATCGTCACAGAGCAAGCGGCGATGCTATGGCTACGCTTAAACTTTTTAAATTGCTGTTAGATAAAGATATCGACAAACAAATCGTTAAGCAGCAAATTAAAAACGAAGTACATCAGGGAATTTCTCCTAAATTGTTCGATATTTTAGAAAGTATCCCAACAACCATTGGTGTTTTCTACATTCATAACGATAAAGGAAACATTATTTTTATAGGTAAAAGTAACAATATCCGTAAAAAACTAAACCAGATTTTTACTGCCGACAGCAAAATTGCCAAACGCATTCAAAAAGAAGTTTATACCGTAACATTTGAAGAAACCGGTAACGAATTAATTGCATTGCTTAAAGAACGTGAAGAACTATTACACAACAAGCCGGTTTTAAACATTACACAACGTAAATCTCCTTACTTATGGTCGGTTTATCAGGAAAAACTAGAAAATGGTTACGAGACGTTAAAAATTCATAAAAGCGATGGTCGTAAAAATGCCGTACAATCATTTAAAAATCAAAAAAATGCGTTACAGTTTATCAATGATCTGTACAAAGAAAACGAAATTGTAGAAGAAGTTCAAAATGCACTTTCATTGGCGGGAAACATTCAATATCCAACCGTTTTACACAATGAACTTTTTGAATCTTTAATTGAAGGTAACAAGTTAAAATACAACAATTTAATTATTGTTTTAAAGGGAAGAAATTTAAACGAAAAAAGTGCAGTTGTTATTGAAAACGGTATTTTTAAAGGATTTTGTTTTTTCGATTTAAATTATCAGATTTTAAATTCAGAAATTTTAAACAAAATATTAATCCCGCTTATTTACACTAAAGATGTGTTGAATACCATTAAGCATTACCTTACAACAAAAAAAGATTTTAAAATCATATCGTTTTAGCAATGAAACATATAAAAACGAAATACGAGCTGCTTCGTCAGAAAATTTACATTGTAATTTACGGATCGAACACCATTGCCGGAAAAACGTTCGATTTAATGTTGCTAGGCGTAATATTACTCAGTGTACTTTTAATTATGATGGCAAGCATAGTACGCTATGACAACTTGTATCACAACTTTTTTATTGTAAGTGAGTGGATTATTACCATATTCTTTACACTAGAATATATTTTAAGAATTATTAGTAACAAAAAACCATTAAATTATATTTTCAGTTTTTATGGTTTTGTAGATTTACTATCGCTTTTACCCATGTATTTAAGCTTTTTCATTCCAGGTTCAGAAGCCTTGGGCGTGATCCGTTCACTGCGTTTGCTACGTTTGTTCGCTATTTTAGATTTGTTGCCGTTTTTAAGCCAATCATCACACATAAAAGAATCGTTAAAAGCCAGTGCCAACAAAATTATCGTGTTTGTGTACTTTATTTTGGTAATGTCTGTAGTATTAGGAACGGTTATGTTCACCGTTGAAGGACGGCATAACGGTTTTACCAATATCCCCAACAGCATTTACTGGTGCATTGTAACCATGACAACCGTTGGTTATGGCGATATTGCACCAATTACCCCCATAGGCAAAACCATAGCGTCGTTCATTATGATTATGGGTTACGGGATTATAGCCGTGCCAACCGGAATTGTTACTGCTGAATTATCTAGAAACAGAAAAAGTAAAAATGTAAAAAACAACTGTCCGCGCTGTAAAACATTTATATACAACGAATTTGCAAACTATTGCTACAATTGCGGCGAAAAATTTATTGATGGAGAAGTTAAAATCGACAAATAATTACTTAATTATAATTGTAGGACCAACAGCAATTGGCAAAACCGCACTATCTATTCAATTAGCTAAACACTTTAATTGCGATATTGTTTCGTGCGATAGTCGACAGTTTTATAAAGAAATGACGA
>JBEBXJ010000125.1:0-5860 GCA_040391685.1 Paenimyroides baculatum
GAAATCAGAGATAAAAACAAAGAAATTCCAATTATCTTCTTAACTGCTAAAACAATGAAGGAAGATGTGTTGAAAGGATATAAAGTGGGGGCAGATGATTATTTAAACAAACCTTTTGATTCTGAAGTGTTGTTAATGAAAATCAAAGCAATTATGCAGCGTAAATCGTCTGAAGTAAAAGCAGAAAATACCAAATTTGAATTCCAGATTGGTAAATTCAACTTAAACTCAAAACTTCGCTTCTTAACTTTTGAAAACGATGAACCAATTAAATTGTCGCCAAAAGAAAACGAATTGCTTAAAATGCTGGCTCTTTACGAAAACGACTTAATGCCACGCGAAGTTGCATTAACAAAAATTTGGAGAGATGACAACTACTTTACTTCAAGAAGTATGGACGTTTACATTGCCAAATTAAGAAAATACCTCAAACCGGATGAAAATGTTGAGATTTTAAACATTCATGGTGAAGGTTTTAGATTAGTAATTAAAAATAAGGATAAATAAGTAAAATTCAAGAATTTTAACATGCCACCAAAAGTTTCAAACTTTTGGTGGCATGTTCATTAAATAAGATTTTTAATTAAGGATTGTCTAATTAGCTTTTATTTAAGTAAATTAATTACTTCTAAATTTTCTTGAATTAAAGTATGATCTAAAGCCGTTTTATCAATTGCATTTTTCAGCGATTTATTCGCGCCAGTAATTTAGTAAAGTTTTTATAATTGATTTATAATAAAACAAAAAAATCCGACCATTGGTCGGATTTTTTAACGCACTAATAAACTAAGATAACAGGTTTATCGTATACGATCTGTAGATTTTACGAGATCTTCGTCCTTCTTTATGGCTTTGTTAGCTAATGCCAGCAAAATGATAGAAACGATAGGAAGAAACATCCCAATACCCTTCTCTGAAACTAAAGTTTCTCCAGATAAATTTAGAGATTGATACACAAATAATCCTAGTAATATAAAGTTCAATATCATGTTCAATCTGTTATAAACAAATTGAGTTTGTCTTTTTTTATACGAAAATATCGAAATAATACTTAAAGCAGCACTTAAACCAAACAATAGTGTGTAAGCCGTATTATGACCCACAAAATAATCCATACCCATAAAATCTTTCCATAAAGGAAAAATCAAAGACAAAACGCCCGAAATAATAAATGCCAATGCTAAATAAACCGACTGTATTCTCTGAATCATTTTTACTGATTTGTTTACAAAAGTAACACTTAAATTTCATTAAAAAAACATAGATATTTAAAAAAAAATTGTAATATTGCATTAGAAAATCGTAACTTCTTCATTGTTCGAGCTTTCTATCCTTAACAGATATCCTTCTCTTAAGAAAATCACAATAATAATATCTAACAACAACGTCATAATTTATGTTTGACAAAAATGTGTTAAAGGGTATGAAATTGCCCGAACTTAAAGAAATAGCTAAGAAAATTGGTGTTGAAAAGCTCAATCTAAAAAAAGATGAACTTATTGATGCAGTTTTAAAATTGCAAGATGCCTTTCAAAACAACAAACCTTCAGCAGAAAATCAAGAAAAAGAAGATGCAATGAAAGCAGAATCTGCTGAAAATCAGAGTAAACAAAAAAGAAAGCGCATTCACAATACGGCAGAAGAAACAACTGTAGTGTCTTTGCCTGAAAATCCGGTAGCTGCTGCAGAAGAAATTAAAACTGCCGAACAGAAGAATTTACCTGCCGAAAATCACCCTAAACCTAAACCTCAAAATAAAAATCAACGCACTAAAACAAACAGTCCGCAACATGTTCCGGCTGAACAGTTAAATGTTGAAAATGATGTGGTTAGGGAAGCAGTTACTGAAGAACCTGTTGTGGTAGCCGAAAAACAAAATCAAAATCAAAACAGAAATAAAAACCAGAACCCTAATCAAAATCAGAAAAAGCAAAATTACCGCGATCCTGATTACGAATTTGAAGGAATTATTGAATGTGAAGGCGTTTTAGAAGTTCCCAAAGATGGTGGTTCGCACGGATACCTGCGTTCTGCAGATTACAATTACCGCAAATCACCGGATGATGTATATATTTCGCAATCGCAAATTCGTTTGTTTGGTTTAAAAAAGGGTGATACCATAAAAGGAATTGTGCGTCCGCCAAAAGGTAACGAGCAGCATTTTCCACTGGTTCGCATCACAAAAATAAACGGACATGAGCCCGATGAAGTACGCGATCGCCCTTCGTTTGAACATTTAACTCCGCTTTTTCCTAAAGATAAATTTAATTTATCGGGCAACAACTCAAGGCTTTCAACCCGTATCATCGATCTTTTTGCACCAATAGGTAAGGGGCAGCGCGGTATGATTGTGGCACAGCCAAAGACAGGTAAAACCATGATGTTGAAAGAAATTGCAAATGCCATTGCCGATAATCATCCGGAAGTTTACCAGATTGTTTTGTTAATTGATGAACGACCTGAAGAGGTAACCGATATGCAGCGAAATGTGCGTGCAGAAGTGGTAGCATCAACTTTTGATGAAGAAGCGCGTTACCACGTAGAATTAGCTGATATGGTGTTAGAAAAAGCAAAACGTTTGGTAGAATGCGGACATGATGTGGTTATTTTGCTTGATTCTATTACACGTTTGGCACGCGCTTACAATACAGTGCAGCCGGCATCGGGCAGAGTATTGTCTGGTGGGGTAGATGCCAATGCCTTGCAAAAGCCAAAACGCTTTTTTGGTGCGGCACGTAACATTGAAAATGGCGGATCGCTGACGATTATTGCTACGGCTTTAACCGATACAGGTTCTAAAATGGATGATGTTATTTTCGAGGAATTTAAAGGTACAGGTAATATGGAATTACAGTTAGATCGTAAAATTGCGAACAAACGTATTTTCCCTGCTGTTGATTTAACTTCGTCATCTACACGTCGCGACGATTTGTTACAAGACCGATATACAAATAGCAAAATGGTTGTTTTACGCAATATTCTGGCAGATATGAATCCTGTGGAAGCAATTACCTTTATTCATGACAGAATTAAAAATACCAAATCGAACGATGAGTTTTTTAACAGCATGCGCGATTAAATTTTTTTTATGAAGAGGCTATTGATTTTAATGTTGCTTTTTTTAGGTTTTTCAAGCGGAATTTCAGCTCAAAATTTTACAGATTCGTGGACATCTAATCAATTAATGGATACCAAAGTTTTGGCTGAAAGAATTGTGCAGAACAAGATGAAGAATACCCTTGTAATAAACATAGGTCGTGACGCCGTTATTAAAAATTCGTTTAATGCCGGACCTGGTAAAGAAGTTAAGAATATTGATAAATTAAAAGCACATCTTAAAAATATACCAAAAGATAAAGAGGTAGTTTTGTATTGTGGTTGTTGCCCGTTTGATAAATGTCCAAATATTAGACCTGCATTTAAAGCACTAACTGATTTAGGTTACAAAAAGGCAAAACTTTTAAACATACCTAAAAATATAAAAGTAGATTGGATAGACAAAGGATATCCTGTAAACTAAAAAAACTCCGATCGAAAGACCGGAGTTTTTTGTTATTTAACTATAAATTTCTTTGTAGTTGCTTTTTTGCCGCTTTTTAATTTAAGAATGTAGGTTCCGCTTTTTAAATGATTTATTGCGAAAACTTCGTCGTTAAATTTTGGCTTTGATATTTTCTTGATTAGTTTACCTTCTAAATTATAAATCGTTATTAAATCGATTTTTTCTTTGGTTGATATGAATATAGTGTTTTTTGGTGCCGGATTTGGATACACATTAAACTCAACCATTTCTGCTTTATTTGTACTCAATAAATGCGGATACCAAACAGCGGTTACATATTGCGGATTGTCAATAAACGGATTTCTATTTCCTTGTTCATTAAAAATATAGTTGTTTAAATCTACCTCACGTGCGCTAACCGGATCTTGCAGATGCCACTGATACAGTACATCTAAAAATCCTGTATTGAATACTTTGTCTGTAGATCCATCGAACATTGCTTTAACCTGCGTTTGCGATTGTGTACTATCCGTATAAAAATCATCCATAAAATCTTCATATCTGGTCGCAAAATAAAAATAAGCACGGGCAATATCTCCCTTAAACTCATTGATTGGTTCTACAACGGTGCCAGAAAAACCAGTTACAGCACTAGTTCCGCGCTTTGTACTGTTAAGTGAAGTATAATTTGCAGTAGCAACATTTCCAAAAGGTAAATTGCCTCGTTCACCGTTTACTTTTCCGTCACTTGGCCAAACGTGAAAAGCATCTGTTTTCATTGGTGCATTTTCATCGAAATATGATTGAGGAATTAAATGTTCACGATTGTAACAATCGCCTTCACTACTGTAATTTCCACATTGATCTGAAATTACTGTGTAAGTGTAAGGATCAATAGCAACTGGTTTTTCAGAATAAATATCTAAAATGGTATTGTCATTTTCATAATATTTATCACGAAAACCATTGTTTACAGCATTAGAACTATATAAATTCCATAAACCTGGGGTATAGCTTAATGCTGTATGATTTGCAGAAATAATCGTTTTTAATTGCGATTTTAAAGTGTAGCCCGTTGCAGTAGCACTGTTGTAATAATTTGCTGGTGCTTGTGCAAAAATTGTTACCGAACAACAAACGGTAACAATAAATGATATAATTTTTTTCATTACGAAATTATTTTACGCGTTCCATCAAACACATGTAAAAGCCATCAAAACCGGATTGATGTGCCATTACTTTTTCATCTGTAACAAATTTAAAGTTTTTACCAAAATCGGTCTTTAAGAAATGGTTAATTTGTTTCTCGTTTTCCGATGGCAGAATAGAGCAGGTTGCATAAACCAATTTTCCGCCCACTTTAACCATTTTAGAATAGCTTTCTAAAACTTCCTGCTGCGTTTTTTTTATGTTTTCAATAAATTCCGGTTGCAGTTTCCACTTACTGTCCGGGTTGCGTTTTAAAACACCTAAGCCCGAACACGGAGCATCTATCAAAACGCGATCTGCCTTTTCGTGTAATTTTTTTATTACTTTGGTTGAATCTATAATACGGTATTCTACATTAAAAACCCCGTTGCGTTTTGCACGGATTTTTAACTGTCTTTGTTTACTTTCATATAAATCCAAAGCAATAATTTGCCCTTTATTTTCCATTTTGGCAGCAATGTGTAATGTTTTACCGCCTGCACCTGCACAGGCATCAACAACACGCATTCCTGGTTTTACATCTAACAAAGGCACTACTTTTTGCGATGAAGCATCTTGTACTTCAAAAAAGCCTTCTTTAAATATAGGTGTCATAAAAACGTTTGCACGCTCTTTTAGAATCAGTGCATCGGGGTACTTATCGTTAAATTCCGTATCAATGTCTAAATCCATTAATTGTGCGCGTAATTGCTGCTTGGTTGTTTTTAAAGTATTCACTCTTAAAACAACGTTTGCTTGTTGGTTTTGTGCAGCTAATTCTTTTGTCCAAACCTCTTCTCCTAATTCTTTTATACCCAATTCATCCATCCAATCCGGGATCGATTCACGGTATTTTCTGATTTTAGAAAGTTCGTCGAATTTTCCTTTAATTCTTCGAACAGGTGTGTTTTCAAAATATTTCCAATCGGGTAGGGTAATACCTCTTAAAACTGCCCAAACAGCAAAAGTTCTCCAAATATCATCACGAGTAAAAGGATCTTTTGTTTCGGCAATTTCGGTATAAAGCCTTTTCCATCGAACAATTTCGTAAATGGTTTCGGCAACAAATTTGCGGTCTTTTGCACCCCAACGTGGATCTCTTTTTAAAGCTTTTGCAACTTCTTTATCGGCATATTCACCATCGTTAAATATACTTAAAAGAGAATCTAT
>JBEBXJ010000126.1:0-5723 GCA_040391685.1 Paenimyroides baculatum
ATCGGAAATAAAGAGGCTTTTTATGAAGCATTAGAACGATGCCTGCACAACTATTTAAAGGCGAAGTTAAAAATTGAAACAACCGAAATGAGTAACGATACCATTACCGAATTGTTACTGAACAATCAGATAAACGATCAGGACATTTCTACCTTTATATCAATAAAAACGACATGCGAAATGACTCGATACGCACAAATGGATATCCAAACCATGCAGAACGATTACGATTTGGCGGTACAGTTAATCAATTCAATCGATAAACAACTAAAAAAGTGATATTTTGTCATTCCGACAGAGTGAGGAACGAGCGACGAGGAATCTTTTAAAAAAGATATTTCGATTCCACTTCGTTCCACTCAATATGACAAAATAACAGATATTCATAATTAAAAAAGTAATATGAAACAGTTATTGATACTTTTTTTAAGTTTTTGCTTTTCGTTGGGTTTAAAAGCTCAAGAAAATAACGAGGCACTTTTTACTAAAGGAATAAATGCTTTTAACCAGAAAGATTACGCTGTCTCGGCACAAGTTTTTGAAAAATTGGTTAAAGTAGATTCGTTAAATGCCACACTGCATTACAATTTAGGAACAGCCTATTTACGTTTGCAGAATACGGGTTTAGGCATTTACCATTTGGAAAAATCGTTAAAACTGCAACCCGATTATGAGCCCGCTCGTATCAACTTAAATTTTGCCGAAAAACTTAAAACCAAAGTTACAAAAGGTAATTTACCCATACCGCAACAGCAAATGCTGTACAGCATTTTTAATTTTTTAAAACCAAACACATGGGCTTACCTTGCAATTGCAAGTATGTTTTTAACGGTTGTTATACTTGTAATTTACCGTTTAAATAGTAATGCAACAGCTAAAAAAGCACTTTTCACTTTTAGTATGTTTACTTTGGCAATAAGCATAGGGAGTTATTTTGTGTCTAAAAACCAAAGTAATTATCTTTTATCAAGCCATTACATTATTGTAAAAAATAAAGACGTAATGCTTATGCAAGAACCAAGAACTGTTTCTAAAATTACATCTACACTAAGTGAAGGCGAAAAAGGTTTTATACAGGAAGAAACCAATCAATGGATAAAAATTCAGCTACAAAATGATACCATTGGCTGGGTTGATAAAAATAACGTATTACAATATTAGAATTTGGTAAGATGAAAGTCTTACCATTTTTATTTTATAACTTTATAAAAACAAATTCCTATGGCACAAGATAGCACCTCCGTAATAATAGAAACCATGCAGTCGAGTTTTTTAAAATGGCGCGATTTTTCTCTAGATGATCGCATTTCAGTTTTAAAAGACATCAGAGAAAAGTTGCTTTTAAACAAACAAGATTACGCACACGCTATAACAACCGACATGAATAAACCCATAAAATTAGCTGTTGCAGAGGTTGAAAAATGTGCCTATTTGTGTGATTATTATATAGAAAATGCAGCACAATTTTTGGGAAATCAGGAAGTGAAAACCGGTTTTAGTAAAAGTTACATCACTTTTCGTCCGCTAGGTCTGTTATTGGGTGTTATGCCTTGGAATTTCCCGTTCTGGCAAGTATTTCGGTTTGTAGTTCCAAGTTTACTTACCGGAAATGTGTTTGTTGTAAAACACGCAAGCAATGTACCGTTAAGTGCCAAAGCATTGGAAGATGTTTTTAATGTTGCTACTATTGATTTTCCTGTTTATAAAGATCTTTCGATAAAAAGCAGCGAGGTTGCCGGCGTAATTGCAAATCCAATCATTAAAGCGGTTTCATTAACAGGGAGCGAACATGCAGGAAGATCAGTAGCAGAAACCGCAGGAAAATATCTTAAAAAATGTGTGTTAGAATTAGGCGGAAGCAACGCTTTTATTGTACTGAACGATGCCAATCTAGAATATGCTGCGGAAAAGGCAGTGAGTGCACGTATGCAAAATGCCGGACAAAGCTGTATTGCATCAAAACGTTTTCTGGTTCATGAAGAGGTTTACAGTCAGTTTGTAGATTTATTCAAACAGAAATTAAACACTTTAATTACGGGCGATAAATACAATGAAACGGTAACTTTTGGAGCCATGGCTCGGGAAGATCTGGCTGTTGAATTAGAAAATCAATTGAAAAAAAGTGTGGCAAAAGGCGCAACAGTTATTGCCGGCGGTAAACGCAACGGAGCTTTTTTTGAACCTACCTTGGTTACAAATGTTACTGATGATATGCCTGTTTTCGCGGAAGAAACTTTTGGACCATTGGCTGCAGTTATGCCTTTTAAAACCATTGATGAAGCAATTGAATTAAGCAATTCCTCTAATTTTGGATTGGGTGTAAGCATCTTTACAGGTGATACAAACCAATTAAATGATTATTTGCATTTGTTTGATGAAAGTGCATTGTTTATAAACGAAATGGTTGTATCTGATCCGCATTTGCCTTTTGGTGGCATTAAAAATTCAGGTTATGGTCGGGAATTGTCGCATTTTGCTTTGTACGAATTTGCTAATATCCAAACGGTTGTTGTGAAGTAAATAACAGATTTAACAATATTTATATCAGAATTGTTCATATATAATTGTCATTTTTATTATGTATTCATGAATAAGATTTTTATATATTTGAAATAAATATGAATAATTAAATGGACGTTATTAAATTTGTAATATCATTTATTGGAGGAGTTTTTCTAACTGGAAGTCTTCGAGATATAATACCCAATGACGGTATTGCTCAATTAATTATAACCATAATCATCTTTGGAAGTTCTTTAGTACTTGTCTACTATTTGATTGAAAAGATATTTCCTTTTTCCGAAAAGAAAAAAATAAAAGTAGACATTTTGTCAACACAAAATCAAGCTCAGGTATCGCCTTCAAAAATTACTGAAGATTTAGCCCGAAAAATTTTAGCAGGACGTAAAGTTGTTGTGGAGTCAGGTATATTTGAAGAACCAATTACTGTGGGTACTGTATCTGAAGGTAGAAAAGACCCTATTACTGGGGAAATCTCTGAAAGATTTTACTGGAAAGATGAAAATGGTAATGATGATTTAGATCGTCCCTATTTAATTGTTAATTTACAAGCCATGAATGAGGAACAATCTGATAAAGCTAATCGTTTCTTCGATGAAGGTGAATGGGAGCAATCGGTCGGAAGTGAAGTAGGTAACTTATCATTAAGAATGTCACCAGAAGATACTGCTAAACACAACATTGCTCGTGGTTCTATTGTTATAGCTAGCTTCGATTACAGGTTAAACTCTGATGATGAATATGTATTGGTTTGTACTGCTATCTCACCTATGAAGTCTAAAGCAGGTAAGAACTCTTTCCGCGAAAGATTAGCTCAACAGAAAACAGCTACTAAAACTAATCAAAAAATAAAGGATGTGGATACAGAGCAGAAAAAATCTTAAAAAAGTATACAATGATATACGACTTCTATAGAGTCGCACTTAAAACATATAAACTATTTCTAAACATATTTAACATCTTCGAGGTAACAAAACTTCAAATAGATTCCTACGGAATGACAAGATTATAATATAGCATGTTCGTCACTTCGAGCGAAGTCGAAAATTATATCATTAAAAAAGTTCCGATAAAATTTCTATTGATTTAACCTGCTTAAACCCTACAATATGTGTTTCGTAATAAGCCAACAACAATTTTAAAAGTGATCTGCGTTGGATATTAGTTAAGTGAATTTGTTTTACGTCAAGTGAAAGATCAAACAATTTTCGAAAAAGAGTAGTTTCATCTTCATTAAAACAATTCGGCGTATAGTGCATGGTAAAATTTCCTTCATGCGGATTGAAATATAGCGATGTTTTATCAGAATCATCAGGATAAAATCCTAAATACTTGGTAAGATTCAGTAGCAACCACAAATGAAAATCGGACGAAAAAGAATGCTCATCAAACCAAACCAATGCTGTTTTTAAAAACAGAAATAAATCGCTGTTTGGCTGTTCTTCCTTTATGCTGTGACTTAAGACTTCGGCAATAAATATACTGACACTGTTTTTGTAAAATTCCAGCGAAATGGTTTGGTACGGATAAGCCAGTTTTAGTTCGCTTATATATTCTAAAGCTCCCTTATTTTTATGAACCGCATCGATATACAGCTGATTCAGCGGCTGAAAATAGGCACTGTTTAAGCCTTTGTTTTTTGCAGAAAAAGCGTTACGTACAAAGTAGGTTTTTAAACCAAAATGCTGGGTAAAACATTTTACAATCAGGCTTTTTTCCTGATAACGTAAGGTGCTTAAGACAATAACTTCGGTTTTAATCTGCATTAACGAATAATCATCACTTTTTTAACTGCGTCTAAAGTTCCGTCTTGCGATGTAATAAAAATCATGTAAACACCCGATGGCACTCTCGATCCCGAAAAACTCAAAGTGTTCCAGGTAACTGTTCCTCCTAACGATTTGGTTTCGTATACTAAATTTCCGGCAATATCAGTAATTTTTACAGTAGCATCACTTACCAGGCCGCTTACTTTTACATCGCCTGAAAAACCTGGCTTCACAGGATTTGGATATACCTTAATGTTATCTAAATCTTCTAACGGAGTAGTCGCATAATTTTTAAAAGACACCATACCTTGGCGCGTAACAAAAAATACTTCGCCTGTTGATCCGTTTATAGTAACAGCAGTAACATCATTACTTGGTAAAGGCGAATTTGCCGTAGTAAAATTATAAAGTGTTTCGTATCTGTCTGAAATTAAAAACACGCCCGATTCTGCAACAGATACCCATTTATTGTTTGATCCGTCAACGGTAATGTTCAATATATCTTGTTCGTAAAAAAGTTCCTGAACCTTCTCTTCGTCTACAATTTTGATATTGGTTGTAGTTAATTGTGAACTGGTTAAAAACTGATCTACATTTTTAATAACACGTAACCCTTTTGTAGTACCAATCCACAATTCGTTTTTATAATCCACGACAATAGATCTTACACCAACACTCGGGAGTCCTCCAGTGGTTGCACCTGTATCAATCTTCATTGCTTTGTTATTCTTGGTTTCGTTAAAAACAAACAGACCGCTTAAACGACTGGCAAACCATTTGGTATTATTTTTATCGATAACAGGTAGTAAATACGCATCATCATTAGGTTTATTGCTCTTAAGAATGTCTGATGTATAACTGTTAAACTGATTGTTTGTATTTATAGAAATCAGGGTAGGATCTGCGCCTGCTGTATTCGTCATCCACCCCGTTCCATTTCTGTCAAAAGCTACTCCGTAAATACGTAAATCGGTTGGGATAATAGGTGTAAAAACATCTGTATTTGTATCGTCATAAACAGTTAACTGCTTTTGGTTAATATCCCAAACACCCAATCCATCGTTAAAGGTACTTATGTAAGCAAAGTTAGATTTTTGCGGATTAAAACTAATATTGACTGTTGACTGTAATCCGTTTAATTGCTGATTAGAAATATGTTCCCACGACAGCATGTTTTTATAGGTACTAATGCCATATTTGGTTAAGCCGTTTGGTTCGTAAGGATTCATGTCAATTCCGTAACCGCCAAAAGTTAACCACAGATCTTTTTTGTTTACTACTGCCGAAGAAATGTTGTTGCTTAATGGACCATCTGGCGATATTACTTCGATATTTTCTTTATTTTCTAAAGGAACTTTTAAACCACCGTTTTTATTAGCTGCCAAATAATAGTTTCCGTTAGAAAATGTAGCATCGCTTACACCGCCTTTTTCA
>JBEBXJ010000127.1:0-5672 GCA_040391685.1 Paenimyroides baculatum
CAACCGTTTTGCCTGTTATTAATCTTTAATGTATTTTTACTGAAACTTTATTTTATAAATAATGACTATCTGGAACTTCGTACCAAAAGTATATTTAATACGATTTATTGTATGTAGATAAGACGTGACTTCGAGTAGCGCAACGTATCAAGAAGTTGTCAATTTTAAGTTCCCGACAGGCTCCGGTTCTCAACTTTAATTTATCTTGAGCTTGTCGAAAGACTCGAACTGACGAATGGTTACATTCTCTTTGGTACAATCTTTTCGATAATCATTTTATAAATTTATTTAATTTATCGCCCCACAATAGAATGATACAATTCCAACGCTTTACCGTCTGTTAGTAGCGAAATAAATCGGCAAACGTTCAGTAAACGTAAATACAAACTTTCGTTTTCGGTTTGGTATTGTTCGGGCAGCAACTTTAAAATAAGTTCGTCATAATGAGTTGTAGTACCGTTGAATTTGTTATTGGTAGCTGCAATGAATTTTTCAAGCAACGTGTGAAGTACCTTATACCCTACTACTTCTTTTTCAACTACTTCTTTACTTTCGTAAACATTGGAAATACTTATGGTAATAATATCTTTCATTTGTGCCACGTATGCACATTTATCGGTCAATGCAAATGGGAAATTTCCTTTTAAAATTTCTTCTTCGTTTTCCATAAACACACGCACCACATCGTTAATTAAACTACCAATTGCCAAGGCACGCAAGTAACTTACACGTTCAGATTTTGTTTGCAACTGCGCGTATTTTACAGAATTGATGTTGTTTTTTACGATTTTAATAAGGAATTCCAACGCATGTTCTTCAGGAATCCAACCTAAATTGATACCGTCTTCAAAATCAATAATCGTATAACAGATATCATCGGCAGCTTCAACCAGATACGTTAGCGGATGACGAAAATATCGCAACGAATCGCCTTCCCTTTTCAACAAACCAAGTGTATCAGCAACATCTAAAAAACTTGATTTATCTGCCTGAAAAAATCCGTACTTTTTGTCAGAAATATCATTGGTCGGTTTTTTAGGCAGACTTTCTTTTGGATATTTCATAAAAGCGCCCAAGGTGGCATACGAAATGCGCAAACCGCCTTCGGTTCCTGGGCGAGAATCGGTTAAAATATGAAAACCATTGGCATTTCCTTCAAAATCAATCAAATCTTGCCATTGTGCCGGTTCTAAATCTAAGCGAAACTTCTCACCTGCTCCGTATTTAAAAAAATCGCCAATTGCTTTTTCTCCCGAATGTCCAAACGGCGGATTCCCGATATCATGACACAAACAAGCAGCAGCAACAATTGCTCCGAAATCGTTAATGGTGTAACCTAAATCTGTTAATTCGGTATATTTTTCAATAATCTGCGCACCTGCCAACCGACCAATAGACCGACCAACAACCGAAACTTCCAAACTGTGCGTTAAACGAGTGTGTACAAAATCGGTTTTTGAAAGCGGAATGACCTGGGTTTTATCCTGCAAACTTCGAAATGCGTTAGAGAAAATAATTCGGTCATAATCTACTTCAAAACCAATGCGCGATGGGTTTTCGTTTTTACGTTCGCGGATTTTAGTGTCGCCAAATTTTTTTAAAGAAAGTAACTGTTTCCAGTTCATTATGGTATTTGTCATTTTTAAGACAATTGCTCGTTTATAATATTTTGTTTTACATGTTTGTAAAAATCGTCTTTTGCCTGTGCGTACGATGCCTGATACAAACGTTTTTTGGGATGATATTTCTCTGGTATCGGAATTTTAAGCGTATCATATAGATCATCTAATAGTTCATTCGATGGTTTTTCGTACGAAATCTGCCATTCAAAACGACGCTTCAAAGCTTCATCAATCATATGAATCTGATTGGTTGCTGCAATTAAGATCGATTTCTGTGAAAAATAATCCATCAACTGAATAATGGCATTTACCACACGTTTCATTTCTGAATTGTCTTTATTGTCGTAATCGCGGATCTGCCCTAACGAATCAAATTCATCCAACAGCAAAACCATACTTTCATACTGCGATTCTTTAAAAAGCAAATCTAAATTTTTAGCAGTTTCACCTAATTTTGATGAAATAATTGTTGCCAAATTTACAATCATTAATTTTTTGTTTAAATGATTGGCGATTACTTTCGCAGTCATAGTTTTTCCGCAACCACTATCGCCATACAACAACAATTTGTTCGAAATTGGTATTTTATACTGATCGAACAAATGCTTAAACTGCTGTTCGTGCAGAAACGCCATTAAATGACTTTTGATTTCGGGCGAAGCAATGAAATCTTCAAATGAAACATTGCTTCTATCGATATAATAAAAACTACTCATTTTATATAGATTGTGTTTTCTTTAATCCTTTGTAAGCCATGAAAAAAGCGCAAACCATTAACACCGATGCCAAAACAAACGGTGCACCCGGAAATTTAAACGGAGCCGAATCGTGTGTAAAGAAATAAAAAATACTTGTCATTACCAACGGACCAAAAGTTGCGGTAGCACTGTTTAAGCTGGCTAAGGTTCCCTGAATTTGCCCTTGTTCGTTTGCCGGAACATGGTTGGTAATTTCCGACTGAATTGCCGGACCTGCCAAACCGCCCAAACAATAAGGAACCAGGAATACAAAAACCATCCATTCTTGTGAGGCAAAAGCAATCAACAACAAACCAATAGAGTTTACGGAATATCCTATTAAAATACTTTTTCCGTTCCCTATCCGCGGATTAACAAATCGAACCAAAACACCTTGTACAATTGCAACTAACACTCCAAGAACACCCAATGAAATTCCTACCATACGTTCGTCCCAATCATATCGGTACATGGTATAAAAACTCCAATTTCCGTGAACGGCGTGCGATGCAAAATACATAAAAAACATAGCCGCAACCAAACCTATAATATTAGGAAACTTTTTTAATCGAGTTAATGCGCCAATGGGGTTTGCTGCCTTCCATTCAAAAACCCTACGTTTTTCAGGTGTTAACGATTCGGGCAAAACAAAATATCCGTACACAAAATTCACAAAACATAATGTAGCAGCTGCATAAAAAGGCACGCGTGAACCAAACTGTCCCAGCAAACCGCCAATTACCGGACCAATAATAAATCCGATACCAAAGGCAGCACCGACCAAACCAAAATTCTTGGCTTTGTTTTCGGGTGTGCTGACATCGGATATATAAGCCATTGCCGTAGAAATACTAGCTCCGGTAATACCTGCAATGATTCTACCCACAAATAACCAAGCAACAGTTGGTGCTAAAGCCAATACCAGATAATCAACTGCAAATGCTATCAAGGAAATCAGCAAAACGGGTCTTCTGCCGTATTTATCAGACAAACTACCCATTAACGGCGCACACAAAAACTGCGTAAATGCGTAAGCAAATGCCAGCCAACCGCCTAATTGTGCCGCTTCGCTAATATCAGAATGATTTAATTCTTGTAAAAGTTTGGGAATTACAGGAATTATAATACCTATTCCTATAATATCGATTAACATTGTAATGAATATAAAACCAATTGCAGCTGATTTTTTGGAACTCATATTTTTTTGAATTAGAAAACAAAGCTACGAAAAGCAAACAAAAAAAGTCTTTCCAATTGGAAAGACTTTCTGCAAATATAAAAACAATAAAATATTATAATTCCAATGCTTTTTTAGGATCGTTGTTCATTAACAACTCCATTGGATTTTCTAAAGCTTCTTTAACGGCTACCAAGAAACCAACAGATTCACGACCATCGATAATTCTGTGGTCATAAGACAATGCAATGTACATCATTGGCGCAATAACTACCTGTCCGTTAACTGCAACAGGACGTTCGATGATATTGTGCATTCCTAAAATACCTGATTGCGGCGGGTTGATAATTGGTGTTGATAACATAGAACCAAATACACCACCGTTGGTAATTGTAAAAGTTCCGCCTGTCATTTCGTCAACCGTAATTTGTCCGTCACGTGCTCTTGTTGCCAAACGTTTAATTTCTGCTTCCACACCACGGAAAGATAACAATTCTGCATTGCGAACAACTGGAACCATTAATCCTTTTGGTCCTGAAACCGCGATAGAGATATCAGCAAAATCAAATTTGATCTGCTCCTGGCCATCGATCATTGAGTTTACATCAGGGAATAACTGTAATGCACGAGTTACCGCTTTTGTAAAGAACGACATAAAGCCTAACGACGCATTGTGTTTTGCTTTAAAAGCATCTTTAAATTCGGTACGTAATTTATTTACTTCAGTTAAGTTAACCTCGTTAAAAGTAGTTAACATTGCTGTTGTATTTTTAGCTTCAACCAAACGCTCTGCTACTTTTCTGCGTAACATAGACATTTTTTTGCGCTCTGTTCCACGAGGTCCGCCAGTTGGTGTTCCCATTGAAGGTATTGCGTTTAAAGCATCTTCCTTAGTTACACGACCATCTTTACCTGTACCTTGAACAGATGCAGCGGCGATGCTTTTCTCGTCTAATATTTTTTTGGCAGCCGGCGATGCAGATCCTGTTGCATACGTAGCAGCTGGTGCAGATGCAACAGCCGGTGCAGCTTTTACTTCTTCTTTTTTCTCTTCAGCTTTTGGAGCTTCGGCAGCCGGTGTGCTACCAGATGGTTTTGCAGCACCTGTATCGATTAAACAAACTACCTGACCAACAGCCACAGCATCTCCTTCTTCCGCTTTTAAAGTAATAATACCACTAGCTTCAGCAGGTAATTCTAAAGTTGCTTTGTCAGAATCAACCTCAGCAATTGCTTGGTCTTTCTCTACATAGTCTCCGTCTTTTACTAACCAAGTAGCAATTTCCACTTCTGTGATTGACTCTCCTGGCGAAGGAACTTTCATTTCTAAGATACTCATGAGTATATTAATTTAATATTGTGTTATTTGAAAAACTTTCTAAAATTATAAATTTTTATCGAATACTTTGGCAATTGCACGTGCATATCTTGCTTTAGATCGAACAGATGAACCTGCGGCCGGTGCAGCTGCGGCTGCCGGTGATGCCAAACGGAATTTAACCAAGTCAAAATTCATCAGCATATAACCGTAAGCACCCATATTTTTAGGTTCTTCCTGTGCCCAAACATAATCATCAACATTTGGGTAAGAAGCTATTACTTCTTTTAATTTATCGTTATCTAACGGAAACAATTGTTCAACTCTTACAAAAGCAACATCGTTTCTGCCTAAATTTTCTTTTTCTGCCTGTAAATCGTAATAGAATTTACCTGAAACAAAAACCAGTGTTTTTACTGCCGCTTTATCTTGAACCTTTGGATCATCTACAATTGTTTGAAACGATCCGCTTGTTAATTCTTCGATGGTTGAAGTAGCTTCGGGATGACGTAACAATGATTTTGGCGACATGATTACCAACGGCTTTCTAAAATCGGTTACCATTTGGCGACGCAACATGTGGAAATGGTTTGCAGGCGTTGTACAATTTGCTACATACATATTGTGGTTTGCACAAAGCTGTAAATAACGCTCTAAACGTGCCGATGAATGTTCTGCGCCTTGGTGTTCGTAACCATGTGGCAATAACATCACAATTCCGTTTTGGCTTCCCCATTTGTCTTCACCAGCCGAAATATACTGATCGATCATAATTTGAGCGCCGTTAGAGAAATCTCCAAACTGTGCTTCCCAAATAG
>JBEBXJ010000128.1:0-5595 GCA_040391685.1 Paenimyroides baculatum
CTGCTGACTGATAACGGACAGATTTTAATTGACAGTTCGGACATTATTTATATGTTTGATGAAGACGATGACGGTGGGAAATGGATTCCTTTGTACGGTGATTATTACGGAGAGCTTACATTTAACGTGTCATATAAAGGCGAAAAAGAAGAATCTTTCAATTGGCTGTATTTAGACTTCAACACATTGCAAAATGCCTGTATAGCTCAAAATTTAAAGTGTGAACTTGTTTTAGAAGGATCTAATTTTGATTATCTGGCTAGAATTACAAAGTAAGAAATCTTTCAAAATAATAATTATTTAACTTGTCATTCCAACGAAAGGAGGAATCTCTAACAATGAGATTGCTCCGCCAATTCGCAAGCTCGGGTCTTCACTACATTTCATTTCGTTCAGAATGACAGTTTTTAGTTTGAAACCAATAAAAAAGAGAAGCAACTGCTTCTCTTTCTACATCATATATTTCATAATAATCCCCTGAATTTCAGCTTTAAAAGCTTCGGATTTATTATTTAAAACGGTAGCGTAATTTTGCCTAACCATCATAAATTTTTTAGCAAGCGGTGTCTGATAAAATTCAATCAAATTCTCCACTTCACTTTGTGATAAATTTTGAGAGTAATAAGAAATTAAACTGCTTTTTTGCTTGGCAATCAGCGGTTCCATATCCTTTTTAAAACTATCGCGATTATTAACCGATAACTGTTTAGAAATTTCATCGGTAATATTGTAAAACTCATTAATCTCACCCGACAGCTCAACCAACTTAATTACATCGCTTTTATTGGCTTGTGCAAAACAGTTTGTTGCAGCAATCAATAGCATTAATAGTACTGTTTTCTTCATAACATTTTTTTAGGTAAAATTAAAATATTTTAAGGAATATCCAAATATTTATGAGTTTGCGTAGAAATAGCCCATTTAGGATTGTTTTTTACATAATCAATCAATAAAGGCAGCATTTCTTCTTTCTTACCCCACTCAACCTGTAAATATAACTTGGCATTTTTGTTTACCCTGGCAGCCTGTTCTTCGGCAAATTTAAAGTCGTGTTTGTTGTAAATGATACATTTTAATTCGTTTGCAGCATCGTAAACACTTTGTGTAGGTAGCTTTGCTTTTTTAGGTGACAGGCAAATCCAATCCCAAAAACCTGATAATTCATAAGCTCCGGATGTTTCTATATTGGTTTGAATTCCCTTTTCTTTTAGTTTTAAGGTAAGATTATCTAAATTCCACATCAACGGTTCACCGCCGGTAATTACAACTAATTTTCCGTTATCTTCGGCTTGCGAAACGATATCACTGACCAAAACTTTAGGATGCAGATTTTCGTCCCAGCTTTCTTTAACATCACACCAATGACACCCCACATCGCATCCTGCCAAACGTATAAAATATGCTGCATGACCGGTATAAAAACCTTCGCCCTGAATGGTGTAAAAAGCCTCCATTAAAGGTAACGATTCAACTATTGTTTCTGCTGTTGTCATTTTTTATTTTTTTGCAAAGATACGATAGTTATCCTAAAAAAATTTCATAAAAAAAGAGCAACCGTTAAGTTGCTCTCCTGTTATTTATTTAGCGCTTTGCACTTGCTTTCTTGCGTACTCGTTACTGGAATCTAATCGCAGTACTTTTTGGAAAGAACTTGTTGCTTTTGCTTTATTTGCAGTTTGGTTGTAATTACCAATCATGGTGTAAGCTTCAATTAAGGCATCTTTAAAAGCCGCATCGTTAGCAAATCCTTTCTGAGTAAGCAAATCAATGAATCCTTCGTAATCTTTTTCCATTTTAGCTAAAGATGTAGGAGTATTCAAGTTTCTGTTTACACGTGCACTAATCAGATAAGCCTCAAATGTTGGTGTTTTCTTTAAAGAACTGTCTAAATTATCTTTTGCTTTTTGTAACTGATCGTTAAACATAGGCTTATCGCTTGCCATGTAAAGCGCATTCCCTTTGTAATACATATCGTACACATAATAAGGCGATTTTTCATCTTTAGAAGCTAAATCAAACACAAAATAAGCTTGTTCAAAATGTTCGTCTTTAAACAAATCCATTCCTAACTCGTGTAAAGCAACTCCTAATTTAGGATTTTCTTTAACAGCTTTTGCCATTTCGTCAATTGATTTTTTATAAACTGCTTCGTTAAAAGTTCCGTCTTCTTTACGTGAAGCTTCTAACTCTGACAATCCTTTATACAAATAATCTATTGGTAGAATTTGTTCTTTCTTATCCTGAACATCAAAATATTTGTTGATGCTTTCTTTGGCATCTAAAAACTTCCCGTTTTGGAAATCAGCAATGGCACGGTAACGATACATATAAAAGTTATCACCACGTGTGTACCATTTGGTTCTAACTAAATCTCCTAACGCTTTGTAATCTTTATTTTTAATTAAGTAAGCAGCCAATTCATTATCAAGATCCATACTTTCACCAAGCATTTCGTGGTATTTAAAATAGTTTTCGACCCCAGGCTGTAAAAGTGCTTTATCATCTTTGAAACGAGCATAATCGGCATGTGTTAATGCTAATTGTTTGTAAACATCTACGTATGTTGGATCTTTAGAAACAATGGTATCATAGACTTTTATAGCATCTTCAAACTCGTTACCTGCGCGGAAAACGTCCGCCAATTTCATTTTTGGTAAATGACTGTTTGGAAATCTTTTCGAAGTTTCATAATACACTCTGCGTGCATCAACAAACTGCTTTTCTGCAAAATAAATATCTCCACGTGCTATGTGTGGCTCAGGGGTTTCTAAATTTACAAATAAGGCCTTATTTACAAACTCTAATGCCAAATCAAAATCTGGTTTTGGTGCAAAAGTGTAAGCGTGTGCTATATCCAAATAGGTTTGATAGTCTTTTGGTCCAATATTTAACGTAGCTGCATTAAATTTTGATTTTGCTTCTTTATCTTTCTGTGTAAGCAAACCTAATTTACCTAATCCTAAATTATTTATATCAACATTTTTTACGGCTCTTAATCCTTGTTTGAAATAATAACTTGCAGAATCTTGATTATTTTCGTTTAAATGAATTAGCCCTAAACGATAAAAATGTTTTCCTTGGGTTGGTTGAGATCTAACTAGCTTATATAGTTCTTTTTTTGCAACATCGTAACGTCCGTACTTAATTGCATTATCAATTTCATCATTTGCGCTACTTTGTGCATTTGCGCTAAAAATGAATGATAATAAAGCTAAACTTAGGGTAATTTTTTTATTCATAATTTACGATTATATTGAAAAAAAACTTGATTATTCTATTATATTAATTTCTCTTTTTGGCAATGTAACAGGCATTAGACCTGATTTTAAAACAATTCGTTGCCCTTTGTCTGATGCAGCAAAACTTGCAAAACCAGTACCTAAACCCGTTTTTCCTTGAACATCTACAATATTAATAGTTCGTACAAGTGGATACGTATTGTCTGCAATGGTACTTTGCGAAGGAGCGAAATATTGTTTTAACGAATCATTATACACAAGCATAGAACGCAGTTGTTTAATGCTTTCCTTGATTTTATCGTCGGGTTGTACCATCCAGTTAATCCCTACAACGCCTACCGCATTTTTATTTTTATTTATGTAAGATACAATTTCTTCAACCGTTTTTACATAATAAACGTTTTTGCTTAATTCGTTTACACCTGCATCTTTTTTTATGTTTGAAACGATATTTGAATTGGCATCGTGAAAAACAAACACTTTTTCGGATTTTTTAGTTCCTTTAAAAACAGCAATTACATCATTATAATTAATTAAGGTATCGGTTGCACTTTTCTGTGTTATGAACAACACCGCATCTTTTGCGATAGGTGTTATTTTTGGCACAACTCGACCTTTAAAGGCTTCTAATTCTTTAGCACCAAATGTTTTTGGAACTACTGCCAAACGATTAGAATCTTTATAAACCGCATTTAAAATCTCGTTCTGCGAAAGCATTACAAGTTTAATATTGGCATTGCTGTAATACGTTTTAAAAACCTCATTAATATCTTCAATTATAGGATAAACCGATGATTCTACATACATTTCGGTAGTACCTCTGTTGTATGCTTCTTTTACTTCAGCGGTTGTTGCTTCTGGTTCTTTTTTGCACGAAACCAGCAGGCTTAACCCTAACACAGACCAAATTATCTGCTTCATAATTTTAAATATTAATTGATTGCTAAATCTACTAATTTTTTTTTTAATAAACTTTACAAATTTTGCATTTTTAACAAACAAAAATTATTGATGCAGCAAATATGATTTTACCTTACGTTAAATTGCAGTACTATACATATAAAAACAAGAAACCCGCTGTTTTAAAGCGGGTTCAATTTAGTTATTTACTTTTACTTTAATTGGCAAGGTAAACTGAGATCTAACTGTTCTACCGTTGTGTTGTGCTGCTTTCCATTTTGGCATTGATTTTAGTACCCGAATTGCTTCGTTACCCAAGCCAAACTTATCTTCAACTATTTTTATGTCTGTAAAAGACCCGTCTTTTTCTACTACAAACTTAAGTTTAACAACCATTTCTGTTGCACTTCCACCCAAATCTTTTGCAGAAAATTTTCTTATATACGATTCAAAGAATTTCTCAAACCCTTCGTTAGGCGCCGCTTTGTGTTGAACAAGTCTAACTATTTCATTTCCTTTTATATTTTCTAAACCATCTTTTGAACCAAAACCTTCTGTATTGTTTCCATTTTCAGTATTTTCTGTTCCAGATTTACTTCCATCGGTGTTCAGAGATCCATTTTTATTTGCATCAAGATTCTCCTGCCCTGAATTGACATCATCTTTAAACTGATTTTGAGCTGCTAAATTTTCATCTTTTACCTCATTATCTTTAGCAGCATTCATCTCAATCAACTTGATGTTTTTCATCACATCGGTTTTAGTTGCAACCGCTTTTGTATCCTCATCTAAAGTTCCTTTAGGTGTCTCAACAGGAGGCTTAACTTTTTCAACCGGATCTATAATATCAGGGACTATAGGATCATCAGGAATTTCATATACTATCACCCTACTCTCACTTTTAGAAGCATAAAGATAGGAACTTCCAAATATCATACTTAACATTCCCACCCCGATAGCCAATGCCATAAAAGTTGTTTTAGTACTTTCTTGACGTAGTTTATAGGCTCCGTATAGCTTGTTTCGGTTTTCAAACACAATGTTTGACCACTCTTTTCCAAATAAATTTAAACTGCTCATAATTAAAATGTTTTTAAATTAAAGCGTAAAAATCATACCATATAAAAATTTTTTAACTAAATATACAAAATATAAACACTCATTTATAGTTTAACGCAACTATTTCTCATTTAGTATGTAGAGAAAATATTATTTGAACAAAAAAAGACAAGAAACTAATCTTGTCTTATGTTTATGATTCTAAAAAACCTAATGATACTGTACACTATAAGCAAAACACCAAAGAGTAACCTGCGGGTATATGACAATTCTAAAGGAATGGTTTTCCAAAAAATAAACATACAGCCCAATACAAAATACAGTATTAAAAAAATTAAGCCGATAAAGAACAAAAATCGCTGTAAAAGCGATTTTTGTTTAAAATTATTTATAAAGT
>JBEBXJ010000129.1:0-5443 GCA_040391685.1 Paenimyroides baculatum
GGTCTTTTTTTAAAACAAAAAAGCGACAACAATAACGAAGTCGCTTTTTAAATTTATTAAAAAATCAAATTAAAAATCATTAAGTAAAACGCAAAGCAAAGATGTTTATTGTTCAGAAAACATAAATAATTAAGCTTAACAAAATAATAAATTATAAAAAGTTTAAAAAGTCTATTTTTGCAAATCAAAAAAAGTAAGAATGATTAACAATCCAAAGTTTGCAGTAATTGGTGGCGGTAGTTGGGCAACAGCCATTGCTAAAATGCTGTGCCACAATTTAAACGAAATTTGCTGGTACATGCGCAACGATACTGCAATTGAAGAATTAAAAGTTAATAAACACAATCCTAATTATTTAAGTTCGGTAGAATTTGATACCGACCAGCTTTTGCTAACAACCGATATTAACGAGGCAATCAGTTACGCAGATTATGTAGTTTTTGCAATACCGTCGGCTTTTTTAGGAAATGAATTGGAAAAATTAACCGTTTCTTTAGAAGATAAAATCATTGTATCTGCCATTAAAGGGATCATTCCTGAAACAGGATTGATCGTTGGGCAGCATTTTATGGAAACCTATCATATACCTATAGAAAATATTGCAGTTTTGGCAGGTCCTTGTCACGCAGAAGAAGTAGCTTTAGAACGATTGTCTTATCTGACCATTGCCGGCGGCGATTTGGAAAAAGCCGAAGTTATAGCATCAAGTTTGCGCAGCCATTACATTAAAGCAAAAACATCAGACGATGTAATGGGAACCGAATATGCAGCAATGCTTAAAAATATTTACGCAATAGCAGCAGGTATGGCACACGGATTGGGCTATGGAGATAACTTTCAGGCGCTGTTAATGAGCAATGCCATTCGCGAAATGAAAAAATTCATTAAAAAAGTGCACAAACTAAAACGCAACATAAACGATTCTGCCTATCTGGGCGATTTGTTGGTTACAGGTTACTCGCTTTTTTCACGAAACCGTATGTTTGGTAACATGATAGGTAAAGGATACACTGTAATTTCTACAAAAATGGAAATGAACATGGTTGCCGAAGGTTATTATGCAGCAAAAAGTGCTTACCTGATGAATTTAGAATTGAAGGCAAAAACCCCGATCATCGATGCCGTTTACGACATATTATACAATAATAAAGAACCTAAAAAGGTATTTAAAAAACTAACAGATAAATTAGATTAAACTCACCTTGCTATGAATAATTTACCAGACGATCATTTAATAAATCACCCATGGTTAATAGGTGGTTTTGCAATTGCAGTTATTATAATGCTTTTACTTGATTTAGGAGTTTTTAACAAGAAAAGTCACACCATTTCAAATAAAGAAGCACTTTCTTGGACAATAGTTTGGATAACCCTTTCTATGGTTTTCAGTGGTGTTGTTTATTGGGTGTTGGATAAGCCTTACGGAATTACCGATAATTTCGCGAAATATCAGGCAGCTTATTGGATAGAAAAAGCTCTTTCTGTAGATAATTTGTTTGTGTTTATTCTGGTGTTTAAATTTTTTAAAATACCAAAAGAATATCAGCACAAAGTACTTTTCTGGGGAATTTTAGGTGCCTTGTTTTTTAGAGCGATATTTATTTTTGCAGGAGTAGAATTAATAAAGTTAACGTATATAACCTTACCGTTTTTGGGAATTGATTCTGCGACAGGCGAACCACGTCAGTTAAACGTTATTCTGTTTATTTTTGGTATTTTCCTGATCATTGCCGGAATCAAATCCTGGTCGTCTGATAATGAGGAAGAAGGCAGTGACATATCTAAAAATATCGGAGTGCGTATTGTTCACAAGTTCTTTAAAGTTACAAAAGACTTTCATGGTGATAAGTTCTTTACTGTAGAAAACGGCATTAAAATGGTAACGCCATTGTTTGTTGCCTTGGCTGTTATAGAAATTACCGATTTGGTTTTTGCAGTAGATAGCATTCCTGCTATTTTTGCTATAGCACCAGACGATCCTTTTATTCTGTACACATCAAACATATTTGCTATTTTAGGGTTACGATCTATGTATTTTTTATTGGCAAACTCAATGGATATGTTCTCTAAGCTACATTACGGTTTAGCAATTATTCTGGCATTTATCGGTATAAAAATGATTATTATGCCATATTACCATTTCAATTCTTCGGTATCATTAGCCATCATAGGTTCAGTGCTTGCCATTTCAGTAATTTGGTCGTTAATAGCAAACAAAAAACATAAAGAAGCATAAAAACAAAAGCCAGATTTTTAAATCTGGCTTTTTTATTTCAACAAAACGCCCCTTAAATCTGTTCCGGGAATATCGCTTAATGCTTTCGGGTTTATGGTATTAGTTTTAAAAACAAAAGTTTTATCAAACATTTTATTGTCTAAAAAATACGTAACAACAAACTCGTTATTCAGCTGTAAAACATTGTTCTCTAACATTTCAACTTTAGTGATGCTTTTAGGAGCTACCTCTTTAAAAGCATGACGAAAAGTTCCTGTTGACCGCTGCTCGTTGTTAATTGTTCCGTATGCACGTGAAACTGCCAAAACCATTTCTAGTGTTTTGTCGGTGTTGTTTACCAGATAAACATACCAGCTGTTTTCCTGAAAATCATCGTTCCATTGCTGTATCGCTGCTAAAAAAACATTTTCCGATTTAGGAAAATCGATATCCTTTTTCATTCTAAAAATTTAAAAAGCAAATGTAGTGTAAAACTTTTTAAATGTTTCTTAAGTTAAATTATTAAAATATTATTTAATAATTTGTGAAATTGTGTTTTTATATGTATATTTGATATTATATTTTTGACATTTAAAGAAATAAATTGGTTTTTGGTTAGATTAAAATGATTAGCAAACATTTGCTATGAAGAAGAATCGCTCCATTTTTTGGAGCGATTTTTTTAAATTCTTTTTATAATGAAAATAAGTTCTGTTTTATTATTTTTACACATTAAAGTACAGAACGTTAAGTTTTTTAAATTATTTATACGAAATTCTGTGTTTTTTAGTTATTGTAAAAAATCAATCTATTGAAAACTTTTTTCTTTAAATATACACCTGTCTTATTTATTCTTTTGGTAGCAATTGCTTGTTCTACCGAAAAAGCAGGTTTTGCCAACAAAAGATATCACGCTACTACCACCAAATACAACGTGCTTTACAACGGTACGGTTGCGTATGACCGCGGAGTAATGGAACTTAAAAAAAAATATGTTGATGATTTTTCGAATCTGATTACAGTTGAACCTGCTCAGAAAGACGAAAAAGCACTGATTATTACAGGAGCTTCAGAAAAAAATCCACATTTTCAACGAGCAGAAGATAAGGCTGTAAAAGCTGCCCAAAAACATTCTATAAATATTGCAGGGAAAGAACATAATCCGCAGATGGACGAAGCTTACATGCTTTTGGGCAAAGCACGTTACCAGGATTTACGATTTGTACCAGCGGTTGAAGCATTCAATTACATCATTCTAAAATATCCCGATAGTGATTTGTTTTACGATGCTTTGGTTTGGAAAGAAAAAACCAATTTAAAGTTAGAATATTACGGATTGGCGATACAGAATATCAAAAAGATTTTCAGAGACAGCGAATCAGAATTAAAAAATCAGACAAAAGCCGATGCTTATGCAACTTTAGCGCAAGGTTATATTCATTTAGAACATTTAGATTCTGCCAAAATTCCATTACAACAAGCTATTGACCTAACCAGCGATACCGACGAAAAAGCGCGTTATACTTATATTTTAGGACAGTTGAACAGTAAAACCGGACAGAAAAGTGATGCGGTTAAAAATTTTCAGGATGTAATTGATTATAATCGCAGGATTTCCCGTGCGCTGGTTATAAATGCACATGCCGAAAAATTTGCTAATCAGGATATTGCTACTGTTGATACTACGGTATTCGTGCGTCAGTATTTATCGTTGTTGAACGATCGGGAGAACCGTGCGTATTCCGATATCATTTTTCATCAGCTAGGTGTTATGCACGAAGCTTACGATTTAAAAGATCGTGCCATAAAAGACTACAACATGTCGCTAAAAGTCGGCAAAAATAACGACTATGTAAAAGTATCCAACTATAACAAGCTGGCAAATATCTACTATCAGAAAAAAAAGTTTGAAACCGCCGGTATGTATTACGATTCTACCATGGTTTACATGAACCCTATGTCTCGTGAATATGTTCAGGTAAAACGTAAAAGAAATAATTTGGTTGATATTGTTCGATACGAACAGATCGCCCGAAAAAACGACAGTATTCTTAATTTAGTTGGTAAAGATGATACACAGCGCAAGCAGGAAATTGAAAAGCTGATCGAGAAACTGAAAGCCGATGATGCCAAAGCAGAACAAGTAGCATCGCAACAAAATGCACAGCAAACACCAGGTTCGGCTCCAAGTACTGGTTCTTCGTCTAATTTTTACTTTTATAATATAAATACCGTACAACAAGGTAAAAGCGATTTTGTGCAAAAATGGGGTAACAGACAGTTAACCGATAACTGGCGTTGGTCATCGGTAGCATCGAGCAGCGGACCAACAGTTGCGGCAAATACCCAGCAAAGTGAAGATCAAACAGCATCAGGAAGCAACACCACTGCAGGAAACGAAAACGATCCGAATGTTGCCCGATACAATGTAGATTTTTACTTAAAACAGATACCAACAGATCAAACAGAAATAACGAACCTTAAAACCGAACGCGACAATGCGTATTATCAGCTTGGACTATTGTATAGTGATCGTTTAGAAGAGTACGAAGTAGCTGCTCAAAAATTAGAACATTTGCTTTCTATAAATCCGGAAGTTGGTTTAATTGAACCTGCCAAATATCATTTATATAAAATTTATTTAAAGATAGATCCTGCCAAAGCACAGGCAATATTAGAGGATTTAAAAACAAACCATCCAAACTCACGATATACACAAGTGGCATTGAACCCGAATACGGTTATTTCTGCCGATGGATCTCCGGTTGATGATTACAATAAAATTTACCGCTTGTATGCAAACGGGGCTTTTTATGAAACCTTACAAGAATTAGATGCTAAAATACCAACGGTTATTGGCGACGGAATTATAAGTAAATACGAATTGTTGAAAGCAATGACTATTGGTAAATTACGTGGATTAACCAATTATCGAGAAGCGTTGGAATATGTGGCATTAACCTATCCAACTACTAAAGAGGGTAAAGAAGCCGAGCGTATTATTGCGAAAGATTTACCGAAATTACAAGGTTTGTCGTTTAAACGAGATTTGTCTAAAAACATAAAAATGGTTTATGCAGTTGCTTATCCTTTAACAGAAGAAGGAAAAGTCTTAAAAACAAAATTAGAGCAATATGCAAACGACCGTCGCCATACCGGATTGATTTTTAGTGCCGATATGTATAATGATAATACCATTTTCTTTGTATTGCACGGAGTAAAATCGGG
>JBEBXJ010000130.1:0-5420 GCA_040391685.1 Paenimyroides baculatum
CCCAAAACAACGGCTTCAAACTTCGAAAAATCTTTAACGGCACTTAATGCGTAAGGTTTTACAAACGAAACAAAAATCGTTTTATTGGAATTGGCAATATTGTCAAGTAACGTAACTTCGTTCGCGGTCATATCGTGTTTTTTCCATACTCCATCGGCTTTGTGATATCCTACAATAACCAAATCAAACGCTTTTAAATCATCCAAATGATCTTCAATCTGATAATGATTAAAAAACGTAACAGGCTGGTTTGCCTGCAAAGCTTCGATAAAAGTATCATTCACATCGTCGCCCAATTTCACATAAGCAATATTCTGCTGTTTGGTGCTGTTAAAAGGCAACGTGTTTTTATTATTTTTTACAACGGTAACAATATTTTCGTACAGTTTATAACTTAAATTGGTGTATTCGGGCTTGTTTAAATCTTGATATAAATTTTTAGTTTCAATTGGTTTGTAATTGTTTAAACCTGTCTTGTACTTGTACAGTAATATTTTCTTTACCGAATGAGCTAAACGATCTTCTGTAAACTCGCCTTTTGCAAACGCTTCATTAAATTTTTCAATTGCCAACGGAACATTTTCTGCAAAAAGCAATACATCGTTCCCTGCTAAAAACGCCGCCAAATCTACTTCTCCCGGAGATTTGTAATTAGCAACTCCTTTCATATTTAAGGCATCGGTAAAAATAAGTCCTTTAAAGTTTAAATCATTCTTTAAAACATTGGTTATAGTATTGTATGACAAGGAGGTTGGAAGGTTTTTTTTAGGTTCCAATGCCGGAACCGACAAATGTGCCACCATTACGGATGCCAAACCTTCTTTTATCAGTTTTTTGTAGGGATACAATTCAATATTGTCTAATCGTTTTTTATCGAAATCGATGTTTGGAAGCGCGTGATGCGAATCGGTTGCGGTATCGCCGTGTCCAGGAAAGTGTTTAGCCGTTGCAAATACGTTATTTTGCTGCATTCCGTTCATTAATGCTGTAGCTTTGTTGGCAACGTTTTCTTTAGATTCACCAAACGATCGATTACCAATAATCGGGTTTAACGGGTTGATATTGACATCGACAACAGGTGCAAACATAAAATGAATACCCATACGTTTAGATTGTTCTGCCATTTGCATGCCCATTTGTTCAATCAGATCATTTTTCTGAACCGCACCCAACGTCATATTCCACGGATAAATGTAAGTAGAATCTAACCGCATACCTAATCCCCATTCGGCATCAATGCCCACAAACAAAGGTAGTTTTGATGCTTGTTGCAATTTATTCGTCATGTGTGCCTGTCTGCCTGGTCCGCCCTGAAAGAAAATTACACCGCCGATATTTTTAGACTGTATCAAATCTAAAAGTTCCTGAATATGCTTACTGTCACGGTTTGAATAAGCGGCAACCATAAACAACTGTCCCACTTTTTCATCGAACGACATTTGATTGTAAACACTATCTACCCATTGGTTTGCGGGCTGAAATTTTTGTTTGGGTTGTGCAACTATTGTTAAGGGAATATATAATAAGGCTAACCAGATTTTTTTCATAACTGTTAAAAATAAAACATCATCAAAAATAAACTTTTGAAGATGAATTTAATAATATAAATTCGGAATTTTCCGTTAAAAAACTTTATGATACATTTACAGGAAAAATGACAAACGATTTGCAACAGATAAAAAGCCTTCTTTCACAAATAACCCATCAAAAAATTACCGATTTTGTTACAGATGATGAATGTTTGGAATATTCGGGATGCAGTTTTAAATTGGATGATCTAAAAATAAAATTTCGACAGGCAAAGATCACTCCAAAAAAAGTTGGGTTATTCGTAACCTTTTGGAAACGAAATGCCGAAAATAAAACCGAACCCTTCAACATAAATGATCCGTTTGATTTTTACATCATCGCAGCAAAACAAGAAAATAATTTTGGTTTTTTCATTTTCCCTAAAGATCTTTTAAGTGAGAAAAACATATTAACCAACAGTAAAAAAGAAGGAAAAAGAGGTTTTAGAGTTTATCCTAATTGGACAAAAACAGAAAACAATCAGGCTGTGAAAACCCAGTTATGGCAAACCATTTACTTTATTAACTGCAACGATAATAAGGCTGATATTATCAAAAAAACAACTGTTCTTTTGAACAATTCATAAAAAAGACTAATTTTGTACCATTAAAAATAAGCAATAAAATGTAAAAAACAATTTCTTTCAGACTTTCAAAAGCGGTAAACCACAAAATGGTTTGCTTTATTGTTACATCTTCAACGAAAGAAATCATGCTTATTATTCAAAACTTATCCTATACACATCCAAACAAGGATTTACTTTTCGGCAACATAAATCTTACAGTAAATTCAGGCGAAAAAATCGCATTAATCGGCAACAACGGTTCGGGAAAATCAACCTTGCTAAAAATTATGGCAGGTGAGCTTCAGCCTTTAAACGGTTCGATTAATATCGATTCGAAACCATATTATATTCCGCAGATATTTGGTCAGTATAACGATTTTACCATTGCCAAAGCTTTAGGAATTGATCAAAAAATAAATGCACTACATGAAATATTAAACGGAAGTATTTCTGAAAAAAACTACGAAATACTCAATGACGATTGGACTATTGAAGAGCGATGTATTGAAGCCTTGAAACACTGGAAGCTGAACAGTTTGGATTTATCGCAAAAGATGGAAACGTTGAGCGGTGGACAGAAAACAAAGGTGTTCCTTGCCGGAATTTTGATTCATCAGCCCGAATTAATTTTATTAGATGAACCCAGCAATCATTTGGATTTTGAAAGTCGAAAATTTTTGTACGATTTTATAAGATCGACAAAAAGCACGCTGGTTATTGTGAGTCACGACAGAAAATTGCTAAACCTTTTAAACAAAGTTTGCGAACTAACTAAAAACGCAATTTCGGTTTATGGTGGAAATTTCGACTTTTATACAGAACAGAAACAGATTGAAAAAAATGCGCTTGCACAAGACATTCATAGCAAAGAAAAAGCATTAAAAAAAGCTCGTGAAAAAGAGCGCGAAACTATTGAACGTCAGCAGAAATTAGACAGCAGAGGAAAAGGCAAACAGGAAAAATCAGGTGTTGCCAAAATAATGATGAATACCCTGCGAAACAATGCCGAAAACAGCACCGCTAAACTTAAAAGCGTTCACACAGAAAAAATAGGAAATATTAGAGATGAACTACAAGATTTAAGAGCATCAGTTATGGCAACCGAGCAAATGAAATTCGGTTTTAACAGTTCCAATCTTCATAAAGAAAAAGTGCTTTTTACTGCAAATAATATTAATTTCAGGTATGCAGACAGTAATTTTATATGGCAGAACAATATAAATTTGCAGATTTTAAGCGGATCACGTATTGCAGTGAAAGGCAGTAACGGATCGGGTAAAACAACTTTTATAAAGATACTTTTGGGAACTTTAGAGCCAAAAACAGGAACTGTTTTTCGCAAAGAAAATACATCGGTTTATATTGATCAGGATTATTCTTTGATAAACAATCATTTAAAAGTTTATGAACAGGCTCAACAGTTTAATACTTTTAACTTGGAAGAACATGAAGTTAAAATAAGACTGAATCGATTTCTGTTTCCTCAAACCACCTGGGACAAACCTTGTAATGCTTTAAGTGGAGGCGAGCGCATGCGTTTAATGTTATGCTGCTTGAGTATCGGAAGTCAATCGCCTGATACTATTATTTTAGACGAACCTACCAACAATCTTGATATCCAAAATATAGAAATACTTACCCACGCAATTAACGATTATCAAGGAACATTACTGGTAATTTCGCACGATGAAACTTTTTTAGATCAGATAAATATTGATCAAACAATAAAATTATAAGTTTTTATTCCAAAAAAAATCCTCTTTAAAAAATTTTGAAGAGGATTTTTTTATAAAATGATTATAGGAAAGCTTGTACCAAAGAGAATGTATCAGACCTTCGTCAGTTCGAGCGGAGTTGAGAACCGGAGCCCGTCGAGAACTTATAATTAACAACTTCTCGATACGCTTCACTACGTTACGCTACTCGAAGTGAAGCTTATCTACATACAATAAATATAATTTGGTACGACGTCCCAGATAGTCATTTTTTATAATTAAATATCTTATTAAAAAAAGCGACTATGCCAGCTT
The DNA here is from genome assembly GCA_040391685.1 of Paenimyroides baculatum. Taxonomy (GTDB): domain Bacteria; phylum Bacteroidota; class Bacteroidia; order Flavobacteriales; family Flavobacteriaceae; genus Flavobacterium; species Flavobacterium baculatum_A. The sequence continues at coordinate 4,165 of JBEBXJ010000130.1, forward strand.
TCGCCAGCAGGAACTTCCCAAAATTCTTCGAATTCTTCTATAGTGTTTACTAGATTATTGAACACTACAGTATTAGCATTTACGGCTTTTTCTTTTGCCATTTTCTTAAAATCAATCAACGATTTATGAGCAATAAACTCACCCGTTTTATAGGTAACATTCATCTTATCTAATAAATCAATTCCGAATTTTTGTTCTAAATCTTGAATGATTCTGACTGACGCATCGATAGAACAACCAGACGCTGCATGATACTCCTGATCTACAGCCAGAACAATAAAACGGTTGTATTTTATCTGATACGACGCCTTTAATGGAGTACTGTGCGCTGCCCAATTTTCAACAAAACCTGTTAACAGTTCGTTCGCTATTGCAACCTCATCATCGGTCATTTTTCTGTTTGCCTGATAAATCCAGATTTTAGATGATTTAGGCATTTCTTCAAAGGATACAAACATACTATAAGTCTTGTGCGTTAGCGATTAATTCGGCTACATCCAACACCTGAACTTCGCCTTCTTTATGGTTAAATTTCACACCGTCTGTCAGCATGGTATTACAAAACGGACAACCCGCTGCAATAATGTTTGGTTTCACTTCCAAGGCATCATCGGTACGTTCCATATTCACGTCTTTATTTCCTTTTTCCGGTTCTTTAAACATCTGCGCACCACCTGCACCACAACATAAACCGTTTGCTTTTGATCGTTTCATCTCAACCAATTCGGCATCCAGCTTTTGAATTAAATCGCGTGGCGCTTCGTAAATTTTATTGGCACGCCCCAAGTAACAAGGATCATGAAAGGTTATGCGTTTACCTTTAAACTGTCCGCCTTCTATGGTTAATCTACCGTCGTCTAACAACGATTTTAAAAATTCGGTATGATGAACCACTTCGTACGTTCCGCCTAAACCGGGATATTCGTTTTTAATGGTATTGAAACAGTGAGGACAAGCCGTTACGATCTTCTTTACTTCGTAACCATCAAAAACCTGAATGTTCATCATTGCCTGCATTTGAAACAAAAATTCGTTCCCAGCACGCTTTGCAGGATCTCCGGTACAACCTTCTTCGCTACCTAAAACGGCAAATTTAACATTGGCTCTATTTAAAATGCGTACAAACGCTTTGGTAATTTTTTTTGCTCTGTCGTCAAAACTTCCCGAACAACCTACCCAGAATAAAACTTCGGGTTGCTCGCCTCTCGCCATCATTTCTGCCATTGTTGGCACTACTAAACTTTCTGACATTTTTA
>JBEBXJ010000131.1:0-5413 GCA_040391685.1 Paenimyroides baculatum
GTATGGATCTGCGTGCAAACCTAACACAGCCAATCGTTATCGAACCTATGGATCGTGCCTTAATACCAACAGGTTTGTTTATGGAACTTCCAATTGGATACGAAGCACAAGTACGTCCGCGCAGTGGTTTGGCACTAAAAAAAGGAATTACCTGTTTAAATTCACCAGGAACGATTGATGCCGATTACCGTGGAGAAATCGGTGTTATTTTAGCTAATTTATCAAAAGAAACCTTTGTGGTAGAAAACGGCGAACGCATTGCACAAATGGTGATTGCAAAACACGAACGTGCCGAATGGGTAGAAGCCGAAGAATTATCAACAACAGAACGCGGTGCAGGCGGATTTGGCAGCACTGGTGTGAAGTAAAATGATAACAAAAAACTACATGAAAAAACTACTTTTAAGCGGGGTTATAATTTTTACTTTGAGCTGTACTCAAAAAGACATTTTAAAGACATATTATCTATCAGAGAGCGGAATTAAAGCCGAAGACTCTTTAACAAGAGAAAAAGAAAGATTGGAGGCAAAAAAGTTTTTCAGTAAACAGGCAAAAATGCCCATAGATTCTATCTATATAGATGTCACAAATTTAGATACTATTGTAAAAAAAGATTCTATAATTATTGTTTACAAAGAAACCTACTATTATGGGAAACCTACAGAACAAAAACTAAAGGGACAAAAAGAATGGGATAATTTTGTTCAGTCTCTTATGAACAAACCGTTTCTTAATAAAGATTTTAAAACAGTAGATAACCAAACATTAAACTACAAATCGTTAAACCACAAACCTACTTTAGTTAACCTTTGGTTTACAACTTGCGCACCTTGTATTGAAGAGATGCCTTATCTCAATCAGTTAAAAGAAAAGTATAAAGATCAGGTTAATTTTGTTTCAATAACATTCAACAACAAAAGTGAAGTGGAGAAGTTTTTAGAAAAAAGAGAATTTAATTTTACACATATTATAGATGAAAAAACATTTTTAAAAGAAAAAAATATACCTCAATATCCTATAAATATCTTTCTTGATAAAAATGGAATTGTAAAAACTGTAGATGGAAATATATCTATGGTTCAAAATAAGGACGGATCAATAAGTGCTGATTTAGGGTCGTTCGAAAATAGTATTAAGAAATTATTGTAATAATTGTTTTAAATGTTATTACTATACAAAAGCCAATAAAAAACTGGTTTTTTTTTAATTTAGTAAACAATTAGGCTTTTACTATGTGTCGTCTAAATCAAATTTTTCATTTCTTAACACATCATTGTAAAGCCCCGAATTATATAAAAATGAAAATAATCGTACCAATGGCAGGGCGTGGTTCGCGTTTGCGTCCACATACACTAACAATTCCCAAACCATTAATTCCAATTGCAGGCAAACCGATTGTTCACCGTTTGGTAGAAGATATTGCCAAAGTAATTAATCAACCAATCGACGAAATCGCGTTCATTATCCACGAAAGTTTCGGTAAAAACGTAGAAAAGGATTTAGTTGCCATTGCAGAAAAATTAGGATCGAAAGGAACAATCTATTACCAAAACGAAGCATTGGGAACGGCGCATGCCATTTTGTGTGCCAAAGAAAGTATGCAGGGACCAATTGTGGTTGCGTATGCCGATACCTTGTTCCGTGCCGATTTTACGTTAGATGCTTCTGCCGATTCTGTTATTTGGGTAAAGGCTGTAGAAGATCCATCAGCGTTTGGAGTAGTTCAATTGAACGATAAAAACGAGATTGTTGATTTTGTTGAAAAACCAACAGAATTTGTTTCAGATTTAGCTATCATCGGAATTTATTTCTTTAAATCTGCAGAAAATTTACGTGCCGAATTAGAATATCTTTTAGATAATAAAATTGAAAAAGGCGGCGAATATCAGTTAACCGACGCTTTGGAAAACATGAAACAGAAAGGTTTGCGTTTTGTTCCTGGCAAAGTTGATGAATGGATGGATTGCGGAAACAAAAATGTAACGGTTGATACCAATAACCGCATGTTGAACTTTTTGCATAACGATAATGAAAACCTTGTGGCATCAACAGCCGTTATAGAAAATTCAACTATTATTCCGCCGTGTTATATTGGCGAAAACGTAGTATTGAAAAACGCTACTGTTGGACCAAATGTTTCGTTAGGTGACAATTCTAAAGTAGAAAACGCTACCATTAAGAACAGTTTGATACAAACCAACGCTACCGTTAAAAATGCCGATTTAGACAATGCCATGATTGGTAATTTCGCAAGCTTTAACGGTAAGTTTACCAGTATAAGTATAGGCGATTACAGTGTGTTAGAATAATCATAAAAAAATCCGTGTTCGCGGATTTTTTTGTTTCTTTATAGTTTTAATTTCAAGAATGAAACAAATTTTTATCATATTAAGTATTGCCATTTTTGCGGTTTCCTGTAAATCGTCAAAGAAAAATACGCCTGCACCGGAAAATCAGACCGAAAATACTGCAGAAACCATTATTGTAGAATCAAAACCCGAAAACACATCAAAAAAAGCAAACAAGAGAGCTGTTAACGAAATTGCTACCGATCATTACGCCTTGTTTAACGATTTTAATACGTTAAGCATTACTGCCGATGTGGATTATAAAGACAAAAACATGGATCAGTCGCCAACGGCTGATATTAAAATTCAAAAAGGAAAACAAATTTTGATTAGCGTAAGAGCTCTTTTTGGTGTCACTATTGCAAAAGTTTATTTAACGCCGGAACGTGCGAGCTATTACGAAATTACTGGATCACATTACGATGGCGACTATAAATTCATAAAAGATTTTTTAGGAACGGAAGTTACTTACGAAAACGTAGAAAATTTATTACTAGGTAAAGCTTTTTATGATTTAAACACGAATGATTATCAAAAAATAAAAAATAACGAGTTGGAGTTGAAACTGAATCAGTTTTTAATGCGTTTGGTATTGGGATCTAAAAATCAGGTCGCATCAACCGAAGTTACAGAAGACAACGTTGCCGATAAACTGGTTATTCAGTATCCGTCGTATCAGTCAAGCGAAAACATCTATCTTCCAAAAGAAATAAAGATACATGCCATGCGAAAAGACGATGTTCAAATAAGAATAGATTACAAAAAAGTTTCGGTAAACCAATCGGTCGATTTTAAATATAAAATCCCAAGTAATTCCAAAGCAATTAAAATTTAGTTATTTTTGAACAAAATTCTATGTAATGCACCGCATTTTATCAATTATACTATTATTATTTTCTGTTAGTACGTTTGCACAGCAAGATTACGAAGCACAGCAGCGTAAGCTAGAAGAACGTAAAGCACAGATATTAAAAGAAATTAAAGAATATCAAACCTTGCTTAATACCAATAAAAAGCAGGAACGCAATATTTTGGCGGAACTTAACGAGCAAAATAAAAAAATAAAACTTCAAACCGAATTAATCAACAATTCACAAAAGCAGATACGAACCTTATCTAACGATATTTACGTAAACACACTGGCATCAAACAAATTAAAACGCGAATTGGCTGTTTTAAAAGACGATTATGCAAAAACCATTGTAAAATCGTACAAATCCCGATCGGAACAAAACCGAATCATGTTTATTTTATCCAGCAATAATTTTCTGCAAGCATACAAACGTATGCAGTACATTAAGCAGTATGCCAAATACCGTAAATCTCAAGGCGATGAAATCAGAGCTAAATTTGAAGAGCTGGAACGTATTTCCGCTCATTTAGAATCGCAGAAAAACAAACAGCAAAAAGTAGCAAGCGAACAGCAAAGTCAACGCCAGGAATTAGAGGTTGAACGCGGTAAGCAAAACGAATTAATGAGCTTGGTTAAGAAAGACGGTAAAAAATATTCTGACCAAATTCGTAAAAAACAACAGGAAACCAAAAAAATCGACCAAGAAATTAAAGCGATCGTTAAAAAGATCATTGAAGAAGAAAATCGTAAGCGTCGAGAAGAAGAAGCCCGCAGAAAACGAGAAGAAGAAGCCCGCAACGCAAAATCGGGTACGAAAACAACAACTAAACCAACAGTTACCACAACAAGCGCAGCAGGCAAGTTTGATATGACCCCCGAAGAAAAAGCCTTAGCTACAAGCTTTAGCAATAACCGAGGACGTTTGCCTTGGCCGGTTGAAAAAGGTTATATTTCATTACGATACGGAACGATAAAACACCCGGAATACGACATTGAATACGAAAGTCACGGAATTGAAATAAGCACCGAAAAAGGCGCAACTGTACGTAGTGTGTTTGAAGGTGAAGTATCCAGAATTCAAGTTATAGGTAACTCAAAAGCAGTATTTATTCGCCACGGGGAATACATTACGGTATACCAGAATTTGGCAGCGATAAATGTTTCAGTGGGTCAAAAAGTATCAACCAAGCAAAAAATCGGAACCGTTGGAACCAATTTTGAAGGTGCATCGGTTTTAAAATTCCTTATTACCAAAAACAGTGATTACAACAATCCGCAATCGTGGTTAAGCGCTAAATAATTACAGAAATGAAGAAACCTTTTAATTTAAAAAATTGGATTGATGAAAACAGAGATTTGTTAAAACCACCTGTTGGCAACAAAAATATTTATACAGAATCGGACGATTTTATCGTAATGGTTGTTGGCGGACCAAATGCCCGTAAAGATTATCATTACAACGAAACCGACGAGTTCTTTTTTCAATTGGAAGGAAGTATTTCGATTGCCGTTCAAACCGAAAACGGTAAAGAAGTAATGCAATTGAATGCAGGCGATGTATTTCTTTTACCTGCCAAAACGCCACATTCTCCTAGTAGAACAGAAGGATCGGTTGGCTTGGTAGTAGAAATGAAACGTGCAAATGCTGATGCTAAAGACGGTTTGTTGTGGTTTTGCGACAACTGCAACGAAAAACTGTATGAAGTTTATTTTCCGTTAGAAAATATCGAAACCGATTTTCTGCCTCATTTTAAAAATTTCTATTCTTCACAAGATTTGCGTACCTGCAAAAAATGCGGAACGGTTATGGAAGTAGATGAACGCTTTATTGGTTAATTCGCACAATTTTAGTATCTTACAAAAACTATATAAAAACAGAATATTATCATAAAAAAGCAATGAAAACAATTTTATCGCAATTAGGCTTAAACAATACAAACCTGGGTTCTTCAACAGGAACGCAATGGTTTGCAAACGGATCAGAAATTTCATCATACACACCGGTAAACGGTTCGTTAATTGGTACGGTTCAAACATCATCTGCAAGTGATTACGAAAAAGTACTAACTACTGCCGAAAAGGCTTTTAAAGAATGGCGATTGGTTCCTGCACCAAAACGTGGCGAAATTGTACGTCAGGTTGGTGATGCATTACGTGAAAACAAAGATGCTTTAGGTAAATTGGTTTCGTACGAAATGGGTAAAAGCTTACA
>JBEBXJ010000132.1:0-5379 GCA_040391685.1 Paenimyroides baculatum
TCCTATTTTTATGTACATTACCCACCAAATTAACTGGTGGCCGTTTTTTTTAATCATTATTTTTTTACTGCTAAAAAAGATCTCGCTAAAACAGTTCGGCCTTTTAGTATTGGTGTTAACCATTTTCTTTGTTTTTACCGATCAACTAACGAATGTTGTAAAATACAGCGTTGACAGATTACGTCCGGTAAACGATCCTTTGATTGAACCTTATTTACGTGTGCTGCGAAAAGCCGGCAGTCCCAGTTTCTTCTCGGGGCATGCATCCAATTCCAGTGGTTCCATTTTAATCATCTTTTTAATCATGAAAAGATATTACAAATACGCCTGGCTTATCTTCTTTTTTCCGTTGCTATTTGCCTACACGCGAATTTACTTAGCATTGCATTATCCGTTAGATATTTTATGCGGGTACATCTTCGGACTTTCCTCAGGATTTTTATTTTATTTTATCTTTAAATATTTAAACAATAAATACAAACTTACAGACAAACAACAAAAAAACGCTTTCCAATAGAAAGCGTTTTTTTATTTTATAATTCTTCAAATGAAACTATATAATTATAGTAATTTCCATACTTATCTCCAAATAAAACAATTTTTGTTTTTTCAGTAAACCAAATAGCGTCTACTATATCATCAGAGGAGATATAGGTATCTTGAAAATTTTCTTTATAAATGTCTCTAATATTAGAATTTGTTAAAGTAGTATATTGTGGATCTCCATATAAATTAATAATTAGCCTTTTTAATTTATCATTTTCCAACTTAGATAATTCTGGCGAATATCTTAATTCAGAAGGTACTTTTATGTAACATTGTAATGTGATTGCTGAACTAGGATTCGTAGAAAATCCGCCAACAAAGTAATCATCTAGAAAGTCACTCTTATAATCTAAATTAAACTGGTTAGGATAGCCATTCTGATGCCAATACATATTTAATACATCTTTATTGTTAGTAGCTGTAATATTTAAGGAGTCTGTTATAATTGATTCATTATTTTTAAAAACTTTTAAATAACTAACATAGTTACCAGGAAGTTCAAAGTTATGCTTAATCTGATAGTTTATATAATATCCTTTTTCAGAATTATCTTTTTTAAAAAAGGTTAATTCTTTTTCAATACCAGATATAGATATTTTAATAGAATCGTATGCAGATAATCTTTCAATGTAATATTCATTGCTTGCAGCATCTTCATTAAGAGTTAATCTAAAAGAATATTCTTCAAAAATTCCAATATTATTTAGGGCACTTATTGTTAATTTCGGTGGAGGAAGTTCGCTATTTTTGACAAGAATATCATTATCATTAGAACAAGAACTAAATATTAATGCCATAAACATTAATATAATGAGGTGGTTTTTTTTCATTGATAGTATGTTTTTTTTTAATTGATTGTGCAAATGTAAAGATAAATTACAGATTGTTTTTTGTAAAATTAATTACAACTACAAAATTCTGCTAACAGTTAAACCATCGCGTATTGGTAGTAAAACCGTTTCAACTCGTGGATCTTCGTTTACAATTTTATTGTATTCTAAAAGTATCGGTGTTGATTTATCGTTTTTTTGAACATCTTCTAAAACCTTTCCGCTCCATAACACATTATCCGATAGAATAATTCCGCCTTTATTCATCATAGGTACAATTAAATTCCAGTAATTAATGTAGTTTTCCTTATCGGCATCAATAAAAACAAGATCGAACTTTTTATTTAAAGTAGGTATAATATCCAAAGCATTCCCAATATGCTGAATAATTTGGTCTTTAAATTCCGACTGATTGAAATATTTCTGTTGAATATCTTCTAATTCTTCATTAATATCAATCGTATCAATAGTTCCGTTTTCTTGTAAACCTTCGGCTAAACACAAAGTGGCATATCCTGTGTAGGTTCCTAATTCCAATATATATTTGGGATTCAGTATTTTAGAAAGTATACTTAATACACGACCTTGAAAATGACCGCTTAACATGCGTGGTTGCAAAATTTTCTGATAAGTTTCCTTATTTAACAGCTGTAACAATTCTGGTTCGTTTGCAGAATGCTTTTCTATATAGTTCTCTAATTCCTCTGAAATAAAATGCATATAACTCTTTTTTTCAAAGTTAAATAAAAAACAAATATGAGGAATATCATTCTTTATACTGTCAAAATCGCAGTAAATTTATTATCATTAAAATTATGAAGTTATGAAACAGTTAGAAAATAAGGTAGCGTTGGTTACCGGAGGAGCGTCGGGAATTGGAAAAGCTATTGTAGAGCTTTTTGTAAAAGAAGGTGCAAAAGTGGTATTCACAGATTTGAATGAAGAATTTGGAAAAAAAGTTCAGCAGAAATTGGGTCCACAGGCACATTTTGTAAAATCAGATGCTTCGTTGCCCCAAGACAATAAAAAAGCGGTAGAAGAAACTGTTGCTAAATTTGGTGCCTTGCACATTGCTGTAAATAATGCAGGAATTGGTGGCGAAGCAAATATTGTAGGAGAATTGAGTCTGGAAGGCTGGAAAAAAACAATTGACATCAATTTAAACGGAGTGTTTTACGGAATGCATTACCAGTTGCCTGAAATTGAAAAAGTTGGCGGCAGCATCATTAATATGGCTTCTATTTTAGGACAGGTTGGTTTTGTCGGTTCATCGGCTTATGTGGCGGCAAAACATGGAGTTGTAGGACTTACAAAATCAGCAGCTTGGGAATGGAACTCGTAATGTGCGTGTCAATGCGATAGGTCCCGGGTTTATTTCAACCCCCTTGGTAGATAACGCTTTAGATAAAGAAGCTCTGAAATATTTGGAATCACAGCATGCACTTCAACGTTTGGATAAACCCGAAGAAGTAGCTTCATTAGCTCTGTGGCTGGCATCAGATGCCTCATCTTTTGCAACAGGAGCTTATTATCCGATTGATGTCGGCTATCTTGCAAAATAAATTTAATGTTTTTCAATTATTTTTAAAAAGCGGACTTTTTGTAAGTCTGCTTTTTTCATTAAAATTCAGACCAAAAAACGTAACTTTGCAAAATGAATACAGCAAAAAAAGATATTCGCAGTTTAACCAAAGAGCAAATTCGGGACTTTTTTGTTGCGCAGGGTGATAAAGCTTTCCGTGGCAATCAGGTGTACGAATGGTTGTGGAGCAAAGGCGCGCACAGTTTTGACGATATGACAAACGTATCGAAAGAAACCCGTGTTTTGTTGGAACAGCACTTTGTAATAAACCACATTCAGGTAGATACCATGCAGCACAGCAACGACGGTACTATAAAAAATGCGGTGCGTTTACACGATGGTTTAATTGTAGAATCTGTTTTAATTCCTACCGAAAAACGTACAACAGCCTGCGTTTCATCGCAAGTAGGCTGTAGTTTGGACTGTAATTTCTGTGCAACCGCGCGTTTAAAGCGCATGCGAAATTTAGCACCCGACGAAATTTATGATCAGGTAGTGGCTATCGATCAGGAAAGTCGTCTGTATCACAACCGTCCGCTGTCAAACATTGTATTCATGGGAATGGGTGAGCCGTTGATGAACTACCCGAACGTAATGAAAGCGATTGAAAAAATTACTTCAGACGAAGGCTTGGGAATGTCGCCAAAACGTATTACGGTATCCACTTCGGGCGTTTCAAAAATGATCAAAAAAATGGCAGACGATGAGGTGAAATTCAAGCTGGCTGTATCATTACATTCTGCAATCGAAGAAACCCGCAACAAAATCATGCCGTTTACCAAAAGTTTTCCGTTGCCCGAACTGCGTGAAGCGTTAGAATACTGGTACCGAAAAACTAAAAGCAAAATTACCTACGAATATGTGGTTTGGAAAGGCATTAACGATGACAAAAAAGCCATTGATGCTTTGGTAAAATTCTGCAAATACGTGCCTTGTAAAGTTAATATCATTGAATACAACCCAATTGACGATGGCGAATTTCAACAAGCCGATCCAATTGTTATCGATGCTTATCTTAAAGCATTAGACAGCGCCGGTATTGTAGCAAAAGTACGCCGATCACGCGGAAAAGACATTGATGCAGCCTGCGGACAATTGGCTAATAAATCATAAAAACAACCTGCAAGATATCGCTCTTTGCAGGTTTTTATTTTTTTACTATTTTTTTTACTGCTGTACCTTCGTCTGTTTGGATATTTAATAGATAAGTACCAGCTGCTAAATAATCTATATTTAGTTGTGTATTTTGTTCTTCAAGTTTAATTGATTTTATGGTTTTTCCTGTTAAATCAATTATATCAATATTTTTAATTAAAATATTCTCATCATTCTTAATTATGATGATGTCAGCTGTAGGATTAGGAAAAATTTCAAATTTTGCATTTAAAAGCTCAATTGAACTTAAAGGAACATTTTTAATTGCTTCTATTTTAAAATTATCATACATTAAAAATGGATCTTGATAAGTTGAGGTTAAGTTGAGTATATTTCTATGACTTTGTAACTCAATTCTTGAGGGTATATATTTAAAGTGATACGAAATATAATCATGTAAATTTAGAGAAGGTATATTGAAATGTGAATTTTTGTTAGCTGTATCAAAATAAAATATTATTTTAGTCCATACTTTGTTCGGAAAATTTAAATAGTTGGTTTTCCCATTATTGTCAAATTTTATAGATGTTTGTCCTCCTGTAGAATTTGAAAATGTACCATCCATATAATTGTTATATGCAGTATTACAAAAGTAGCGTAAGTATCCAGAGCCGCTTTGTTGATATGAATAAAGACTATAGTTTATTCTATCAGTCATGTCTAAATACATGTCATATTCAATTTTCATTACATCATTGCCAACTGTTCTGTTTGTCCATAATAGATCAATGTCTTTTAAAATTAACTCTACCTGACTGCTCTTGTCGGAATTCTCATTCTTAATTGCTAAAACTTTATTTGTTCCATTATGTGTAATAATGTCTGTAGTAAGTATCGGAACCTGATGATAACCACTTTTGTACCAATTTCCTTTGCCAGGTATGGTTCCTGTAGTATCTGTATTCAAAGGGCCTAAAGGTTGTGAGTCAAAGTTTTCTGAATACAATACTTGAGATATTGCATTCAATCCAAAAAATAATACGATTGTTAGAATTAAGTATTTGTGTGTCATAATGTTTTTCTTTTTGTTGAAAATAATAAATTTTAATTAAAGTTTTGTTTTTATGTTGTTTAATCTTCGTGTTCAAAAAAATATTTCAAAAAAAAACAATCTTCTTACAACCTTTTCCGTTTCTTTTGCGTCTATGTAGTTAAAGAGTCAAAACAATTGAATCTAAAAATAAGTTTTACCGAGTCTGAATTAATAAATCAGGTACTAAACAACAACCGCGCGGCACAAAAACAACTGTTCGATCAGTTTTCGCC
>JBEBXJ010000133.1:0-5373 GCA_040391685.1 Paenimyroides baculatum
AAAATAAAAAAGAGATGCTTATCACATCTCTCTTTATAAAATATTTATGGTTTTTAGATCGCCAGTTTTTTAGCAATTGCTTTTGGCAAAGCATTTTTGTGAACCATAACATCGGTTGCTTTGTACTTCATAAATTCTTTGGTCATGTACATATAACCTTTGTAATCGTTAGACAATCCCCAAGAGTTTTTAACAATATAATACTCTTTACCGTTTTGATCTTTCGCAATACCCACAATGTGCATTCCGTGATCATCTGTAGTTTCGTAATTGTCAAATGCTTTTTGGCGGTCTGCATCGGTAACTTTTTTCTCTGGTTTTGGTCCGTTGAACATATCTGCTTTTTGTTCTGCAGTCATTTGTGCAAAATCGATTTCAGGAATGTAAGCCACACCGTTTTTCCAGCTAAAACCTTTTTCAGAAACATCGCCACCCCAAGCAACAGTATAACCGTTTTTCAATGCGTTGTCAACAATTTCAACTAATTCATCTTGTTTAACATTCCAAACTTGGTCAAAAGCCCAGTTATCAGGAACTAATAAAGTGAATTTTGAATAGTAAGGATATTCTGTAAACGAAGACACTTCTACATAATCATCAGGATTGATCCCAATCACTTGGTCTGCAAATGTTTTAGGCGTGTATTTTTTACCTTCGTACATAAATTCTGCCGGTGGAGTACCTAAATACGTATCAATAACAGAAGTGTAAGCGTTTAACCAGTTTTCTGAAAGTTTATCGTTTTTAATAACCGATGCCAAAACAGATTCGCTCATTTTACTCATTTCAGAAAAATTGTTACGTGTTTGTCCTTCCTGTAAACCCGTGTAAGCCGATCTTGGAACCGTACCGTATTTTTTATACATGTTCATTACATCGTGGAACGCACCACCTTCGCCCAACGTAACCGCACCATGCATTTTTACATACATTTTACCTTTTTCGATATACGCGTTACGCGCTGTGAAGATTTGAGCTAACTCAACAGGTTTTTTACCCATACGAATCATTTCAGATTCAATGAACGAATTTCCTGAATAACTCCAGCAAGTTCCAGAAGAACCCTGATCTTTAACCGAAGTGTTTTCTAAATTAATTACATCGGTAAACGTAAAATGATCTTTACTGTTGGCACTTTGGTTTGCCTTTACCTTATTCATTAAATCGTCTTGTGCCGATACGTTTGAAGTTGCAGCTAAAGCAATTAATACCGCTGCAAATAATGGTTTTAATTTTAAACGAAACATATTGTTATTTGAATATTTTTAATAGTAAGTACGAATTTATGGAATTTGTTACAAAATGAACGGAACATTTATGTTGAATTAATATTTTTTGTGACTGATTAGTTCTTTCAATGTTTTAGATATTTGTGTTGCAACCATTGAAGCAGGAGTTATTTCATGGGTTTTATTCAGTTCATCACCCGATTTTCCATGAATATAGCATCCTAATATCGCAGCATCTAAAGGGGTGTAGCCTTGTGATAAAAAAGAAGCAATACAGCCTGTTAACACATCGCCCATGCCTGCTTGTGCCATTGACGGATTTCCTGAAGAATTAATAAAAACTTTACCGTTAGTATCACAAATAAAAGTATATTGGTTTTTAAGAACAATAATACACTGTAATTCTTTTGCTTTACATTGTGCCATTTCTAAACGGTCTGACCAATTTTCTGAATTTCCAAATAAACGGTCAAATTCTTTGAGATGCGGTGTAAGAATACTGCTTGCAGGAATTTTATCTAACCAATTTTCTTCAGCAATAATATTTAATGCATCGGCATCAAAAACTGTGGGTATCAGTGCATTTAAAATCTTGTGTACAATTTCTTTTGAATTTTGATTTAAACCAAGTCCAGGACCAATGGCAACAGAAGTAAATTTGTTAAGTAAAGTTTCGTTAAAATTTTCTCGTTCTAAGGTCATTATTTCTGGTTGAACGATATTTAGTGTCGGGAAATATTCTTTCGGAATACAACAAGTAACTAATCCTGCACCTGTAAATAAAGATGATTTTGCACATAACAAAGCTGCCCCCATAGTATTTGCAGCTCCGGCAATAATTAACAAATGCCCATAAATTCCTTTGTAAGAAAATAATTGACGTAGTTTTAATTTTTCTATGATATCATTTTCTTCTATCCAGAAATAATCTGATGGAATAGACTGTATAAATTCTTCATCTAAACCAATAGCTACAAATTCATTACTTTGCGAAGAAATAGTCGATTCAGGAAACATAAAAAACAGTTTCGGACGTTGAAAAGAAATTGTTTTATTTGCCTTAATGCCTTGATAATTTTTAATTTCACGTAGATCGATATTTAATCCGGAAGGGCAATCTACAGAAAAAATATATTGTGCATGGCAATTTATTCTTTTTATAATTTCCGCTAAAGGTTCTTTTAAAGTGCCTTGAAAACCAGATCCTAAAATAGCATCAATAACAATATTTAAATCGTTAGGTAATTCTGTAGCTTTTTTTATTTCTATTAATGGGATATTTAGTTGATTTAATCTATGTTTATTAACAATGAAATCTTGAGAAGAACTACTGAAAACATTTAGTATAATTACTGTTATATTGTTATAGCCTTTTAACCGCAGTAAACGTGCAATAGCCAATCCATCACCGCCATTATTTCCTGTTCCGCAGCAAATAGTTATTTTTTTATTAACAGAAATATGTTCTGTAATTTTTTTTACAAACGCATTACACGCTTGTTCCATTAAATCAATAGAGCGAATAGGTAGATGGTTAATGGTATATTCATCTGCCTTTCGCATTTGTGCATTGGTAATAAAATTAAGCATAGTTTTTACAATTACTGCTAATTTATGGAATTTACTAGACTTATTTTAATATGAGATTAAATGATTATCACGAAGTTTATACCAAACCAGGATATAATTAAAATTTTCGTCAGTTCGAGCTTGTCGAGAACTTATAATTCGAAGACTTCTCGATACGCTTCACTTCGTTAAGCTACTCGAAGTGAAGAGTCTAAACATATCTTGGTATAAAGTTAGTAACAGTCAATAATGATTTTATTAGAGGAAAGTTTGATCAAAACAAAAATCCTTCAGGTTCAACCTGAAGGATTTTCTGTATTACAAGGTTTCTTTTAACCAGTTAAAAAACTCGGTTTGCCAAACCATGGCGTTTTGTGGTTTCAATACCCAGTGGTTTTCATCGGGTAAATAAACAAATCTACTTTTAATACCTTGCAACTGTGCAGCCGCAAAAGCTTCCTGACCTTGCCCGATCGGCACGCGGTAATCTTTACCACCGTGGAAAATCAAAATAGGCGTATTCCAGTTTTTTACCAATAAAATAGGGTTGTGCTGATAATAGGTTTTAGCAACGTCTTTATTCGTTTCGGCATCCCAATACGCACCGCCTGCATCCCAGTTAGGGAAAAACGTTTCTTCGGTAGTTCCGTACATGCTGTGTAAGTTGAAAACGCCACAATGTGCAATAAAACTTTTAAAACGATTTTGGTGGATTCCTGCCAAATAATAAACAGAATATCCGCCGTAACTTGCACCAACTGCACCACGACGAGTAGTATCTACATATTTTTCTTTAGAAACATCGTCGATAGCCGAAAGGTAATCGTTCATTGCCTGTCCGCCCCAGTCTTTAGAAATAGCTTCGTTCCATTCAACGCCAAAGCCCGGTAATCCTCTGCGGTTTGGCGCTACAATAACATAACCTTCTGCTGCCATTAACTGAAAATTCCAACGGAACGAATAAAAAGGCGATACAATAGATTGTGGTCCGCCCTGACAATAAAGCAAAGTCGGATATTTTTTATTAGGGTCAAAATTTGGTGGCAGAATTACCCACACCAACATTTTTTTACCATCGGTTGTAGTTACATAACGTTTTTCAACTTTGCTTTTTGCAATTTTACTGTAAGCAGCATCGTTTACGTGTGTAATCTGGTTCCACGTTTTTTTCTTTAAATCGTACGAATAAACTTCGGTAGCGGTATTAAAATCGGTACGGGTTACCAACACTTTATCATTTGCAAAACCTACAATATCGGCAACATCAAAAACTCCGTTGGTTAATTGTTTTACCTGTATGGCAATTCGCGTTAAACCCGGAAAGTTTACTTCGAACAATTGCGTAGTTCCATCAACCGGAGCAATAAAATATACTTTTTTACCATCGTTGCTCCAAACATAACTGTTTACGGTTCCGTCCCAACCCGCGGTTAAGTTAATATCGATGCCTTTATGGCGCACAATAATATCGTTTTTGTCGGCTTCATAACCATCATTTTTCATTTGCAGCCAGGTTAAATCGCCGTTTGGTGAAAATGTCGGGTGTGTATCGTATCCTAAATTCTTTTCGGTTAAATTAACAGTTTGCTTGGTTTCTAAACTATATTCGTACAAATCGGTATTCGTGCTTGTAGCATAAGCTGTTCCTGCTTTCTTTTTTGAAACATAGATGACCGATTTTCCGCTCGGGTGCCAAATGTAGTCTTCTTCACCACCAAAAGGAGCCTGCGGACTATAATAAGGTTCGTCTTTCAACAAATCTATTTTTTCTTTTGTTTCCAGATTGGTAACAAAAACGTGGTTGAAAGAACCGTCGTTATCTTTATCCCAATGGCGGTAATCCAAACCATCGTAAACATATACATTGGCTTCAGGTAAATTCGGGTATCGGTCTTTTCCCAAAACGTTGTTTACCTTAACTTCTTCAGCAGATAATGTAAATTTTCCGTCGGGCGAAAGGTTACGGTCTTTAATCAAACCGTCAGTATTTTCAAGCTCTTTAATTCGTTTGCCGTCAACAGTTACCTGATAGGTTTTGTATTCTACCGTGTTTTTGTCCACATTCGGAATTCCTACCTTATAAATTAAATAATCGCCTTTTTCTGTGAGCCCTACCGGACTTACTCGTCCTAATTGCCAAAGTAGTTCTTTCGTCATTACCTGGTTTTGTGCCGTTGCATTTAATGCAATAACCGATAATGTAGCCAATAAAATACGTTTCATTTTTTACACTTATTTTTAGTTGCGGCTAAATTTACGAAATATTAAATGATAAAAATTCCTTAAAGTTTTGTTTTTATGTATTAGAAGAACCTTAAAAACGAAAAATTATGAGTAATTTCACGACCGAAAATACTACACAATTAATTTAGAATGGAAGATTTTAACTGGGGCGATTTAATCAATCCTGAGTTCTACATAAATTTAGAAATTGCCGGTCATAAAATTGGATTATACGTTGTATTGTTCATTGTTTTTGCCGAAACAGGTTTATTAGCGGGCTTTTTTTTACCGGGCGATAGTTTACTGTTTTTATCGGGAATTTACAGCAAGGCTTTAATGAGCGAAATTGTTG
>JBEBXJ010000134.1:0-5351 GCA_040391685.1 Paenimyroides baculatum
ATTCATCTTTTATGCCTTTTGGGTAAAATCCCTTTAAATCGGTTTTGTTCCATTTGGCACAACCCACAAAAACTTCGAAATTACTTTTAGGATTTTTTTCTAAAACGGCATAGGTTTCGGGCGGAGTTGGCGGTAAGGTAAAATCGACTAAAGACGGATCGGCAACTTTTCCAAATTTCATTTAAAGATAGTTTTTTCTTAAAAATTACCGTTAATAATTGCTGATAATTATAGAGTTATTAGATAATTTAATGATTATGGTCAAAGGTTATATTAAATAGGATTTATTAGATCTTCGTCAGTTCGAGCCTGTCGAAAACTTATAATTAAAAAACTTCTCGATAGCCTGTCTTGAGCTTGACGAAAGGCTTCATTGCATTACGCTACTCGAAGTAACGATTTATCAAATATATTTTGAAACCGAGTTCAAAATAGTCAATAATTCAATTTAAAAATCAATCTACAGGGAAACTAACATGAAAACCTACACCGCGAATTGACTGGATTTTTATACGGTCGTCTTGTTGCAAGTATTTTCGTAAACGGCTTATAAAAACATCCATGCTTCTGCCGGTAAAATAATCAGTATTTTTCCAAACGTGCTGTAAGATTAATTCGCGGGTTATTACCTGATTGTTGTATTGTGTAAGCAGTAAAAGCAACGAAACTTCGCGTTCGGTTAGCTGATAATCTGTGCTTGAATGCTGCAATATCAACTGTTTTGGTTTGAAAATATAACTGCCAATTAAGATTTCATCGTTTACAGATTTATAGCCTTTGCGGTTTAGAATATTTTTTATTCGTAAGATTAATTCTTCAGGATCACAGGGTTTTGAGATATAATCATCGGCACCTAGTTTTAATCCTAAAATACGGTCGATCTGCTGATTTTTAGCTGTTAGAAACAAAAACGGAAAATCGGTCTTTTCCTGTAGTTTTTTTGCTAAAGTGAATCCGTCTATTTCAGGCAGCATTACATCTAAAATCGCAATATCGCATTGATTTACAACCGTAAAATCATCTAAAGCCTGCATAGGATTTTTATACCAATGAACATCAAACTCATACATTTCAAGGTATTGTTTCAATATAAAACCAAAATCGTATTCGTCTTCAACCAATAAAACCGCTACTTTTTTCATAGTTCGATACTTAAATGACAGCCTTTGCCCAAATTACTTTTAACCTGTATTGTTCCCTGATATTTTTGTACAATTTTGCTTACTAAATACAAACCTACACCCAAGCCCTTAACGCTGTGAATATTGTTTATGGGAACACGGTAATATTTGTCAAAAATATATTTTTGTTCGTTTGCAGCGATACCGATTCCGTCATCAACAACATCAATTTTTAAAGATCCTTCGTTTTGAAAGATAGTAAGCTTTATGTTTTTACCACCGTATTTAATACTGTTATCAATCAAATTACCTAAAATGGTTTCAATATCGGCAGAATTTATCTTTAACTCATCGGTAATAGTTTCAATATCAATAATCCAGTTAATTTGCGGATACAGCGTTTTATAGTCGTTTAAAAACTCTGTAAGCTGTTTTTTTGTTGAATACTGATGTTGTGGTTCCTCATTGTTCAAAGGTTTTAACAAATGTTCCAACCGGTTTATTTGTCGATCAATCAATGTTAATGTTTCAGTACTATAAGCCTTTTGAATTTGCTTTGAAGCAATCTTTAACGTTGCCAAAGGCGTTTTAAATTCGTGCGAAATATTATCAATTGTATCATGCAGCAACAAAACCTGCTGACGCTGTTCATTGTATTTTTTGTACGATTGAAAATATAACCAGAGAACCATTATCATTATAAAGATCGAAACCGCGAACAAACCCCAAAGTTCTTTAAACAGAATTTCGTTCATGTTTAAAACATCATAATACATTACTTGCTGAATAATATAACTATGTTCGTTAAGAGTAGAAACAGATTTTTCATAAGTGTGTGCAATATCAATTCTATCGCCCAAGTTGTTAGTATTAAGAGTATCTCTTTCTGTTTCAGTTGTCGAACTTGAATAGTTTGACTCCCATTTTGATTCACTAAGCAAATAATTGGCAACAGGTTTGGGATTGGTTGTGTAAATAACAATAGGCTTTGAAACTATTTGCTGGTTATTTCTTTTATCGTACACTCGCAACAATTCTTTTTTAAAAGCTAATTGTAACCCTGTTTTCTGATATTGGTGTTTCACATATGCACGTAACGTTTTAGCAAGGCTGTCGTTTTTTAATTTCATTTCTGTTTCAAAATGCTGTCGGGCATTTGCTTTACTATCGAATTCTTGCCACAGATATAAACTTTCATCCCAACGGGTATCTTCTAAAAAAGAATAATTAACGGTTGTATTTTCAAATATTTCTTTGGCTTTACTTTTAATTTCGTTCTTTTTCAGCAAAACGGTGTTGTACAAAAAGTACGACTGTATTGCAGCGAGTACAATAAACAGCAGCGAAAAATAGATAATGGGATGTTTTCTTAAGTTTTTCATTAGTAACAAATATAGAAAAACTATTATGTGTAAAATCACATTAACCGCCCATTAACCGTTCGTTAACCCACGCACTGCAAAAATAGCTACACATTTGTAAAAAATAATCAGATGAAAAAAATTACATTTATTTTTCTTTGTTTTTGCTGCGTGCAGGTTTGGGCACAACAAAAAAATATTAGCGGCACGGTTTTTACCAATGACAATACGCCTGTTTCATATTTAGAGATTAAAATTCTTGATGCTTCAAAAAATCACCAGCAATCGGTCGCTACAGATTCGTTAGGAAAGTTTGAAATTGTTACTGATCAATCAGAAATTATTCTGGATATTAACGATGATTTTCACCAGCCGTTGCAACAGCAGATTTCTACGGAAGATCAAAAAAACGGATTAAAACTGTACCTGATTCCTTTAGAT
Source organism: Paenimyroides baculatum (assembly GCA_040391685.1). Classification (GTDB taxonomy): domain Bacteria; phylum Bacteroidota; class Bacteroidia; order Flavobacteriales; family Flavobacteriaceae; genus Flavobacterium; species Flavobacterium baculatum_A. The sequence continues at coordinate 2,924 of JBEBXJ010000134.1, forward strand.
GAGCAAATGGCAGAACTAACCATTAGTGTTAAACGCCCCAAAGTAAAACAGAAAATAGACCGTTTGGTATTTGATGTTGAAAATAGTTCGTTAAGTAATTTAAACACCTGGGAAATTTTAAAGAGAACGCCGAACATTACTGTTAAAAACAGTAGTTTACAGGTACGAAACAATAACAGCGTTCTGGTGACTATTAACGATAAAAAATGGTTGATGTCTGCACAGGAATTACAGACTTTATTAGAAAACACACCGGGTAACGAACTGCAGGCTATTGAAGTTATTACAAATCCGCCGGCACAGTACGAAGCATCGGGCGCTGCCATTGTAAACATCAAATTAAAACAGAATAAATTATTGGGTTACAAAGGCACGCTGTTCAGCAAATACGAGCAAAGTATGTACGCCAAAGGATTGATAGGAATCAGTAATTTTTACAACACCGGTAAATGGAATTTTGCCGCAAGCTACTATCACGGTGGTGGTAATTATGTTCGCAAAAGCAACGATTATGTTTTTTATGAGGAAGACGATACTACTTGGAAAACCGTTACAAACCGCAAAGACACCAGCAAATCGCAAAACACATGGAACGCAATGATTGGCTACGAAAAAGACTCGTTAACCAGTTTTAATTTAGGCATCAACGGATTTTATCAGCCAAATTCGCACGGTTTATATAACATTCCTACCATTATCACGAACAATACCAATGATGTTATTTCTCAATTTAATACAATAAACGATCATAACGAAGATAGGAATCAAATCAATGCGTATGCTCAATTTCAGAAGAAGATAAAAGACCACACGTTTTCAGCAACCGCACAATTTACCAACAATAAAAAAATGAAGTTTCAGGATATCATTACAAAATATCCAACAACATTCAATCAATTTACAAATAACGAAGAAAGCAGCACACAGGTTTTTGCTATTCAGGTTGATGATTCTTACAAAAAAGACAAATTTATATGGGACAACGGATTAAAATTCAGCACTATTTCGTCTGATTTTACCATGCTTTTTTCTGATGATGACAATGGAAATTTACAGTTGAATGCCGACAAAAGCAACGATTTTAATTATACCGAAAACAATTATGCGGCATACAGCAGTTTTAGTTACGATTTGGAGAAATGGTCTTTTAAAGCTGGTTTACGTGCAGAATATACACAGTTGGAAGGTATTGTAAAACAGCCAACCGATATGAACAAGCAGTCGTATTTACAATGGTTTCCTACCTTGTATGCACAGTATAATTTTCAGAATTCGCACCAATTGGGAATATCATACGGAAAAAGAATTACGCGACCATATTATTCGTGGTTAAATCCGGCTAAATCTTACTATAACGAATTTTCTTATTTTCAGGGAGATCCGCGCTTGCAACCAACCATTACTCATAATATCGAATTAAATTACAGTTTTAAAAACGCAATCATTACACCTTATTACCGATACGAGAAATTTCCTGCTATGGAAATCAACTTTCAAATTCCCGAAACTAAAAACCTAATGTACCGCTACACCAATATAAAATCAGAAAATGCTGCTGGTTTGCAACTTTACAAAAACTTTGAAATTACCGAGGCTTTATCTGTTGATGTAAGCACAAATACCGAATACCGTCAACAGTATTTCTGGGATCTAAAAAACCAGCTATACGAAAATAAACGATTGACTTTTAACGGAAGAACCAATTTACAAATTCAGTTAAACCAAGCTACCGACTGGGTTTTAAATGCAAGTTATTTTTATACATCGCCAACCATTCAGGGAACGTTTAACATATCAAGCTTTTCAAGTACTTCTTTACAAATGACACGTAAGTTTTTTAATAAAAAGTTAGATGCATCGATTGCTCTTAACGATATTTTTTACAGCGAAAAAATGAAAGTAAGCACCAAATACGCCAACCAGAACAATTACTTTTTAGATGCTGTCGATACCCGAAATTTTATGATTACGTTACGTTATCAGTTTGGAAACCAATCTTTAAAAACATCTCAAAGAATAGAAAAAACCGACGAACAAAACCGCTTGTGATTATATTTTGTTGAATTAGTTCATTAAAAAAGCCACTCAATAGAATGGCTTTTTGTTATTTGTTCAATAAAATCGCATCGATTACATAATTGTAATTCAACAAATCGCGATCGTCTTCATTATAAATTCGTTCCCATTTAAAATCAGGTAAAAAGATACGACTTGCTGCCTTACCGTTCCAATCCACTTTTAAATCGTGCTTTTCTAAAATTTCAATTATTTTTTTGGCAACTTCTCTGCTTACGGCATCACTTTCGTTATTGATTTTCTGAAAACTGATGTACAGACCTTCACCACGAACTGCACGCTCCATATCCTGACCGTGGTAAAAACAGTATCCTTCCGATTTTTCATCGTTATCAATCAACGTACGCTCTAC
>JBEBXJ010000135.1:0-5265 GCA_040391685.1 Paenimyroides baculatum
GCTGCGTTTTATAAATTAAGCGTGGTATTTTTCCCTGCAATGCCAACAAACTTTGTAAACCTAATTGCCTTTTTAATTGTGGTTACCTTAATTGTTGGTAACGTAATGGCATTAAAACAAAACAACATTAAACGCCTTATGGCATATTCGGGTATTTCGCATGCCGGTTTTATGCTAATGGCAATTTTATTGGGTAAAACTGCAGAGCCTTATTTGTTTTACTACATGACAGCTTACGCTATTGCAGGTATTGCAGCGTTCAGTGTTATTTTATATGTATGTCAGGACAAAAGAGAAGAACTGGTTATTCATTTCCGCGGATTTGCAAAACACAAACCGGTGTTGGCAGTTACTTTGTCATTAGCTTTATTATCAATGGCTGGAATACCGATTTTGTCAGGATTTTTCGGAAAATTGTTCTTGTTTACCGAAGCTTTAAAACAAGGTTTCTACATCACGGTTATTATTGCAGTAATTACATCAATCATCAGTATTTACTATTACATAAAAGTAATTATTGTGATGTTTACTTATAAAAATGCCGATGCACATACGGTTTATCCAAAAAACGTTGTGTATTCGGCGGTTGCTGTTGCAGCCATCATCATCAATTTAATTATAGGATTTTGCCCATCATTAATAATAGATTTATTTTAGTTAATTAATTACTTTACTAAAGGTTGATTTGAAATTCAAATCAACCTTTTTTTATATCTTTAAACTATGAAATTTCCCGAAAGATATATCACAGAAAGCAACAATTCCTTTTCGAGTTACTGGAAACCTACCAATAATAATTTACTACCGAAATTACTGCCGAATGTTTCTTTGGGCGAAAGCAAACATCTGGTTCCTTTATATTTTCAGGTTGATGATTTGGGCGATACCGTTGCAGCCGAATATTTCACTAATAAACAATTTGGCGAAGCTGTTGGAACACTGCATCGAGATTTTTCGACGTATCCTTCCAACAAAGAAAATCTTTCTGAAGCTGCACAGCAACTTTTCAAACAGTTGACCGATATTCCAATCTGGGTAAATTTCGATTTAATTAATCTGGCAGCAACTTACTGCAACCGTTGCGGTACATCGGCTTTATCGGTTTTGCGTAACTATTGTTTAATGGGCGGATACGAGTCATCGGCAATTAACAAACCGCTTATTTTTACGCAGGCATTACACAAAGGCGCGGTAAAACGTTTGGCTGATACAGTTGATTTCTGGATGAATGTTACCGCTGTTAACGGACTGAAACCACAACAAAATGGGATATTTTCTATATTAACCACTCGACTGATTCATTCGTATTCACGTTTACAGATTGAACAATCGACCAACTGGAAACCGGAACTTTGGGGCAGACCGATTAATTTGTGGGATATGCTGGCTACCAATTTAGGTTTTTCAATTGCGTTTATGGACGGTTTATCTAAATTAAAACTTCCACCGACAAATGAAGAACTTACCGCTGTTTTACATCTGTGGAAATATGTAGGCTATCTTTTAGGAATTCCGTTAGAATTGTTGCCCGATACAGATGAAGAAGCTGCAAAACAACTGTATTTGTGGAGTAAAACCCAAAAAGGCATCGATCAGGATTCAAAAGATTTAGCATGGGCGTTGTACGAAGAACCAAAACAGGTAACATTTACCACTAATATATTTATGAAATGGTTTGTACAAAAAACAAACATTGGTTATAACGAAGTTTTGTTGGGATCCGAAAGTAGATCTGCATTGGGACTTCCATACTCTAAAGGAAAATACTGGATTTTACTGCTGAATAACATCAACCAGTACTTCGATAAAAAAGCAAAAAGCAATCCAAAATCATATACAAAAATTGCTGCAAGAGGAAGAAAACAACAGGAAGACGTTTGGGATTTGTATCGAAAGGAAAAAAGATAAGTCTTTAATATTTTATCTTTTCATCTTTGTTATACTTCTTATCAAGATCATATAAAATTCTATCCGCTAAAATAAAATCAATTTGCTTATGATTACAAACTTCTCGTAATTTTCCTAAATATTCAATATATAGTTTTATCTGAGTGTCTATTGAAGAAAAATATTTTGGCATAACTTTTCCATAGATTAAGCGATAAACCCTTTGATCGATAATTTGATAAACGTTTGGGTTTTTAAATCTTAAAATGGTTGAAGCCATAGCTAACTGAATACCTTTTGTGGACAAGAGATTTCTTAAAATTTCTTCTGTTAAATCAATATTCAAGATTAAATCGTCTTTTGTAATTTGATTTAAAAGCAATAACCCACTTTCCTCTATCTGTGAGTATCTGTTCACTTTCCAAAGAACAATTTGATTAATTATGTTCTGATCAAAATCAACATCTATTTCATCTAAAATCCTTGTTAGTTCTGGCTGAAATTTATAATTATCATTTGATAATTCTTCCTTGGTTAGATTTAAATCATGGATTGTTTTCATTACAACATATTGCATTAAAAAAGATGCTTAAAGCATCTTTTATTTATTAAACTTATAGGTTAAACCAACCTGGAAAACACTGTTATAATTTATGTCTGAAAAGAAATAGAACAGATAGAAATTGTCATCTATAACATCAGCAACACCGATTTTGTACCGTCCTTCAACCGACAAATTATCCGTAATATCGTAACCCAAACCAAAGTTCAGCGATAAATCTCCTCTGTTGTTGTACTTGCTTTCTGTTAACAGCAAATCTAACGACGGACCTACCTGCAAAAAGAACGATTTTAAATTAAATTTGTTCATTACGGTTAAGCCTAAATAATTCAGAGGAACATCGGCTCTTCCTCCGTTTGTTTCAGGAAAATATCTCGAACTTAAGTAAACATCATTTGCACCCTGCATCGAAAAATTCAATTCGGGTTGTAAAGAATAAAACTTTGTAAACTTGATGTTTCCGAATGCACCAACATAAAATCCTGTTTTGGGTGATGCTTCAATATCTTCGATCGTAGAAATATTTAAACCACCGCGTAAACCTGTTCTAAATTCTTTTTGTGCTTGGGCTGTGGTAAAATCCGAATACCATCAACCCTAAAAAAATAACTTTACGCATCAACTTCTATTTAAAAGTGTACGTTGCACCAACCATAAACGAACGGTTTAAGTGTGATGACGATGTAAAGTTATATGAATTAGCATAAATAGGCTCGATAATTCCCTGACGCATACGCACTTCGATACCAAACTGATCGGTAATGTTGTATCCCAAACCAATATTGAAGGTTAAATCTACATCGTTGTCAATAGAATAAGGTTTGCTATCATAATAATTATCAAACCCTACAAAATTTGGCAATTTTTCTTCAGACACTTTAATATCCAATCCCGGACCAACCTGTAAATTAAACTTATCAAAATTAAACTTGTTAATTAAGTTCAACGAAATATAATCTAAAGGAACACTGGTTCTGTGAAAAACCGAAGGATAACCCGGTTTATTGTAATCTGTTACAACAAATGTTAAATTATCGGCACCCTGACGCAGATACATCAATTCAAACTGCATATTGTAAACCTTTCCTAATGCCAGATTGCCATAAGCACCCAGATAAAAATTATTGCGGTAATCTGCACCGTACCCTGTAATAGTAGAACTAGAATAACCCGCTTTAACTCCCGGTTTAAAAGAAACCTGCGCATTTGCCGATCCAAAAGCACAAACTGCCAAAAGCATTATAACTTTTTTCATAAGTAGTATTTTAAATGTTTGTTAATAAATGTTTATGAGCCGAATATACTATTTTCTTTTGATATTACAACAAAGAAACTTCTTGTACTACATTAAGCAGAAACTACAACTATTTTACGAACTTTACTAAAAATTAGAAAATATGGAACTAGGAATATCAATGTTTGGAGATTTAAGATTAGATCCACAAACACAACAGCGCAAAGCACCTCATCAACGTTTTACCGAAATGCTGGAACAGGTTAAACTGGCAGACGAAGTGGGTTTGGATGTTTTTGAAATGGGCGAACACCACCGTGCCGATTACAGCGTAACCAACCCTCAATTGTTTTTAAGTGCCGCAGCAGCCGTTACAAAAAACATAAAGTTAGGATCGGCAGTAACGGTTTTAAGCTCGTCTGATCCAGTACGTTTGTTCGAAGATTTCAGTATGCTGGATCAATTGTCAAAAGGACGTGCACATATTATGGCGGGTCGTGGTAGTTTTATAGAATCGTTTCCGCTTTTTGGCTTTAGTTTAGATGATTACGATACGCTGTTTGAAGATAAACTGATGCTTCTTTTGGATCTTATCGAAAAAAACGGCACAGACATTAACTGGAACGGACGTTTAACACAAAACCTGCAAAACGTAAACCTGTTTCCAAAACCGTATCAGGAACAATTACCTGTTTGGATTGCGGTTGGTGGGACGCCGGCATCGGTTCTCCGTGCAGCTCGTTTAGGCTTGCCTATTACTTTTGCCATTATTGGCGGCATGCCAATAAACTTTAAACCATTGGTAGATTATTATAAAGAAAATTATCTGGCAGCAGGTCACGATGTGACGAAAATGCAGTTGGGAATTAATTCGCATACTTTTGTAGGATCTAACAACAATATAAAAGATGATTATTTTCCGTTTTATGTCGCACAAATGGATCATATAGGGAAAGATCGAGGTTGGGCTCCGTTTAGCAAAGAGGTATTTTTAAATACCACACGACCAGAAGGCGCCTATTTTATGGGTGAACCAAATGCGGTTATCGACAAAATTTTGCAACAGCACGAATGGTTTGGTCATACCCGTTTTGTAGGGCAGATGGATGTGGGCGACCCTGATCACAATATGCTTATGAAATCGATTGAGTTGTTTGGGTCTAAAGTTGCTCCGGAAGTTAAGAAGGCTTTGGGGAAATAATAGCAAACTATTTTATGTAAAATAAATTAAAAGATTATCTGGAACTTTATACCAAACCAGAATATGATTAAAATTTTTGTCAGTTCGAGCCTGTCGAGAACCTATAATTCAAAGACTTCTCGATAGCCTGTCTTGACATCTCGACTTCGCTCGATGTGACAGTTGAGAAAGGCTTCACTGCGTTACGCTACTCGAGTGACGTGTCTGAACATATCTCGGTATAAAGTTAGTAACAGTCATTTAAATTAATATACTAATTTCATAAAAACCAACTCCCTAAGTACACATGATTTTTAATAGTAGCTTTACAATAAAAATCACACGGCTATTTTATTCCATGCAATAACCTGTACACCTGGCGAATAATGCACTTTCAATGGT
>JBEBXJ010000136.1:0-5222 GCA_040391685.1 Paenimyroides baculatum
TTAATAAAATTTAAATTTAATGTTTACTCAATTTTTAAAATTAGTTTGCTTTCATTGAAGCAAGGCAAATTTACTTTTTTAGTTGATATAAAAAAATAAAATTTAGCCTGTTATTATTTAAGAATTTAAAATTAACGAAAAAGAAACAATTAATTTACTTTTTAATATTTTTTTATCAAATCCTTAATCATTAAACGTTTCACATTCATTATTATTGCTTTTTGGCTTCAAATTTTTCTTAACAATTACTTAACCTGCTGTTTTATTGCATTTTTTTAGTTGAAAGAAGTTTATATCTTTATGAAAAATAGAATTATTGTTTAAATGGAAAGAGAAAATTTCAAACAAAAGATTACAGACGGTTATACTTTTAAGTCCGATTACATAACGATTGGCGGCGCAATGATTGACAATGAGCCGGTTGCAGACCTTTTCATTAATATACCTTTAAAAACACTGAACCGCCATGGTTTAATAGCTGGTGCCACAGGTACAGGTAAAACAAAGACTATTCAGGTTTTATCTGAACAACTTTCAAACAAAGGTATTCCGGTATTAATGATGGATATTAAAGGTGATTTTAGTGGAATTGCGCAAGCCGGGGTCAAAAATGCTTTTATTGAAGAACGCCACGCCAAAATGAACCTGCCATTTGAACCTGATGCTTTTCCGGTAGAATTACTAACCATATCCAAACAAAACGGTGTGCGGTTACGGGCAACTATTTCAGAATTTGGTCCGGTTTTATTATCGCGTATATTGGATTTGAATGATACCCAAAGCGGTGTAATGTCGTTAATTTTTAAATATTGCGACGATCACCAACTACCTTTATTAGACTTAAAAGATCTAAAAAAGGTTATTCAGTTTATTACAAACGAAGGAAAAGAAAGCATTGAACAAGAATACGGACGTGTTTCAACAGCATCAACCGGAGCTATTTTGCGCAAGCTCATTGAACTGGAACAACAAGATGCCGATTTGTTTTTCGGAGAAACATCATTCGATATTAAAGATTTAATGAGAATTGACGAAAACGGCAAAGCTTATGTAAACATTTTGCGTTTAAACGACATACAGGACAAACCCAAATTATTTTCAACCTTTATGCTTTGTTTATTGGCAGAAGTTTACAATACCATGCCGGAACAGGGAGACAGCGGTCAGCCGGAACTGGTTATTTTTATAGATGAAGCTCATTTAATTTTTAAGGAAGCCAGCAAAGCACTTTTAGATCAGATTGAAACCATTGTAAAATTGATTCGATCTAAAGGAATAGGTCTGTATTTTATCACACAAAATCCAACCGATGTGCCCGATGGGGTTTTAGCACAGTTAGGTTTAAAAATTCAGCATGCGTTACGTGCCTTTACCGACAAAGACCGTAAGGCTATCAAACTGGCATCGGAAAATTTTCCTACAACCGAATTTTACAAAACCAACGAAATTATTACACAACTTGGTACGGGCGAAGCTTTGGTAACGGTTTTAAACGAAAAAGGAATTCCAACACCTTTAGCAGTTTGTATGATGCAGGCACCAATGAGCAGAATGGATGTTTTATTGCCTACAGAAATTGACGGGCTGATCCAAAAATCAACCTTAAAGAATAAATACAATAATATAGTAGATAGAGAAAGTGCTTACGAACTACTGAACAAAAAATTAACCGAAGAAAAACCAAAGGAAGTTATTGTTACTAAAACAACAAAAACACCTGCACCTAAAAAAACTGAAGAGAGTTTTGTTACCAAACAAGTAATTAAGGTTTTAACCAGTGCTACATTTATAAGAGGGGCATTTGGCGTACTTACGAAAATATTTAAAAAATAAAGCAGACTAATTGTCTGCTTTATTTTTATCTAACAAGTTTAAAATATAATTTTCAACTTCTTTTGTTTGCCAGTTTTCGTGAATATCGGGTAATTGCATTACTTCTTCCATTACTTTTCTTTGTAAATCGCCAATTGCCAAAGCATCTTCATACGGATTCAGGCTAAAAGTAACACGATCGTACAACGGCAACCATCTGGTAGGATGCTGTTTAGTAAACCAGGCTTCAATTTTTTTCTGTAACAGGAAATCAACGTCTGCTGTTTTAGTACTCATTTCAATAAAATTCCGGTACGATAATTCAGCAATAGCATCGGCATTTGGTTTGCGTATTTCCTGATATTTCTCAAAAACAGTTTCTATATCATCCGGAAATTCATCCAACAGATCACTTAAAGCGGTTATATCTTCAAAACCAGCGTTCATTCCCTGACCATAGAAAGGAACAATTGCATGGGCAGAATCGCCAATTAAAGCTACTTTATCTTTATAGGTCCATGGATAACACTGCATGGTTACTAAAGATGATGTTGGATTTGAAAAATAATCTTTCTTTAAATTCAAGATTAAATCTTTGGTATCTGAAAAATATTCGTTGAAAAAACGAGCGAGTTTTTCTTCTGTATTAATTTCTTCAAAAGAATTTTCTCCTTCGAAAGGCATGAACAGCGTACAAGTAAATGATCCGTCATCATTAGACAACGCAATGAGCATAAATTCGCCACGTGGCCAGATATGAAATGAATTAGGGTCGATTTTATGTGAACCATCTTCGTTTGCAGGAATGGTTAGTTCTTTATAGCCAATATTTAAAAAATATTGCGAATAATTAAACCTGTTTTGGCGTTGCATGCGGTGACGAATGCGCGAGAAAGCACCATCGGCAGCGTAAATCTGATCGAATTGTTTAGAATCAAACGGTCCGTGTTCGTTTTCGCCTATATATAAGGTAGCAGTTTCTAAATTAATATCCCAAATTCTTTGACCGAATTCGAAATTTACTCCGGCTTTTTCTGCCAGATCAATCATCATTCTGTTTAAACCACCACGCGAAATAGAATAAATGGCTTCACCGTTGATTCCGTAAGGCTGAAAAGACAATGAACCGTCTTTCATGTGAATAGCCCTTTTATCCATTGGAATAGCAATTTTTCTGATTTCATCACCTATACCAACTTCATCTAAAGCATGCCAACCACGTGTAGACATTGCTAAATTGATAGACCTGCCAGAAAATTTTACCTTGCGGATATCTTCACTTCGATCGAAAATAGTTACGTTATAATTTTTCTTTTTTAGATAGATACCCAAAAGCGTACCAACCAAGCCGGCTCCCGCTATTGCAATATCTTTATTTTTTGTAAGCATGTTATAGCTTTTTATTTACTTAAAATGTATTTTGATAAAAGTACAAAATTGCGCCGTAGCCACCAAAATTTGCAAAAAATATAAAAGTTAAAGTAGTATTAACATATTTTTTAGTAACTTTAGGATACTAATTTTTAAAAATAGTATGCTATGAGAGATTTAATTTGGCTTATTGCCGTAGTACTGATTATTTTATGGGCTGTGGGATATTTTGGTTTCGCAGATGCCGTAGGAAGTTTTATACACGTTTTATTAGTGTTAGCAGTTATTGCTATTCTATACCGATTAATTACTGGAAACAAACCTTAAAAAAAATAAAAACTCCTAAATTCCTTTAGGAGTTTTTTTTACTTTATGATTTCTCTATAACCGGAGAAGCATTTACTTTTCTGCTTAAATCTAACGAGATTGCCGCTTTTTCCATTTTTATTTTTCCTGCCATTGTTTCAACAACCATTGTAGTTTCTGCAAGTTCAGAAATTCTTCCATGAATACCCGCTTTGGTTACAATTTTATCGCCTACTTTAAGACTGCTTTCAAATTCTTTTTCTTTTTTAACTCTTGTTTGCTGAGGCCTGATCATTAAAAAATACATTGCCGCCATAATCAGCACAAAAGGTAAAAATTGTTGTATGTTTTCCATTATAAATTATTCTGTTACGTTTGCTTTTACGGTTAATATCTCGCTACCTGCTTCGGTATTTGTTGTTAATGTTATGTTTTTACTTTGTACACCTGCGCTGTTTGCAGAAAATACCACTTTCATTTTTGCCGATGCGCCAGGTTTGATCGGTCCTTCTGGTTTTTCCGGAACCGTACAACCGCAAGATGCTTTGGCATCAATAATTACCAGGTCAACAGTTCCCTCGTTTCTAATTTCGAATTCAACTTCTCCTTTAGATCCTTTTTTTAATTCGCCGAAATCATGAGTAGTTTCATTGAAAGCAATTTTAGGGAAACCTGTTTGTGCATTTGTTGAACTTGTAGTTTCTGTACCACCACTTGTAGTTTCGGTTGTTGTTGAAGTGCCGTCTTGGATAAGTGCCGAAGCATTTTCTTTTTTATTACAAGCCATTAAGCTTAATGCAGCAAACCCCGCTACAAACATTAATTTTTTCATAATTATTCGATTAATCCTCTTCCTATTTTGTTTAATTTATTCTCTTGGCGGTATTCTTTAACTAATGCGTCTAAAATTCCGTTGATAAATATACTACTTTTTGGCGTTGAATATTCTTTTGCAAGTTCTAAATATTCGTTAATTGTTACTTTCACAGGAATTGACGGGAATTTCTGAAGCTCACAAACGCCTAAATTCAAGATAATCGTATCAATTTCGGCGATACGGTCTAACTCCCAATTGCGTGTTTTATCTTCGTATTCTTTAACGAAAACATCGGCATTCAACGCTGTTTTTCTAAACAATTGCTTGGCAAAATCTTTGTCTTCATCGTCTTTAAAAACCTTGTTCAGTTTAAAATAGCTTGTTTCGTTCTTCAAGCCTTCCAATTGCTTTAAGATTGCAGTATTTACAACCGGAATATCATCGATCCAAGAAATTTTGTAATCTTCTAAAAACTCGTATATCTTTTCGTTCGGAGCAATAAAATCGGTAAACAGTTTAATTAAAAACTCTTTATCTTCTTCGAAATTATTAACACCATTTCGCATATAGTGTTTGTATAATTCGCTTGACTTAATCTCCTGCAACAACGTTTTTATATAGTGGTCATTAACACTGAACTGATTAATGTGTAATTCATCTAACCAATTATTCAATGTTTCGGAATTACTTAAAATTTGAAGTGCCAGATTATTGACAAATTTTTTATTTGGATTTTTTTCTTGTGGTGTAGCTAAATGTTTTTGTGCTGATATTTCCAGAAAATTATTTTCTACCTTTTGTAATTCTATTAATGAAGATAACATTAAAAGATACAGTTCGCGGATGTTTTCTAAACTGTTAAAAAGATATTTTTCATAAACATCTAATTGATCGGATTGGTTTTGAGTCATTGCAT
>JBEBXJ010000137.1:0-5012 GCA_040391685.1 Paenimyroides baculatum
TTCTTGCAAAAAAAATAAAACGGGTTCCTTTTTCTTTTGAACTTTTGTATTTGTACTGCGCATTTAAATTATCTGTACGCAATGCGATATTCTGTAAACCAATACCGTTTTTCACAGTAGCGCTGTTAAAACCAATACCGTTGTCATTAACTAATAAAACAATGTATTTGTCGGTTATGCGTAGTATTAAATGTACCTGTGATGCTTGTGCATGTTTGTGTATGTTATTAAGCAGTTCCTGTAAAATGCGTACCAATTGTAATTTTATGGTTTTGTTTACTACGTAATCTGTGCGAACATCAACAATATGATGAATGTGATAAAAGCTTTTCCAGCTTTTTAAAATGGTTAACAATATATTTTCTAACGGTTTTTCTTCATATAAGGGCGGTGATAATTCATGCGAAATTCTTCGTGATTCAGCAATTGCCGTTCCTAATAAATGATCTAGCTCTTGCTGGCTTGATCCTATCGCCGCTTTTAACCTTATAACGGTGAGTGTACTAATGATGTTGTCGTGTAAATCTGCAGCTATACGAATACGTTCGTTTTCTTGTGCTTCTAAACTTACTTTTAATAACGAACGTTGATATTCCATTTTAATTTTAAGTTCTTCGTCTTTAGACCGAAGTACTTTTCTATACGATATGTAAAAAACGCTTATCAAGGTGCCTACAAGCAAGATCATTACCCCTATAATGATAACAACCCAGAGAAGCAACGTATCGGAATTCTGCCATTTTTCCATAAATAGTGCCCATTGAAATATTTGTAAATTTAATTGTGCTTTTTTAGATTTCTAAACAGTATAAATGCCAATGCAGAATAATAAACGATATGAAGCAATGCATAACTGGAATAAAACAGCGCAAAACTTTTATCGGTAAAAGACTGGTTAATGATAAAATTCTGAATAACTGTATATACTAGATGTATTGAAAAATAGGCTAAAAAAACCATACACAGCATTTGGTTGGTTACTGTAAAGTGTTTATTAGCTTTAAGCTGTTTTAAAAGGTTAGCAACAATTAAACCTAACACTAGCACATTAGCTGCAGTTTGAGCTCTTGCTTCATAATTTAAAATACCGTTTGATTTGAAAGTAAACAAATCGTACAATAAATATAAGCTGCTAAAGGTAACTAAAAGCCAAACTACTTTACTTTTTATCCAATACTTGTTTATGAGATAACCGACTATAAATAGTTCGGTTAAACGAAAAATAATTGCAAGAAAAATTTTAGAAAATCCTTCAATAAACCCTCTACTTAAAAGAAAAACACAGAATCTAGTAAGCAGATCAAAAAAGCAACAAATCAATAAATAATATGCTATTGTTTTAAGTACTTTACTTTTACTACTTCTTAAAACAATTATACTTAAAATACAAGAAATTAGAAGTATAATAGAATTTACATAAGCAAAAACATCGAATAAAAAGTAGCCTCCCATAGTAATTATATTAATTCTAAAAGATAATTTTTCGCACGATATATTGGTGGAGAAGCAGATACTGTGTCATAAAACATTCTATTATTATTATCTAAAACCAAATCAGCATCTTTTATACTTGGGTTTTCTATATTTTTCTTTAATCCAAAATAGGCCGTATAGTTTTGCGCTTCTAAACTATAGGTTGGTATATGAAACGACTGATAAACAGGCGATGTGTTGGTCAACCAAGTTTTATAATTTGTGTTCCAGTCTTCAATACGGTTTATGGCATCGGTAGCCTGAATGTATTGTGTAGGTAACGGAAACGTATAACTTTCATACGTTTGTTCTGTTACTGTTGTAATATCTGAATAAGTTACATCTACTATTTTAATGTAATTTCTTAAACTGTTGTGATACGCAGCTGTATCGTAAACTTCGGATATAACTGCAAATTTTAATTCGCCATTAAGAATACAAGCATACGCATGCAAAGCATTACCTTGCGGAAACAATGCCATATTTAAATTTAAAGCATTGTAATTTTCAAAATGATGCAGTAATTCATCCGGATTACTACGCAAACTGTCCCATTTACGAATTCCGTTTAAAATTTCTTCTAAACTATAATCGGCATTGGTTTTATACTGCAATACATTTTGCTTTTGTTCATTAACACAATCTGTAGCACTTTGATCGTTATTGCAACCTAAAAGCGCCAACAGTATAATTAGTAACGAAAGTTTAAAGCTTTTCATAAGTTAGGAATGTTTACTGGTTAAATTAATTTTAAAATATAATATTTGGGTTTGTTTCTATATGGTGGTTCTCCCGTAATAGTATCATAGAAAACACCTGCTTGGTTTGTTAAAACCAAATCTGCAGCTTTAATATCAGGTACTGAAACATTATCCTTTAAAGCAAATAATGCCATATACTTTTCTGGTTTTAAATCTGTAGTTGGTATATGAAACGTTTGGTACATGCCAAAAGGCTTAGTAACAACCTGAGTAATCCACTCCTGGTAAGTTTCGTTCCATGAATCAACCCTAACTTCGGCTTCTTCTTCAGAAATTTCCTGCTCGCCTCCTAACGCATGTACGCACGGGCACCAATAACAGTTTGTACTTAAAACTTCAGGCGGAGAGTTTATATCCTTAGCTTCTGATATTACATAAAAGCCCAATTCGCCATTTTTAATAGCTGCATAGGCGTGTAATGGTATTGATTCAGGGAAAAAGCTCATATCAAATTCGAATCCCAACTTGTTCACAAATAACTCAGTTAATAAATCGGGTTGGTTGCGAACAGCTTCCCAATTTTGCAGAGAAGTAATAATCTCTTCCATTTTTAGTAGGTTTTTAGGTTTTGATTAACAAAAATAAATATAAAATTATATTAATAGGCATAATTTGTACAATAATATTTCCTAATTTATTGAATGTTTATCAAAACTACCTTTAAAGTTTTTACGTAAGCATTGCAAGGCATCATCCACTACGTCGATTTTTATGTTCAAAACCAATGCTATTTCCGCAGGTTTTAAGTCCATTTTATTTAAAATTACAATGCGTAAATTCATTTCGCTTAATTCTGGAAAGTTTGTAAGTAAGGTATTGTAATACTCGTTTTCTTCTTTTACAAACGTTTTCTTTAATGCCAACCAGTTGGTTCCCGACATCTTCTTATGATCTAACAATTCCTGTAAAAACACTTTTGCCTGATCTTTAGTAACAGTTTTGTTATTTAATTTTTCCAGTTCTTTTTCTATAAGATCCATCTGTCGGTTTTGATCAGATAAATATCTTTGATATGATTTCAAGGTAAGATCATAATCATCTAACTTGCTTTTAGACTGTAACTGATTGATTTTATATTGCAGGATATTTTTCTCATATTTCGCTACTTTATTTTTAAACCCTAACTGAATTGATCGAACCATAAAAAACACCACCACAATGAAAAACAGCGTACTGCCAAAAACGATCCATAGTTTTAAATTGGCTTTTTCTACTTTCTCTTTTTCCGCTTCTAACTTGGCATAAAACTGTTCTTTTTGTGTTTCCCAACCAATCAGTTTTATAGCTTCCTCACCATCTTTAGTAACAATATCGGCTCCTAATAAATCCAATGCACGGCGAGATTGTAATTCTAAAGCAATATCATTTGTTTTTAATGCTATGGAAAGATTAATCTGTGCAATTTCGTAAGCATGACTTTTTAAATATTCTTTACTTAAAACATACTCATTAGCCAATGACAGCGTTTGTTTTGCTTTATCAAATGCATTCGCTTCAACATATACTTTACTCAATAAAATTTGTGCATACATGGTGTTTCGGTCTGCATTGTTCTTTATTGATATTTCTATATCTTGCTGTAAAAGTTCAATGGCTTTCTGATATTCTTTCTGATCGAAATAAATCAATGCCAAATCACCCAACGTTTTAGCGTATCGCACTTTATCATTATTTTCTAACGACACCTCTCTCGCCTTTATAAAATAGTTACGGGCATTTTCCACAGCTCCCATTCTATAATAACTTGATCCGATATTGTTTAGAAAAGTAGCATAAAGCTTAGTATTTGAAGGTGTAAATGTTAAGGCTTTTAAAAGATAATCGATACTTTTTTGATGCTCGTTTACGTTTCCAAAAAAATAGGCATTCTTTTTATAAACATCCGCAGGCTGTATAAGATCATCAATATGATTTTTATCCAACAAATTTGACGATTTTATAAAAAAAGGCATCGCTTTAATGTATTCGTTATACGAATAGTAAAAAAAACCGACTTGTGTATTTACATAAACCAGTAAATTTTCATCATTTATTTTTTCGGCTTCGCTTAAAGCCTCTAGGTAAAGTGAAATGCTTTGAAGGTTTATATTATCGAAATTTTTGGAATAAGCTTCGGCCTGTAAAACCTTATTTACTACCTGCAAAAACTGTCTATCGTGTGTTTTAACCGTTTTTGCTTTTCGTAAATAATTTTTATTAATGGTAGCAGGTACTAAAATTTCTTTATTTTCATTAATAAAATTATTAACCAGTTTAGTGTTGGTATTGGCAAAAATAGCAGTACAGCAAAACAATAAAAAAAGGATTATTAAAAAACTACATCTGTAATTATTTAGTAAATAAGGTTTTAAAAGGTTATTTTTAAAAAGCATTTTTGTTATACATGTATTGTATTTTTCAATAAATTTACTACAATAATTTTTACAATTTACACGTAATTTTACTCAAACCTAACATTCAGGTAAAATTACGCAATAAAAAAGCCGAAAATTATTCCGACTTTTTAGCATTCATTTTTGCGACGATTTGTTTTATTTCCTGTTCTTTCTTTTTAGGATAAATCAGTAAAACATCGTCTTTATCTACAATAATAAAATCGTCTAAACCACCAATTACCACTAGTTTATTGGGATTGGTGCGAATAATGTTATTCGTTGCATTTTCTACAAACAAATTTCCGTTTACCATGGCGTTATCACATTCGTCTTTTGGCAGTTTGTCATACAAAGATCCCCAGGTTCCCAAATCGTTCCAATCAAAAGTAGCAGGTAAAATAAA
>JBEBXJ010000138.1:0-4987 GCA_040391685.1 Paenimyroides baculatum
AATCGTTAAGTATGGCGTTAGATATTCCGCTGATTGCAGTAAACCACATGCACGCTCATATTCTGGCTCATTTTATTGATGAAGAAGGATTTGAAAAACCGACTTTTCCTTTTTTGGCGATGACCATTAGCGGTGGACATACACAGATTGTGCAAGTAAACTCGTTTGTTGAAATGGAAATTTTGGGTGAAACAACCGACGATGCCGTGGGCGAAGCTTATGATAAAACTGCAAAAATATTAGGTTTTCCTTATCCCGGTGGACCTTTGATTGACAAACATGCACAAAACGGAAATCCAAAAGCCTATACGTTTACGAAACCAAAGGTTGACGGGTTGAATTTTAGCTTTTCGGGATTAAAAACGCAGATTTTATATTTCATTCAGAAAGAAGTTCAGAAGAATCCGGATTTTATCAAGGAAAACATCAACGATATTTGTGCATCTGTTCAACACATCATCATTAAAATTTTGATGGATAAAATTAAAATGGCGGTTGAACAAACAGGAATTACCCAGATTGCCATTGGTGGCGGTGTATCGGCAAATTCGGGTATTCGCAAGGCTTTGAAAGAAACCGAAACCAAATACGGCTGGAAAACCTTTATACCAAAATTTGAATATACTACCGATAACGCCGCAATGATTGGCATTGTTGGTTACCATAAATTCCGTTTGGGAATTTTCAGTGATGACGAAGTAGTTTCAAAAGCAAGATTAGAATTTTAATATGCAGTTATTTTACGCTCCCGATATACATAATGAAACAACCGAGTTTGTTTTTGATAAAGAAGAAAGTAAACACATTGTTAAAGTACTACGTAAATTAGAAGGTTCTATTTTACATATAACCAATGGAAAAGGTTTTTTATTTACTTGCGAAATTGTTTTAGCATCGGAAAAAAAATGTGTGGTTAAAATTAACGCTTCACAGTTTACAGAACCTCGAAATTACCGAATTCATATGGTGGTTGCTCCTACAAAAATGAACGATCGTTACGAATGGTTTTTAGAGAAAGCTGCCGAAATTGGTGTTGATGAAATAACGCCGATTATATGCGATCATTCAGAAAGAAAGATTATTAAAACCGAACGTTTTGATAAGATCTTGATCAGTGCAATGAAACAATCAAACCAACTATATCTTCCTGTTTTAAACGAACCGATTAAACTGACCGATTTTTTATCGAAAGAAATCAACGGGCAAAAATTTATAGCACATTGTGAAGAAAGGGAGAAAGTTGAATTAAAAGACCGAATTGAAACCCAACAGAATTATACTTTACTGATTGGTCCTGAAGGCGATTTTTCTACAAACGAAATTAATAAAGCACTTACAAATGGTTATTTACCAGTTGCTTTAGGAAACACTCGTTTGCGTACCGAAACTGCTGCAATAGTTGGCTGTCATACTTTTGTTTTAGCTAATAATTAATATGATATTACCTGCTGATTTAAAATCATTTATAAACAATAATTTAAAGCAAAACATTAATACTTTGGCTTTAAAGAAAAATCCGTTTCCTGATTATGAATGGTCGTGGATTTTAAATCAGATACAAGCAAAGCAAAAAGCTGAAAAGAAATTACCAACTTGGTTTTTAAATAATGAAGTTGTTTTTCCAAGCGCATTGTCTGTTGAACAAACTTCGTCGGAAACCTTGGCGAAATTTAAAGCAGCATTAATATCGGGCGAAACACTGATTGATTTAACTGGTGGTTTTGGTGTGGACGATTTTTATTTTTCCAAAAATTTTAATAAAGTTATTCATTGCGAATTCCAAGAAGATTTATCGGCAATAGTTAAACATAATTTTAAGGTATTGAATGCTGATAATATTGAAACAAATGCTGGTGACAGTATTTCTTACCTTCAAAAATCAACTAAAAAATTCGATTGGATTTATATTGATCCGGCTCGACGAGATGATAAAAAAACGAAAGTTTTTCTGCTAAAAGACTGTACACCAAACGTTGTTGAATTACAGGATTTTCTATTTCAAAAATCAGACAACATCTTAATAAAAGTTGCTCCTTTGCTTGATATTTCGTCTATTTTAAACGAATTAAGCAATGTTAAAACCATTTACGCAATTGGTTTACAAAACGAAGTTAAAGAGCTTTTAATCGTTTTACAGAAAGATTTTGTCGATCAACCGGAATTAATTGCGGTTAATATTTCAAACGACGAAACTATTCATAAAGATCATTTTAGTTTATTTGATGATTCCGATCCTCGCTTATCCCTTCCTTTAAATTATCTGTACGAACCATTCAGCAGTTATTTAAAAATAGGCGCATATAACAAAATGGCTGCAAAATTTAATGTTTTTAAGTTGCATAAACATTCACATTTATATACATCAGATAAATTAGTTGATTTTCCCGGAAGGTGTTTTAAAATCCAAAAAATTATTCCTTACAATAAAAAAGATATTAAATTTTTAGAAAACACGAAAGCCAATGTTACTACTCGTAATTTTCCTTTAAAAGTTGAAGATATCCGAAAAAAACATAAAATTAAAGATGGTGGCGATTTATATGTATTTTTTACAACGGATTTGAATAATGATAAAATTGTAGTGATCTGTAAAAAAATAACGACCGATAATTAATCGGTCGTTATTTTTTTAATATTTCAATTCTAATGTTTTAGAAGTTTCTGCTCTTAATTCTTTTAATAATTCGGGATGATCGTTTAATTTTAATCCAAACGAAGGAATCATTTCTTTGAATTTTGCCTGCCATTCAGCTGATTTAAATTCATTTGGATAACATTTTTCGATCAATTTCAACATAATATTAACTGTTGTTGATGCACCAGGAGATGCGCCCAGTAGAACCGCCAAACTACCATCGGCAGCATTTACAACTTCGGTACCAAAAGCTAATTCAGCTTTACCGTTTTTATCACGTTTCATTGTTTGTACACGTTGTCCTGCAATTTCCAATCGCCAGTTTTCTTGTTTAGCATTCGGGAAATAATCTTTTAACGAAGCCAATTTTTTATCTGAAGAAGCTAATACCTCTGAAATCAAATATTTGGTTAAATCCATATTATCCATACCGGCACCAACCATTGTTCCGATATTTCCTGTTGAAATTGATTTAAATAAATCCCAATACGAACCTGTTTTCAGGAATTTTGTTGAAAAACCTGCATAGGGACCAAACAATAATGATTTTTTGCCGTTTACAAAGCGGGTATCCAAATGCGGAACAGACATTGGCGGAGCACCAACAGAGGCTAATCCGTACACTTTTGCAAAATGCTGTTCTGTTAACTTTTCGTCTTCACAAACCAACCATTGTCCCGATACCGGAAATCCACCATAATGTTTTCCTTCTGGAATTCCTGATTTTTTCAACAGTAAAATCGATGCACCACCGGCACCAATGAATACAAATTTAGAAATTACGGTACGCTTTTCGCCAGTTTGAATGTTTTTCACAAACACTTTCCATTTACCGTCTTCGGTTCTTTTTAAATCGTAAACTTCGGCATTGAAAGTAACCTTAACTCCGTCCTGACTTACCTGATGTTTGATCATCTTTTTGGTTAATTCACCAAAGTTAACATCGGTTCCCAAGTTCATATAAGTAGCCGCAACTTTTTGATTTTCGTTACGGTTTTCCATTATAAGCGGAGCCCAGTTTTTAATAGTTTCAGTATCTTCACTGAACTGCATTGCTTCAAAAAGAGGCTGTTTTTTTAATGCTTCAAACCTGTTTTTAAGGAAGTTTACATTTGCATCGCCCCAAACAAAACTCATGTGCGGTACAGAGTTTACAAAACTTTTAGGCGATTGAATGATGTTCTTTTTAACTAAATACGACCAAAACTGACGCGATTCTTCGAACTGTTCGCAAATATCCAAAGCTTTACTTGTATCAATCACTCCGTTTTTTTCGGGAGTATAATTTAATTCACAGAAAGCCGCATGACCGGTTCCGGCATTGTTCATGGCATCAGAACTTTCTTGTGCAGCACTATCTAAACGTTCAAAAATTTCAATAGTTGCATTTGGATTTAGTTCTTTCAGCAACAATCCAAGTGTAGCGCTCATGATTCCTGCACCAATTAATACTACATCGCTTTCTGTACTTTTGTTTGTTGACATTTTTAAATGATCTGTTATTTAAAACTTGCTTAATTTATGTTTTTAAAACCTGTTGCTGCTCATATAATCCTGCAGTAAAATGGTTGCTGCAATTTCATCAACCAGCGCTTTATTTTGTCGTTGTTTTTTCTTCAATCCGCTGTCTATCATTGTTTGAAAGGCGATTTTAGATGTAAAACGTTCATCTATTCTTATAATTTCGATTTGCGGATACAGTTTTGTTAATTTTTCTACGAACTTATTAATTTCAGCTCCGATACTTGATGCCTCGTTGTTCATACGCTTTGGTTCGCCAACTATTATTTTTGATACTTTTTCGGTTTTAAGATAGTTTTCTAAAAACGTAAAAATATTCTTTGTTGCAACAGTTGTTAAGCCCGATGCAATGATCTGCATTTCGTCGGTTACGGCAATCCCGGTACGTTTACCGCCGTAATCAATTGCCATCAACTTGAAATTATTCGTATTCAAACGTTCCGTAATTAGACTGTATGGTTAACTTTTTAGTATCGGCAGCTTCTACTCTTCCAACAATTTGTGCGTTTACGTTGAACGATTTGGAAATAGCAATAATGTCTTGTGCAATTTCAGGATTCACGTATAATTCCATTCTGTGACCGCAGTTAAAAACCTGGTACATTTCTTTCCAACCTGTTTGCGATTGTTCCTGTATCAGCTTAAATAACGGCGGAACATCGAATAAATTGTCTTTAATTACGTGAACTTTATCAACAAAATGTAAAATTTTTGTCTGTGCGCCACCAGAACAGTGTACCATTCCGTGAACATCGGCAGCATTGTATTTTGCCAAGATTGCTTTAATGATCGGTGCATAGGTTCTTGTTGCAGAAAGAACTAATTTGCCTG
>JBEBXJ010000139.1:0-4976 GCA_040391685.1 Paenimyroides baculatum
ATCTCTAACGTAGCGCGTTCAACCGCTTCTTTTGCATCTTCAACAGGATCTAACTGTTCAACGATTTTTATTTCTTCCTCAACTTCTTCAACCGATTTTATGGTTTCTTCGATCGACGGCGTAAACTCCACAACGTTTTCTTCTTTAACTTCCAATTCAGCTTCCTCTTCAACCTCATCCAATTCCACAACCGAAGCTTCAACTGGCGGTGCCGCATCAATATCTGCTGCGTTGGTAACGCTTAGTTCTATCGGTGTAATTAATTCCTCTTCAAAAGTTACTACATCATCTTTCTTTTCTTCAGTTAAAAAAATACTTGCAGGCTGTTCCTCCGTAACTTCTGCCGATTTTGTTTCTTCCAACAATTTTTCAGGAGTTATCGACGGATCCAATCTAAATTTATTGTCTTCATAAAACTGCAGTATAATCAGTTTATTATGTAACAATTCGGTTTCTTTCAGCAAAGAAGAAATTTCCGATTTATCTTTTAATTTCAAGATTCGGTGGGCGATACTTATTAAATCTGATTCAATGATTTTCTTCATAACTTTAAAGGTTTTAAATTTTACCAACTTATTTTTGATAAATTTGCAGGATACAAAGTAACAGAAAAAACTGTTTTAAACAACTTATAATTGCTAAAATGTTTCTTGAAAATACGGTAAATCATAAAGAACAATTTGGATGGATCGAAGTAATTTGCGGATCGATGTTTTCGGGCAAAACTGAAGAACTGATTCGCCGGTTGCGCCGTGCACAGTTTGCCAAACAGCGTGTGGAAATTTTTAAGCCTGCGGTTGATGTACGTTACGATGAGAAGAATGTAGTTTCGCACCAGGGAAACGAAATCAGGTCTACACCCGTACCTGCTGCTGCAAACATCAGAATTTTAGCCGATGGTTGTGATGTAATCGGAATTGATGAAGCACAGTTTTTTGACGATGAAATTGTTACCGTTTGCAACGATTTGGCAAATTCAGGAATTCGTGTGATTGTTGCCGGCTTGGATATGGATTTTAAAGGACAACCTTTTGGACCCATGCCTGCATTAATGGCTACCGCTGAATATGTTACCAAAGTGCACGCGGTTTGTACACGTACCGGAAATTTAGCAAACTACAGCTTTAGAAAAGCCGACAATGACAATTTGGTTATGTTGGGCGAAACTAACGAATACGAGCCTTTAAGCCGTGCGGCTTATTATAAGGCAATACATGAAAATCAGTAGATTTTAATTATACCTACAAGATTTAAAAAACCTTGCAGGATATGTATTTTACTTTAAAATATAACGTACGTTTAGCTTTGTGTTGTTTTCTAAAACACCCTCTAACGGTTGGTATTTTAAAATTCCGTCTTTGGTTAACTCTATAATTTTTACTTTATCTTTTTCAAACCACGTAATCTGATACTCCAAATCACTTGGTAGGATTTCATATGCATTGTTGCTTTCGTCTGCGCTTGTTATCATTGCCGAACCGTAAAACTGGTTGTAGTAATCAAATAAATCAAACGTTAAAGGTTCTGTAGCTTCTGCATTTAAAGGCATTAACACGTTTGGCGCAACAAACATCTGCGTTTTAGACAAGCGTTCTTTTCGTAAAACTTCTCTGTTGGAATTGTTCAACTGCTGTTCAATCCATTCCTTGTATGTTCCTTCAAAACCTTTACCTTGAGCATATTCGTAAGCTTTTTCGCCATCGGTTCCAATTACAGATTCTACCCATTCGGTAAACGTGCCGTAAAAACCGTGCTTCAATGCCATTTCGTAAGGCGAGCTTCCGTTAGATGTTTTTAAAGACTGTATCCATTCAGTCACAATCGCCGAGGTTTTATCGCGTTTGGCAATTTCCACATCCACTTCGCGTCCCCAGAGCATTTTCATCCAGTCTTCTTCGCTGCCTTTGTACCCTTTGTCAACCGCCTGTTGGTAAGCCGATTTTCCGCCTTTTGCATCAATCATTTCAATCCACTCGGTTACGGTTCCATCGAAACCTTCATTAACGGCAATCTCGTAATCATTTGTAGGTTTGGCGATAATGGGCGTATTGGTTGCCGATATTTTTACAGGAACTTCTTCTACTGTTTTTGGTGTTTCTTCTTTTATTTCAGGCTGATTTTCAACAACCGTCTTTTTTGTTGGATCAAACGGAACTTCCTCTATTTTTACTACCTCAACAACTTCAATCACATCCAACAAAACAGATTGCGGATCTTCGCTGGTTATTAAAACCGGTTCGTTTGTGTTTAGCTTAGGTAATTCGGCAGCAACAGTAACTTCTTCTTTTGTAGGAATAGCCGGAACTTCATTTTTAGAAACTTCAACAACATCGATCACATCTAAAATAACGGGAGCTTTTTCAGCGACAACCTCAACAGGTTTTGTATAAGTAATCAGGTCACGTTTCTGAATTGATTTTGAAAGTGCCGTAAAATCGGAAGCTGAAACAATATAAGTATCTAAAGCTTCCAAAGGAAACAGGTAAACCACATCGTTAACATCTTTTATTTTTAACGGATTTTTGTTTTCTTTCGATATCGTAAAAAGTGTTTTAAAATCGGCATACGTCTGAAAAAGATCGTTCGTGTTTAAAATTTCGTACCACTGATCGTCAACCCACATAAAAAAACCTTCCTGAATGAACGATGAATCGGGATGCACGAGTACGTTGTATCCAAAATCATTTCCGTCGGCAGCCGCTTTTTTATGAACATCTTCAATTTGTAGATAAGGTGCTGCATAATACACCACATTTGTCTGCTGTGCAGTTACCGCAAAAGGAAAACAAATTAAAATTGCAAAATATTTAAACATTTATGTGCTTATTAAAACGTTGCAAATGTACATATTTATCAAAAATAAATAACTAATTGCCAACATGCTTTATATTTGTATTAACAAACTAAAATTTTAAATGGAAACAACATCATACGTAAATACTACTTTTCAGAATACTATTGCTTTTGTAGAATTTTTTCATCCGGCAAGTAACTCGTTCCCAAGTTCACAACTGACAGAATTAACAAATACCATTAACTCTTTAAATACAAACAAAGAAGTACGTGTTATTGTGTTGAAAAGTGCAGGCGACAAAGCTTTTTGCGCAGGTGCATCGTTTGACGAACTTTTAAGTGTAACGAATTTGGAACAGGGTGGACAATTTTTCAGCGGATTTGCCAATGTTATAAATGCCATGAGAAAATCGAATAAAATTATTATTGGACGCATTCAGGGAAAAACTGTTGGTGGCGGTGTTGGTTTGGCTGCTGCATGCGATTATACGTTTGCTACCAAAAATGCTTCGATTAAACTGTCGGAACTTGCCATTGGTATTGGTCCGTTTGTGATTGAACCTGCCGTGAGCCGAAAAATTGGAAAACCTGCTTTAGCTGAAATGACACTTGATGCCGAAAATTGGAAAAGTGCCGATTGGGCTTTTGATAATAAATTATTCACTCAATTGTTTGATGATGCAACATCAATGGATGAAGCCTTGGAAAAATTTGCCACACGTTTAAGCAGTTACAATCCGGAAGCTTTATACGAAATGAAAAAGGTTTTATGGGAAGGAACCGAAAATTGGGATACCCTTTTAAAAGATCGCGCTGCTATTTCGGGTAAACTAGTTTTATCTGATTTTACCGTGAATGCATTGAACGCTTTTAAAGGGAAGTAATATAAAATCCTCAGCAATCAGTGCGTCTGTGGTTTTTCATATTGCATTACAGGTATTAAATTTTAAATCACTAATTTTGCTAAAAATTTTCGTATCATGAGTTTTATCAGAATCACCAAACAATTTACTTTTGAAACCGGTCATGCACTGTATGGTTACGACGGTAAATGTAGAAATGTTCACGGGCACAGCTACAAACTGTCGGTTACCGTGATTGGGCAGCCTATAACCGATAAAAGTCATGTAAAATACGGAATGGTAATTGATTTTACCGATCTAAAAGCCATTGTTAAAGAAGAAGTGGTAGATCAGTTTGACCATGCTACCGTTTTTAACCAAAACACACCGCACGTAGAACTGGCTAAAGAACTGGAACAACGCGGACATCATGTTATTTTGGTTGATTACCAACCTACAAGTGAAAACTTGGTCATTGATTATGCCCACCGCATTAAAAGTCGTTTACCAAAAAACATACAGTTGTTCTCGTTGCGTTTACAAGAAACCGAAAGTTCATACGCAGAATGGTTTTCCTCTGATAATCAATAAACATGATTACGTTAGAAATCCCTGTAGATAAAAAAGTGTATTTTACATCCGATCATCATTTCGGAGCGCCAACCCGTGAAAAAAGTCTTCCACGCGAAGCCTTATTTTTAAAGTGGTTAAACGCTATTGAGAAAGATGCCGGTGCTTTGTTTATCGTAGGCGATTTGTTCGATTTTTGGTTTGAATATAAAAAAGTTGTACCTAAAGGATTTGTCCGTATTTTAGGAAAACTGGCGCAAATGCGTGATAACGGATTACCAATTTACTTTTTTGTAGGAAACCATGATTTATGGATGGAAGATTATTTTGAAGAAGAATTGGATATTCCTGTTTTTCACGAACCTAAAATTTTCAAAATATTCGACAAAACTGTTTTTATTGGTCACGGCGATGGTTTGGGTCCGGGAGATAAAGGATACAAACGCATGAAAAAAGTATTTACCAATCCGTTTTCAAAATGGTTGTTTCGCTGGCTGCATCCCGATATTGGTGTGCGTTTGGCTGAATATCTTTCGGTAAAAAACAAACTGATTTCGGGCGATGACGATGCAAAATACTTGGGTGAAGAAAACGAATGGCTTATTTTATACGCAAATAAAAAGGTAAGCGAACAATTTGCCGATTATTTCATTTTCGGGCACAGACACTTACCAATGACATTGCCTTTGAAAAACAACCCAAAAGCCTTGTACATCAATTTAGGCGATTGGATTCAGTATTTTACTTTTGGTGTTTTAACTTCCTCAGGTT
>JBEBXJ010000140.1:0-4858 GCA_040391685.1 Paenimyroides baculatum
TACGATTTAATGAAAGCAAATTATGAAGTAACCAAAGATGTAATTACTCCAAATTACAATATGAAACCCGGAATTGTAAAATATGAAATGGAAGCTAAGACCGATTTTGAAATTACCATGCTTGCTAATATGATTGCGCTTACACCCGGTACTGTGGTTATAGATTTATCTAAGGATAAAAAATTCATGTATATACACGTAATGTATCTGTCTGACAAAGAAGATTTTATTAATAGGTTAAGTAACAGAATTGAACGAAAATTATTAGAAATACTTCGATAATATGACCGTTGAAAATTACATAGCATATATAGTAATGCCCATTATTTGCCTGGCAATCTTTTTTATTATGATCAGGTTTATTAAAGGACCACAGGTAGTAGACCGTGTAGTAGCATTAGATCTCCTAATAACCGTAGGGGTGGCATTTATCGCGCTTTTTAGTATCATTGTTAATAACGCCATGTTTTTAGATCAGGCAATGATTTTGGCACTAATAGCCTTTTTAAGCACCGTTGCGTTTTCATATTACATTTTTAAAAGGAAAAAAGATGAATGATTTATTAATAATGATTTTAAGTACCTTAGGCGCAATTTTTATACTCATTGCTTCGTTCGGAATATTTAAAATGCCCGATTTTTATTCGCGTTTATCTGTAACCATAAAAGCAGCAACATTAGGTATTGGCTGTATTCTTATTGCGGCGGTTTTGTATTTTTCAGATTTCTCTGTTACCACAAAAGCACTTGCCATTATTTTTTTCTTGTTTATTACCTCACCAGTCGCAGGTTTTTTAATAAGTAAAGTTGCCTATAGAACCGGTACAAAACTATGGAAACATTCCATAATGGATGAGTTGAAAGAAGATGATAAGGATAATGATGATGCCAAAACAGCTAAATGAAAACTAAAGTTATTGCACATCGCGGCGCATGGAAAGAATTCAACTTGCCACAAAATTCAATGGCAGCTTTACAAAAAGCAATTGAACTAAAATGCTACGGAACCGAGTTTGATGTTCATTTAACAAAAGACAATGTAATTGTTGTTAACCATGACCACGATTTTTACGGATTGAATATCGAAACAACCACTTACAATGATTTATTGGTTAATAAACTTCCTAATGGAGAGAAACTTCCTGCACTGAATGATTTTTTTTCTGCAGGATTCAATCAAACCGAAACCAAACTGTTTTTAGAAATTAAGACTTCTGAAATCGGCGGAACAGATCGAACTAAAAATTTGATCGATGTTCTTGTAAAAGATCTTTCTTTAAAGACAAATCCTGATAATCTTGAATTTATTTTGTTTGATTTTGATTCGGCTATCTATTTAAAAGAACAGTCGCCTGAATTTTTTGTCCATTATTTAGAAGGAGACAAAACTGCTGATGAAATATTTAAAAGCGGTTTAAACGGAATGGATTATCATTATGATTTCCTTTTGAAGGATCCTAAAATAGTTAGTCAGTTTAAACAATTAGGCTTAAAAACCAATTCATGGACTGTGAACAGTTTACAGATTGCACAGCAATTAATTCATCAGCAAATTGATTGTATCACAACAGATTATCCGAAGTTATTTAAACAAAAAGGTTTATAATTTTTTTAATACTTCCTGTAAATCGCTCATTCCTTCGGTAGCTTTTTTAGCAATTACTTTTATAGGTTTGTTAAAATAATGTGTTGCCGCCGGATTTTGATCGATATAAAAAAAGTGTTTGGCATTTACCGCATAATCAATTAAACCGGCTGCCGGATAGATTACCCTGTCTTTGATTTAAACTGAGAGTTAGTCAATACATATAACTCAACAAACGAAGCTATAAAAGATGGATATATTTCTGCCTCAATTAGTTAGTACATGTAATAACATTTTAAATAACAGACATAAGTACTAAAACTTAGTTTGGAAGTATTCTTAATTTAATTGGTTACTTTTGAACTCGAAAGTAAGAACAAGTTATAATAAATTAATTGCATAATGAATGAAAGTGAATTATTAAAAGATAAAATATCACTATAAACAAATAATTCTTTGCAATATCTAATATTTTAACAAA
Source organism: Paenimyroides baculatum (assembly GCA_040391685.1). Taxonomy (GTDB): domain Bacteria; phylum Bacteroidota; class Bacteroidia; order Flavobacteriales; family Flavobacteriaceae; genus Flavobacterium; species Flavobacterium baculatum_A. The sequence goes on from JBEBXJ010000140.1 coordinate 2,067, forward strand.
TATACAAGAAAAAAGCTTTCTTTAAGAAAGCTTAATAAGTTATGTCGCTAATTGGTGTTAAGGTTAAAAAATTATCATTATTCCATTTAAACTGTGTGAATTTTTGTTCACCAAAAGCATACAAAATATCATTATAAATAACAACATCTTTAAATTTATGGTTTACTGAATGTACCAAAACCGGTTCTTGAGGGTTTGTTGTATCAAAAATCTTTAATTCATCATCACAAATAATTAAATAATTTTCATGAAGAGCCAAACCACGTGGGTAAGTTAAATTTCTTTGATGTATTAACTGAGGTTTTTCAACATCGGCAATATCATAAACCATTAATGTATTCAAGTTGTTTCCACAACCAGTGTTTGAATGTAGAGTAACGTATGCGTGTGTGTTGTTAGCTACGACAGGATCACACGCTGTGAAATGTTGCGCATCTGACAAATATTTAGGATTTTCAGGATTTGATACATCGTAAATAAACATACCGTTTCGCGAACCCATAAACATTAAATTATCTAATGAATAAATGGTTTCTATATCTCTACCAATTATTACATCGTTTACTTTAACAGGATCTGTGGTGTTTGATATTTGAAAGACATGTAGTTTTTGATTGTCAACCGTATATAGATAATTTCCTTTAATAGCAAAAACTGCCATTGACCCACCTTTTCCTAATCCTTCAGCACTTGGCGAACCAGAGTCTGAATTATCACTTGCACAAAATGTCAACAAGAAACATGCAGTAAGCACATAACTAAATTTTAAAAACTTTTTCATAACCATTAAGATTTCCAATCAACAATAATTTCATTTTCTCCGGCATAATGCTGCCAACCATCCGGGCTTATTTTCTGCGGAAAGGTGTTTTGGATACGTTTATTAACCGTAACCGAACCGTTGTTGATCGTTACTGCAACCAAATCAACTGCCTGATTAATGTAAATAGTATTATTTTTAATTGCCATATCGGTAGCACCAGGTACTTCTAAAAAGTTTACCAACTGTGGTGCATTTGGATTTGTATTGTCATAAATATGAAAGCCTTTGTTTTCATCGGTAATAAATATAAAGTTATCTTTTACATAAATTTTCCCTGCTTTAATCATGTTTTTTGGAGCCGTCATTTTAACAGAGCTCTCTAATTGCTGACGCGACATGATTACGGCTTGATATTGTGAATAATGAGGTTGTGAAGGCACATCATCGTCATCATGATAATTGTAGAAACAGCTTTGCAGCGAAAAAGTACTTACAAGTGTTACAGAATACAACAATAATTTTAAATTTTTCATATTTTAGAGATATTTGGTTAAAAATATAAAAAATACTTATAGGTTTATTTTTTTATTTGTTAATTCTTGGATCTCGTCACGAAGCCTTGCTGCCTGAATAAAATCAAGGTTTTTAGCTGCATTTTCCATTTCCTTACGCTTTTCTTTTATGACTTTATCGATATCTTTTGTAGATCTGTAAATAGTTTGCTCTTCGGCAACCGTTTTTAAACCTGGATCATTTTGGTCGTACGATTTGAATTTATCAGTAAAAGATTTTTCAATTTTCTTGTTTAATGCTTTTGGTTTTAATCCGTGTTCTTTATTAAAGGCAATTTGTTTGTTGCGTCGGTAAACTGTTTCATCCATAGTACGTTGCATGCTAGCCGTAATTTTATCGGCATACATAATGGCTCTACCGTTTATGTTTCGTGCAGCACGACCCACCGTTTGCGTTAAAGACCGTGCACTGCGCAAAAAACCTTCTTTATCAGCATCTAATATTGCAACTAAAGATACTTCGGGCAAATCCAATCCTTCACGTAAAAGATTCACTCCAATTAGCACATCAAACAAACCTTTGCGTAAATCTTGCATTATTTCAATACGTTCTAAAGTTTCTACATCAGAATGTATGTATCTGCATCGAATTCCAATTTTGGTAAAATGTTTTGCCAGTTCTTCTGCCATACGTTTTGTTAAAGTTGTAACCAAAACACGTTCGTCTACTTCTACACGTTTGTGAATTTCTTCCACCAAATCATCAATTTGATTTTGGCTAGGACGTACTTCAATGATAGGATCCAATAAACCTGTGGGACGTATTACTTGTTCCACATAAATACCTTCAGATTTTTGTAATTCATAGTCTGCAGGTGTTGCCGATACGTATATTACCTGATTTTGCAACAATTCAAATTCTTCAAATTTTAACGGACGGTTATCCATTGCAGCAGGAAGTCTGAAACCGTATTCCACTAAATTTTCTTTACGAGAGCGATCCCCACCATACATGGCATGAACCTGAGAAACCGTTACATGGCTTTCATCAATAATCATTAAATAATCTTTAGGAAAATAATCAATCAAACAAAAAGGACGAGTTCCGGGTTCACGACCATCTAAATAGCGAGAATAATTCTCAATACCAGAACAATAACCCAATTCTCTGATCATTTCTAAATCAAAATTGGTACGTTCTTCTAAACGCTTTGCCTCCAGATGTTTCCCAATCGATTTAAAATAATCTACCTGTTTTACCATATCCTGCTGAATAGCCCAAATGGCGTTTTGCAATACATCGGGCGATGTAACAAACATATTGGCAGGGTAGATGCTTAATAATTTATACTTTTCTATAACTTTTGATGTAGTAATATCAAATGATTCAATGGTTTCGATTTCATCTCCAAAGAAGTGAATTCTAAAAGGATCGTCTGCATAACTTGGGAAAACTTCCACTGTATCGCCTTTAATTCTAAAGGTTCCATGAGAAAATTCTGCTTCGGTTCTTGAAT
>JBEBXJ010000141.1:0-4769 GCA_040391685.1 Paenimyroides baculatum
GCAAAAGAAGATTCAGCTAAATAAGAAAGTAAACAAAATGAAAAAAATATTATTATTCGCATCAGCTTTGTTACTAACTATTAGTGCCGAAGCTCAAATAAAACGCCCACAACCGCAACCAGGTCCAATGCCTACTGTTAACGTGCAAAAACCGCAAGAGTTTACACTTAAAAACGGTTTAAAGGTAATGGTTGTAGAAGATCATAAATTACCACGCGTAAGTTATATGTTAACTATTGATACACCACCTTATGCAGAAGGCGCAAAAGCAGGTGTATCAAGCTTAACAAGTGCAGTTGTTGGTAATGGAACAGCAAAAACATCTAAAGAAAAATTCAACGATGAAATTGATTTCTTAGGTGCAAGTGTTAACTTTTGGAATACGGGAGCATCTGCAAGCGGACTGTCTAAATACAGTTCTCGTTTGTTAGAATTAATGGCAGAAGGATCATTAAGCCCGCTATTTTCTCAAGAAGAATTCGATAAATCTAAACAACAAGCTATTGAAGGATTAAAAGCTGATGAAAAATCGGTTGCTTCTGTAGCAGGTCGTGTAACAAATGCGTTGTTGTTCGGTACAAACCATCCAAACGGAGAATTTGTAACAGAGCAAACATTAAATAACGTAACGTTGGCAGATGTTAAACAAAACTACACATCGTATTTTGTGCCAGAAAGTGCTTATTTAGTAGTTGTTGGTGATGTGAAGTTTAAAGATGTTAAAAAACAGGTAGAGAAATTATTCAAAGACTGGAAAAAAGCATCTGCACCGGTTGCTAAATATGCAGAACCAAACGATGTTGCTAAAACACAAATTGATTTTGTTGATATGCCAAACGCAGTTCAGTCAGAAATTGCTTTAGTTAATACTGTAAACCTAAAATTAACCGATAAAGATTATTTTGCAGGATTAATTGCAAATCAAATCTTAGGTGGTGGTGGTGAAGGTCGTTTGTTTTTAAACTTACGTGAAGCACACGGATGGACTTACGGAGCTTATTCTTCATTAGGATCAGGTAAATACACATCTAAATTTACATCATCTGCATCAGTTCGTAACGTTGTTACAGATTCTGCTGTTGTTGAATTTGTAAACGAATTACAAAAGATCAGAACACAACCTGTAACGCAGGCAGAATTAGATCTTGCAAAAGCAAAATACATTGGAAACTTTGTAATGGAAATTCAAAAACCAGGTACAATTGCAAGTTTTGCATTAAGAACAAAAACACAAAGCTTACCTGCAGATTTCTATGAAAATTACATTAAAAACATTCAGGCAGTAACTGTTGCAGATGTTCAGCGTGTAGCAAACAAATTCTTTAAGAAAGACAACCAGCGTATTGTAATTGTTGGTAAAGGTTCAGATGTTGCAGGTACTTTAGATCGTTTAGGATACCCTGTTAACTATTATGACCGTTTTGCAAATCCGGTAGAAAAACCAGTTTTCAAAAAAGCAGCTCCTGCAGGCGTAACTTCAAAGTCAGTGATCGAAAACCACATTAAGGCAATCGGAGGTGAAGCAAAATTGAAAGATGCTAAATCGGTATCTACAACTGCGAAAGGTTCAATGCAGGGAATGGAAATTACAATGACTCAAAAACAAACTGCTAAAGGACAAATGATGGTTTCTTTAAACGGGATGGGAATGGAGTTAATGAAACAAGTTGTAACACCAGCTATGGGTTATGCAAGTGGTCAAGGACAAAGACAAGATTTTAAAAGTGAAGAGTTAAAAGACGCTCAGGCATCTGCTAAAATGTTCGACGAATTAGAAGATTTAAAAGATGCAGCTTCATTCCAGTTAACTGGTATTGAAACTTTTAACGGAGAAGAAGCTTATGTGTTGAAAAAAGACAAAGAAACCGTTTACTACAGTGTAGCTTCAGGTTTAAAAATTGCAGCTTCTGAAACAATGGAAGCACAAGGACAAACAGTTGAAATGACAACATCTTATAGTGATTACAAAGAAGTAAAAGGAATTAAATTTCCACATACTTTCACTGTGCCAATGTTAGGTGGTGCTGAATTTAAAGTTTCAGAGATTAAAGTAAACGAAGGTGTTTCAGATGCTGATTTTAAATAATCTTTAACACAGAGTCAAAAAAAACCAGTAGCCTAAAACTACTGGTTTTTTTTATGAAAATATTTTTTTATTAAAAAGGTTTTTGTGCAAATTGTACAGTGATTATTTCACTATCAATAAAACCAGCTCTTTTTGCTTGAATTTTTACATTAGCAATAGTTGTGTGTGCGTATGTATCACCGTTTATTTTAACGCCATCAATATAATAAGTAGCGTCAGTTATTGTACTAGATCCGCTCATTGTGGTAAATTTAACGGGTTTACCCAATTCGCTAAAGTAAAGATTTTTGTCTTTTATGTAAGTTGCATTTGATGTAACTTTTAACTGTTCACCAACATTAGGATTTGGGTTAGGTATTGGTACTTCTACAACTTCGTCGTCTTCTGAACATGAAGTAAAACCAATTGTTGAAAAGGAAGCTATTGCGATAAAGAACAAGATCTTTTTCATTGTATTATGTATTAGTGGGTTAATTATTAAAATAAAGTTATAAAAATACAAAAATTATTCATTCATCAAAATTTTTATTCTACTTGCTGAAATATATGAGGCAATTGTACTTAAAATTAAGATAGTGATAGCGACTAAGGCACCGTTTTTCCAACTGAAAACAATAGGATAAGGAAAATCACCGTTAACCTTAACAAAACCGAAGTGTTGTTGCAATAAAGTAATGGTAATTCCCAAGATCAATCCTATAAAAACTCCGCCCACAGAAAGTATTAAACCTTGATAAAGAAAAATACGCTTTATTTTTTTTTGCGAAAAACCAATATCGTACAATGTTTTTATATGATCTTTTTTTTCTAAAATAATCATAATTAAAGCACCAGTTAAACAAAATAAGGTTATAATGATAATCAACGTAAAAATTAAATAAATTGCTAAACTTTCGGTTTTCAGCATTTTATACAAACCTTCATTTAGCTGCGAACGGTTCTTTATAACCTCATTAGGAAATATATCTTTTAAAGTAGAAACAATTTCTTTTTCCGAAACATTGTTTTTTAGCTTAAATTCAATTTTAGAAAATTCGTTCGCTTTAAAATTCAATAAATCTTTACCAACATTAACATCAGTATAAATGTATTTGTTGTCGGTTTCAATATTGTTCAGCCTGTAAATTCCAGCTGTGTAAAGTGGCAGCTTAACATAAGCATCTTCAGGCATGGTAATAATGCCCTTGCCTGGTTTCATGGCTAAAACCTCTAAAAGTTTGTCGTTAGAATACATTCCTGCCGACAGTTCGTTGGCTAAAACGTCGCCCATAACGGCATCGTTAGTGTGGGGTTGTATCCATTTCCCATGTAAAATGTGATTCGTAATATCTACAGTTTGTGAGTAATTACTGTCTACAGATTTAATAATTGCTACAATTTGCTTGTCGCCAAATGTAAAAATAACCCGGTCTTCTATAATTTTAGAGTGAGCCGTATTTTTGTTTAACACTTTCAGTTTTTGGTCTTGCAAGGCACTTATGCTAAAGCTTTTTCCTTTTGAAGGAAGGACAACAAGGTCGGGATCGATCACATTTATAAAAGAAAGCAACGAATTTTCCAAGCCGCTGAAAACCGACAAAACAACAAACAAAGCCATACTGCTTACAATGATTCCGATAGCCGAAATTCGCGTAATAATATTTATGGCTTTTGTTTTACTTTTACTGAAAGCGTAACGTTTGGCTATGTAAAAAACGGTATTCAAACTTATTTTTTCTTTCTACGAGCCAATAACTCACGGTTTTCAATCGGGTTTTCATCACCTTTTAACGCAGTGTCGATCTTCTCTATATAGTCTAAACTGTCATCAATATAAAAAGCTAAATTAGGAACTTTTCTCAATTGATTCTTTACCCGTTGCGCCAAATCGTGCTTAATTAACGGAGCGTTAGATTTTATGGCTTTTAATAATTCGGCCCCTTTTTCGGTGGGAAAAATACTTAAATATACTTTAGCGATAGATAAATCGGTAGTGACAGTAACTTTTGAAACGCTTATGATTAGGTTTGAAAGTCCATTTTTACGGACTTCACCTTGTAATATATCAACCAGGTCGGCTTGTAGTAAAGCCCCCATTTTTTTTTGTCTGTTTGTTTCCATTGTGCAAAAATACAAAATTCATACAGATATATATTTATCTTTGTTGAAACAAAATTATTAGTTTATGATGCGAAAAATTGAACATATTGGTATTGCCGTAAAAAGTTTAGAAGAATCGAATGTTTTATTTGAAAAATTACTGGGATTACCGGCTTATAAAGAAGAAGAGGTAGCAAGTGAAGGCGTTAAAACATCTTTTTTCATGAACGGACCCAATAAAATTGAACTTTTGGAAGCTACTAATCCCGATTCTCCCATTGCAAAGTTTTTAGAAAAGAAAGGAGAGGGTATTCATCATATAGCATTTGATGTAGAAGATATATTAACAGAAATCGACCGGCTAAAAAAGGAAGGTTTTACGGTTTTAAACGAAACGCCAAAGAAAGGAGCTGATAATAAATTAGTTGCGTTTTTGCACCCTAAAACAACAAACGGAGTTTTAATAGAGTTGTGTCAGGAAATAAAATAAAAAGGCGAAACTACTTGTAAAAATTAAGAATTTAACTTAATATTGCACTCGCTAACGTCAAAGTAGCCGGTCCTATAGCTCAGTTGGTTAGAGCACCTGACTCATAATCAGGTG
>JBEBXJ010000142.1:0-4764 GCA_040391685.1 Paenimyroides baculatum
TGCTATCCCTCACGCAGTTTCCAAAGGCTATAAAGTGCAAATATAGTTTATTTTTTTGGTAGATTTTTAAAAATAAAAACGCTCCAAAGAATTGAAGCGTCATTTATTATGATTTAACCACAATAGGGTTTAGTAGAATTTTATTAATCGGACATTTTTGTGCTATTACGTGTAATCTTTTAGTTTGCTCATCGGTTAAATTACCTGTAAAAGAAACTTTCTTTGTAAAAACAGTTGTTCCCGGAGTGGTTTCGGTATCAATTTCTACATCTACAAAAACATCATCCAACAACCATTTGCTTCTGTTCGCATACATTTTTACGGTCATGGCAACGCAACCTGCCAAAGCTGCCGCTAATAATTCTTTTGGTTTTGGTCCCAAATTATGACCGCCTTCTTCTTCTGGCATATCGGTAATAAACTCTGAAGTTGATGATGTAATAACCGTTTTGTAATTTTCTGCACCAATCTTTGCTGTAACTTTTTCCATATTTAACCTTTTCTAAATGAATCAACAGGCAACGGAACAAAATCGGTTTCTCCGGGAACTTTAGGAAATTCCTGCGCTATCCATTTTTGTTTGGCATCTTCTATCACTTCACGGGATGACGATACAAAATTCCAATAAATAAAACGTTCTTCCGGGAAAGGTTCACCACCAAAAAGATAAATGGTAGATCCTGCTTTTATATCAAACGTACACAAATGCGCATCTTTTGTTATTAAAATCTGTTTAGGTCCAAAAGCATTTCCATTGGTAGAAACTTCACCTTCCAGAATATACAACCCGCTTTCGCCGTACAAACGATCGTGTAAATTAATGGTCATATCCTCATGCGCTTTTATTTCCATCATATACAGTTTGCTGTAAACTGGCACACCTGATTTTTTATCTTCAAACTCACCTGCAATCAGTTTAAAATCTGCTGCACCTTCTTTCCAAACAGGTAAATCTTTTGCATAGACATGTACAAAATTAGGATCCATATCTTCCAATTCTTTGGGTAAAGCAATCCAAATCTGTAAACCGTGCATAGATTTTTCTACATTGCGTAAATATTCGGGTGTACGTTCAGAATGCACCACTCCTTTTCCGGCAGTCATCCAATTTACCGCACCGGGTTCAATAACAATATCGTTTCCTAAACTGTCTTTGTGCTTTACAGAGCCATCAAACAAAAAAGTTAAGGTAGATAAACCGATGTGTGGATGCGGACCTACATCTAAATTTTCACCGGCTTTCATGTGTGCCGGTCCCATGTGATCTATAAAAACAAACGGACCAATACTGCGTTTCTGCTTAAAAGGCAACAATCTGCCCACTAAAAAATTACCGATATCGGCAGCTTTTTCTTCAAAAATAAAATCTATATTCGACATACGTTTTACTAATTTTATGTTTCTAAAGATATAAAAAACATCAGGAAACATTGTTAACTTACATTAAGTTTAAAATCATTGATTATGACTGAATTTGAAAAATATATACACGAATACCTGAATCTGATTCCTTCTGAAAACTGGTTGGAAGAACTAAAAATTGTTTCTTCCCAAACATTAGAAATCTATCAATCGCTGACCGAAGAACAAGGTAATTTTGCTTACGCCGATGGGAAATGGTCGTTAAAAACATTATTGGAACATTTAACCGATACCGAAAAAATATTTCATTACAGGGCCTTGCGGTTTGCACGGAAAGATGCAACGGAACTCGCGGGTTATGATGAAAATTATTATGCAGCAAACGGAACGGCAACTCAACAGTCATTAAATGATCTTATTGAAGAATTTCATTTAAACCGATTACTGTCACTTGTGTTTTTTAGTAAACTTACTCCCGGACAGTTAGTCCAAAAAGGCAAAGCAAACGGCAATGAAGTATCGGTAGAAACCATCGGAAAACTTATCGTAGGACACAATATTCATCATTTAAACATCATTAAAGAACGTTATTTACCAAAATTGAAGTTGTAAATTCTGAATCAAAATCGAATTTCTCACTTTAAAAATAATAGATTAATTTTGCATAAAATTTCATTGAATGATTAAAATAGGAAAAATAGAATTACCCGAGCATCCGCTTTTACTGGCGCCTATGGAAGACGTGAGTGATCCGCCTTTTCGCCGTTTGTGCAAAATGCACGGAGCAGATATGATGTATTCTGAATTTATTTCTTCGGAAGGGTTGATTCGTGATGCCATGAAAAGCAAAATGAAATTGGATATTTTTGATTACGAGCGTCCTGTCGGTATTCAGATTTTCGGTGGTGATGAAGAAGCCATGCAGCTTTCGGCAAAAATTGTGGAAACTGTGCAACCCGATTTGGTTGATATTAATTTTGGATGTCCCGTTAAAAAAGTGGTGTGCAAAGGAGCTGGTGCCGGAGTTTTAAAGGATGTTGATTTAATGATTCGCCTGACAAAAGCGGTAATCAGCGGCACTAATTTGCCTGTTACGGTAAAAACACGTTTGGGTTGGGACGATGAATCAATCAATATTGATGAAGTTGCCGAACGTTTACAAGATGTCGGTGTACAGGCTTTGACCATTCACGCGCGAACCCGGGCACAGATGTACAAAGGGCACAGCGATTGGACACATACTGAACGTATTAAAAACAATCCACGCATAAAAATGCCTATCTTTGGGAATGGCGATATTGATTCGCCTCAAAAAGCAAAAGAATACAAAGAACGTTTTGGGTTAGACGGAATGATGATCGGACGTGCGGCAATTGGTTACCCATGGATTTTCAATGAAATTAAGCATTACCTGAATACGGGCGAAATTTTGGCTCCGCCTACCATGAAAGATCGATTGGAAGCCGCTAAAAACCATTTAATTTGGTCTATGGAATGGAAAGGCGAACGTTTGGGAATTGTAGAAATGCGCCGTCATTACACCAACTATTTTAAAGGCATCCACGGTTTTAAAGCACACCGCCAACGATTGGTTACAGAAGATGACCCGAACCAGCTTTTAAGTATCTTTGATGAAATCGAAGATTTTTATAAAGATTACGTGATTGAACAATTATAAAGAAAGAGGTTTTCTTAAAGTATAAACACTTGTCATTCCGGACCTGTTCCGGAATCTCATTATTTTGACTTACGAATATTATGAGAAGCTGACCCGAGCTTGCGAACTGAACGAAGTTAAACAAGTTCAGCTTGACAGTTTTAACTTTTAAGAAAACCTCTTTTTATTTTCCCACATTTTAATACAATTCCCACATGAATTATCATTCAAAATCAACCAATATATTACTGAATTTAGGAATAGAATCATTAAACGAAATGCAGCTTGCTGCTAATGATTCCATTCTAAATAAAAAAGAAACTTTATTATTATCGCCGACAGGTTCGGGAAAAACGCTGGCATTTCTGTATCCGCTTTATCAATTAATTGATGAAGAAACAAAAGGAATTCAAGCGTTGATTTTGGTTCCGTCAAGAGAATTAGGTTTGCAGATTGAACAGGTTTGGAAAAAAATGGGTACTAATTATAAAGTAAACATTTGTTATGGCGGACATAATATCGATACGGAAATCAATAACCTGTCTTCGCCGCCAAGTGTATTAATTGGAACGCCTGGAAGAATTATGGATCATATGGAAAGAGCATCGATAGATCCGGAAACCATTAAAACGCTTATTTTAGACGAGTTTGACAAATCTTTGCAATTGGGATTCCACGAACAGATGTCGTTCATTATTTCCCGATTAAAAAATGTAGATAAACGCGTTTTGGTATCGGCTACAAACGCCATCGAAATTCCAAAATACACCAAAATTTCGCATCCCACTACCTTAAACTTTATTCCTAAAAAAGAAGAAAACGTTTCGTTATTAGAAACAAAGCAGGTAATATCAGAAGAAAAAGACAAGCTGAATACATTGTTTCATTTAATATGTAACTTAAATTCCGAAGCTGGAATTATTTTCTGTAACCACAGAGATGCGGTTGAACGTATATCGAATACCTTAAACGACCGGGGAATTGTAGCTACTTATTACCACGGAGGAATGGATCAGGACGAGCGAGAACGTGGTTTGATTCAGTTTAGAAACGGAAGCGTACCTTATTTAATTACCACCGATTTAGCTGCACGCGGGTTGGATATTCCGGATATTAAACACGTAATCCATTACCATTTACCTTTTAAAGAAGAAGAGTTTGTACACAGAAACGGGCGTACAGCCAGAATGAACGCTGAAGGTACAGCCTATTTAATTTTACATGAAGACGAAAAAAAATTGGATTATATAGATTACGGAATGCCTGTTTTTAATATAGATAAATCTGCTGCTATTCCAAATCAGCCGATGTTTGAGACTTTATATATCAGCGGTGGCAAAAAAAACAAACTGAATAAAATTGATATTGTCGGTTTTTTATCGCAAAAAGGAAATCTGGAAAAAAGCGATTTAGGATTGATTGAAGTAAAAGACTTTATATCATTCGCAGCCGTAAAACGATCTAAAATTCAACAGTTGCTAAAAGACATACAAGATCAGAAAATGAAAGGCAAAAAATATAAAATTGCCATTGCAAGATCTGTTCAAAACAAAGAAGAATAAAAAAGCATCTCAATTGAGATGCTTTTTGCTATTTAATGGTGCTCATCATGTAAGCTTCCAGTGATTTTATTTCTTCGTCGCTCATGGTTTTAAGAATGGCAAAATTAGTTTCCATAACGTTGTATTGCGACGGATCTACAATAGGATCGGCTTTTTTACGTAAAAACGCAACCATATCGCCGT
>JBEBXJ010000143.1:0-4737 GCA_040391685.1 Paenimyroides baculatum
AGATGTTATCATCAGATTCCGGAGCAACCAATCCACCACAGAAACTTTCAAAATGCACTGGGTTTCCGCCTTTTTCTCTTATTTCATCTAAAACCTTCATGGCACTCATATGATCAATACCCGGATCCAAGCCACATTCGTTCATAAAAATCAAGCCTTTTGCTTTCACTTCGGCATCCATTTCTTTTAGTTCGTTAGAAATATACGACGCCGTAACCAAATGCTTCCCAAAAGTTAAACAGTCGGCAGCAATTATCGGATGTAAAAATGCCGGCATCATAGAAATAACAATATCGGCTTTTTCTATCAGCTGCCTTCTTGAGAATTCATCATGAATGTCTAAAGGAATGGCAAATGCGTTGGGATTACTTTCTATTTTTTGTTGGATTGAATCAATAGATTGATCGGCAATATGAAGTTTAAATTGATCTTTTTCGGTTCTATCTAATAAATATTTGATTAAAGAAGAAGTGGATCTTCCCGAACCAAATAATAATATATTTTTCATTAATTTTTGTTTTTTGACTGTGCTAAAAGTACTAAAAAAACAGCTCGTTAAAAAACACCTTATGAAAAAATAAAAAATCGTACATTTGACAAAAATTTTCCTAATGACCAAAAAGTTAGTAACTCTGGCAGCTTTTTTTGGATTTGTTGCAATAATTTTAGGTGCTTTTGGTGCACACGCCTTAAAAGAAGTTTTAACCAGCGACCAGCTTGTAAGCTTTGAAACAGGAGTAAAATATCAAATGTACCACGCTTTATTTTTATTACTTATATCGCAACTAAACGTATTATCCGAAAAAAACAAACGTACCGTTGGAATTTTAACAACAATAGGTGTTTTCTTGTTTTCAGGATCAATTTACCTGTTGGCAACACAAGAATTATCAGGAATCAACTTTAAATTTTTAGGACCTGTAACTCCAATAGGCGGATTATTCCTTATTTTAAGCTGGTTTTTTACTGCTTTTTATTCCATGAAACAAAAAAACAATTAATAAAAAAAATTATAAATTTATTAGTAAGTTTGTATGCAAATTAACACAACACAAGATTTAAACATGAAGGTTTCAAAATCAATATCTTTAGATAAATACGGGATTCATAATGTAACTGAAATTATTTACAATCCTTCGTATGATGAGTTATTTAAAGCTGAAACAGACAATAACCTACAAGGTTTTGAGCGTGGACAAGTATCAGAACTTGGAGCTGTAAATGTAATGACCGGTGATTTTACCGGACGTTCTCCTAAAGATAAATACATTGTTAAAGATGCCGTAACAGAAAACACTATTTGGTGGACATCTGACAATGCTAAGAACGACAACAAGCCTATTTCACAAGATACTTGGGAAGCTTTAAAACAAAATGCAACCGAAGAATTATCAGGCAAAAAACTATATGTTGTTGATGCTTTTTGCGGTGCAAACGAAGATACCCGTTTAAAAGTACGTTTTATAATGGAGGTTGCATGGCAGGCACATTTTGTAAAAAACATGTTTATTCGCCCAACCGATGCTGAATTGGAAAACTTTGGCGAGCCTGACTTTGTGGTAATCAACGCTTCTAAAACTTCATTTAAAGATTATAAAGCACATAACTTAAATTCTGAAGTTTATATTGCATTCAACCTGACTGAAAAAATCCAGTTAATTGGCGGTACCTGGTATGGTGGTGAAATGAAAAAAGGTATGTTCTCTATGATGAACTACTATTTGCCGTTACAGGGAATTGCTTCAATGCACTGTTCTGCAAACAAAGGTAAAGAAGGCGATGTCGCTGTTTTCTTTGGTTTGTCTGGAACAGGAAAAACGACTTTATCAACAGATCCAAAACGCGAATTGATTGGTGATGACGAGCACGGATGGGATAAAGACGGTGTTTTTAACTTTGAAGGCGGATGTTATGCTAAAACAATTGATTTAAGCAAAGAACACGAACCGGAAATTTTTGCCGCTATTAAACGTGATGCATTGTTAGAAAACGTTACGGTTGATGCTGATGGAAAAATTGATTTTAAAGACGGATCTGTAACACAAAACACACGTGTTTCTTATCCTATCGAATTTATCGAAAATATTGTTAAACCGGTTTCTAAAGCGGGTCATGCTAAAAAAGTAATCTTCTTAACTGCCGATGCTTTCGGTGTTATGCCTCCGGTTTCTAAATTAACTCCGGAACAAACAAAATACTATTTCTTGTCTGGTTTCACGGCAAAATTAGCAGGTACTGAGCGTGGAGTTACACAACCTGAACCTACTTTCTCGGCATGTTTTGGTAAAGCATTCTTAAGCTTACACCCAACAAAATACGGTGAAGAATTAGTTAAGAAAATGGAAGAGCACAACGCTACTGCTTACATGGTTAATACAGGTTGGAACGGTACCGGAAAACGTATTTCTATTAAAGATACCCGTGCAATTATCGACCGTATTTTAGACGGATCTATCGAAAATGCAGAAACAACCATTGTACCAATATTTAACTTAGCAGTTCCAACAAGTTTAGAAGGTGTTGATACCAACATTTTAGACCCGAGAAATACTTACGAAAGTTCTGCTGAATGGGAAACTAAAGCTATAGATTTAGCGAAGTTGTTCGTAACAAATTTCGAAAATTATACAGATAACGAAGAAGGAAAATCATTAGTTGCGGCTGGTCCACAATTATAATAGTTCTTCAAAACATACAGAAAAGCTCGACTTCGGTCGGGCTTTTGTTTTTTAAATGATTTCTTAATATAGATTAACAGCTATCTGTATTTGTTACTGTACATTTGTATTATCAAACTTTAAATAATTCATGATGAAAAAGATAGCTTTACTATTTGTTGCAACGATGCTTTCGGTTGCTTCTTTCGCCCAAACAAAATATAATGTAGATTCGTACCATTCGTTCTTAAATTTCTCAGTTGGTCATTTAGGAATCTCGTTTGTAGATGGTAAAATGGATAAATACACCGGTAGTTTAGAAATGACTAATGAAGATATTACTACTGCAAAATTCAATTTTACTATTGATGCAAATTCGGCAAATACAGGAATAGATGCTCGTGACAACCATTTACGTTCGGCTGATTTCTTCGAAACCGCAAAATATAACGACATAAAGTTTGTATCTACATTAGTTAAAAAAGATGGTAAAAACTACAAGTTAAACGGAAACTTAACTATTAAAGATGTTACAAAACCGGTTACTTTTACATTGGTTTACGGAGGTTTATTGAAAGACGACGGACAAGGTAATCAAAAAGTAGGTTTTCAGGCAACAACAACAATCGACAGAACAGCATTTAACATAAACTATGACCCAACAGGTATGGGCATTGCAAAAGATGTAAAATTCATTGTTAATTTAGAATTTACAAAAGCAAAATAATTTTTTCATAATAAGTAAGTAAACAACAAACAACCGAAAAACGCATCAAGAAATTGATGCGTTTTTTATTTGTGTAACTTTAAATCCATTTATTTAAATAAGCTTGGATATTATTTAATGACTGTTATGGGAAGCTGAAACAAGTTCAGCTTGACGATCTGAATGAAAGATTAATGAATACTATATAACAAATAAAAAAAGACCTTTCCTATCATCCTAAAAACTGCAATCGTATTAGATGGCTCTTATACATTTTGATGAGAGTTTAAATTGCTTTTAATAAAAATTATTATTTGATTATAATTTTCAAATTTATCTGGGGATAGAATAAATGAACTTCCGTCAGATAAGGTAATTTTACTCAAATAAAATCCATCACTTATCTTCCCTAGCTTTCCATGTTGAATAGCTTTAAGTCTATCAATATTTATAATTTCAGTATAATCAATAAATCTTTTTCTAATTCCTAAAAAAGATTGTAATTCTAGATAGTTTTTTCTTAAAATTACTTTTGTAAGGTTTAAAAAATTATATGAACCCACCGTTAATAAACAAAATATTACTACAAGAAAAAAAAATACTATTTCATTTGTTGAATAGGTTTTATTAATGAATTTTATGCAAATGAAAATACAAAAACCAGCAGCTAAATAACCACAAAATAGTTTTACAACATATAAGTTTCGTAATTTAGAAGTTATTGATTCCATATATTTATTAGAACTTAGCATTTCGATATCTAAAAGCTATGAGCTACAAACCGATAACTAATTAATCATTCAATTTTAAAACAGCCATAAATGCTTCTTGAGGAATTTCAACATTACCTACTTGGCGCATACGTTTTTTACCTTTTTTCTGTTTTTCTAATAATTTACGTTTACGAGAAATATCTCCACCGTAACATTTTGCAGTAACGTCTTTACGCAATGCTTTAATGGTTTCACGGGCAATTACCTTTGCACCAATTGCTGCCTGAATAGGAATATCGAACTGTTGTCTTGGTATCAGTTCTTTTAACTTTTCGCACATTTTTTTACCAATGTGGTACGCACTGCTTTCGTGAATTAACGCCGAAAGTGCATCAACCGGCTGTGCATTCAATAAAACATCTAAACGAACCAGTTTTGAAGCTCTTAAACCTGTTGGATGGTAATCAAAAGAAGCGTATCCTTTAGAAACTGTTTTTAAACGGTCGTAAAAATCGAATACAATTTCTGCCAAAGGCATATCAAAGTTTAATTCAACACGTTCAGGCGTTAAATAGGTTTGATTGGTAATAACCCCGCGTTTTTCAATACACAGACTCATTACGTTTCCAACAAAATCAGATTTTGTAATAATGGTTGCTTT
>JBEBXJ010000144.1:0-4716 GCA_040391685.1 Paenimyroides baculatum
GAGCGTCAGCCTTCCAAGCTGAATGTCGCGAGTTCGACCCTCGTCTTCCGCTCAAAAGAGCAAAAAACCTCATCAAATGATGAGGTTTTTATTTTATCACTCTAAATCAACTTATATTTTTATAAAGAATATTGATACAATATAGGAGGATTACAAATGAAACTTTAAATCAAAAAAGCTCAATCTTTTCAGATTGAGCTTTTTGTTATTGTTGTTTTCTTAATAAATCGCGGATTTCTGCTAACAACTCTTCTTGTGTTGGTCCTGCTGGTGCTTCTTCAACAGGTACTTCTGCTCGTTTTAATTTGTTTATTCCTTTTATCATTAAGAACAACGCGAACGCCACAATGATGAATGAAATTGCAGCCGATATAAAGTTACCGTATTTAATAGCTGTTCCCGGAATTACCAATTCTGATAAGTTTTGAAGGTTTGCTGCTTCTAAAGCCGGTGTTAATATTGCCGGTGTAATGATGTCTTCTACTAATGATGTGACAATTTTACCAAATGCTCCACCAATTACAACCCCCACTGCAAGGTCTATTACATTGCCTTTTACGGCAAATTCTTTAAATTCTTTTAAAAATCCCATAACAATTTATTTTTTAGTTTTACTGTATGCTAAAATACAATTTTATGTTAATAATGAATCATTCTTTGTAAAAAATTCGTTTTACTCGTTGCGAAATAGATGTCATTACTTCGTACGGAATGGTTTCCCATATTCTGGCAACTTCGGTAATGCGTAAATCGTTTCCAAAAATAATTACTTCATCGCCGATCTTCGCATCCATACCGGTTATATCAATCATAAGCATATCCATACAAATGGTTCCAATAATTTTGGCTCTTTGTCCATTTATAAGTACGAAACCTTTACCGCTGCCGTAGTTTCTCCGGATACCATCGGCATAACCAATGGCAATAGTTGCAATTTTACTGTTTTTGGTTGCTTTAAAACGGCGTCCGTAGCCTACACTTTTGTCTTTTTCAACCTCATTTATCTGTAAAACAACGGTTTTTAATGTAGCTACATTTTGCAGTTGTGCATCTTCATTTTTATCATTGCCCACACCGTACAGACCGATTCCTACACGAACCATATCCATTTGATGTTCGCCAAAATTGTAAATGCCCGATGTGTTTAAAATATGCAAAAGTGGATTAATTTGTAACTGATTTTTCAAATAATCAGTCCATTTTTTAAAAGTTTGGATCTGCTGCAAGGTAAAATCTCTTTCTTCGGGCATGTCGCTGGTTGCCAAATGCGAAAACATACTTGCTACTTCAACCAAATTAGTCTGTTTAAGCAGATTTATCAATACATCGAAATCTTTTTCAACAAAGCCTAAGCGGTTCATTCCCGTATTGAATTTTAAATGAACAGGATAATTGTACAGATTCTGATTTTCGGCAATCTGCAAGAAGGCTTTTAATTCTTCGATATTATAAATTTCGGGTTCCAGATTATAGGCAATCATTGTAGAAAATGCAGAATTTTCTGGATTCATAACGATGATGGGGATTTTAATTCCGGCTTTGCGCAACTCAACACCTTCATCGGCAAATGCTACGCCCAAATACGAAATCTGATGATGCGCCAGCAGTTTTGCAATTTCGTAACTGCCGTTTCCATAACCAAAAGCCTTAACCATGACCATTACTTTTGTGGTTGGCTTTAGTTTGGCTTTATAAAAATTGAGGTTATGACTTATTGCATCTAGATTAATTTCTAAAACAGTTTCGTGTGTTTTCTCTTCTAATTCGGCAACAATTTTTTCGAACTGAAAACTGCGCGATCCTTTAATTAAAATGGTTTCGCTGCGAAAAGATTTCAAATTAAAGTCGTTTAAAAAAGTTTCGGTATCAGGGTAACTCTGAAATTGCGAGATATTTGTTAAATGGGCTCCGATTTTATGACCGATACCTATTACGCGTGTTACATGATTTTGATTTAACAGTTGTGCTACTTTTTGATACAGTACTTCGGACGAAAAACCACTTTGAAAAATATCCGATAGAATGACAGTTTTATGTTGATGCGTTTTTTGCTGTTCTAAAAAATCTAGCGCAATTTTTAATGATTGATAATCGCTGCTGTAACTATCATCAATCAACAAACAATCGTTCATTCCCTTTTTAACCTGAAGTCGCATTTGTACGGTTTGCAGTTGCGGAATTGCCTGTATGATATAAGCCGTATCAACTTTTAAATACAGTAAAGTGGTAATGCAGGTTGCTATATTTTCTACCGAAGCTAAATCGGTAAAAGGCAATTCAACCGTAAAGGTATTGTTTAAATAAGTTACTTTTAATGCAGAAGCATCTTTTGTAAACTTTACATCGGCAGCTTCGGTAAAACTCCAGCTAAACCAGTGAGGTTTTTCGGGTCTGCTGGTTGCAATTAAATCGGTTTTTTCACTGATTAAAACATCGGCATTTTTAAAGAGCTTGATTTTTTCCTGTAATTTTTCTTCTTTGCTTGAAAACCCTTCGTTATGCGCCGGACCAATGTTGGTTAAAATACCGACGGTTGGCTGAATCACTTCTTCCAGAAAATCCATTTCGTTGGGTTTCGATATTCCTGCTTCAAAAATTCCCAGATTGTGTTCGTCGTTTATCGCAATAACAGAAAGCGGTACACCAACTTGTGAATTGTAACTTTTCGGGCTTTTAATAATGTTGTAAAAAGGCAAAAGCAGCTGGTTTAGCCATTCTTTTACAATGGTTTTTCCGTTGCTGCCGGTGATGCCAATTACAGGAAACATATATCGTTTTCGGTAAAATGCTACAAAAAGCTGTAAGGCACGTAAGGTATCAGCCACTTTAAACACAACGGCATCAACCGGTAACGAAACATCTTGCGAAACCACAAAATAACGAACACCTTTTGCATACAATTCATTCAAAAAATCATGTGCATTGTGATTAGTTCCTTTCAAAGCAAAAAACAGCGTATTTGCAGTATTGCGTAATGAACGCGAATCAACAGAAATATCTAAAACGTTGATTTCTTGTTCCTCACGCTGTAGAATGATAGTTTTTAAAACTTCGCTTAAAGTACTTATTGCAATTTTCATAATCTGCCAAAATATACCCAAAGGTAACAAGATATTTTATGAAAAATCACTGAAACTTTCGCTTTGTTAAGCAATGATATTATCGTAATTTGCAAGGTCTTAAATTATTTATGCACGACATACATTTTTATATCGGTTTAATACTTGCCTTATTTATAGGGATCACTTTGGGGTTGGTTGGCAGTGGCGGATCAATCTTAACGGTGCCTATTCTGGTATATGTTGTAGGTATTGATCCTTTAATTGCTACGGCTTACTCGCTTTTTATCGTGGGCAGCACATCGGCAGTGGGTAGTATCAGAAACACGCTCGATAAAAATGTAAACTTTAAAATTGTACTGCTTTTTGGCATTCCGTCGTTGCTGGCTGTATTTTTCACGCGGTCGCAACTGCTTCCTTTATTGCCCGATGCCATTACGTTGAGCAACAATGTAAGTATTTCAAAATCGAAATTGATCATGATTGTGTTTTCAATCGTAATGTTTGCGGCCTCATCTAAAATGATCAAAAAACCAAGGCAGAAAAATCTGGCATCAAACCAAATAGTAACATCGGCAACACCTTTAATTACACAAGGTTTGTTAATCGGAACCGTTTCGGGACTGGTTGGTGCAGGTGGTGGGTTTTTAATTATTCCGGTTCTAGTGTTTTTTGCCAATTTACCAATGAAACAGGCAATCGGCACGTCATTAACCATTATAGCCATTCAATGTTTAATAGGTTTTACGGGCGATTTAAGTCAGCATACTATTGATTGGACTTTGGTTTTGTCTTTTTCGGCAGTATCAATTGTAGGATTATTTATAGGAAACCGATTGTCAAAAAGAATCATCGACGGAAATTTACGCAAGATTTTCGGCTGGTTTATTTTAATTATGTCGTTGTATATTATGTTTAAAGAATTGTTCTAACGGATATGATCATTATCATTTCCATCAATTAAGAATTTAGTACTTTTGCAATTAAGAATGTTTATCGTTTAAGTTATGAAGATAGAACAAATTTATACCGGATGTCTGGCTCAGGGCGCTTACTATATTGAAAGCGACGGCGAAGTAGCCATTATTGATCCTTTAAGAGAAGTTCAACAATATATTGATAAGGCACAAGCCAATAATGCAACCATAAAATATATTTTCGAAACGCATTTTCATGCCGATTTTGTGAGCGGACATTTAACCCTTTCACAAAAAACAGGGGCGCCTATTGTTTACGGACCAACCGCAGAACCTACGTTTCAAGCTCATATAGCAACCGATGGTGAGGTATTTAAAATTGGTAAGCTAACAATTATTGCCTTGCATACACCTGGGCATACTATGGAAAGTACTACTTATTTGTTGCGTGATGAAAACGGCAAAGACCACGCGATTTTTAGTGGCGATACGTTGTTTTTGGGCGATGTAGGCAGACCCGATTTGGCACAGAAAGCTGCAAGTATGACACAGGAACAGTTGGCGGCAACCTTGTTTCACAGCCTGCGTACCAAAATTATGCCTTTGGCTGATGATGTAATTGTATATCCGGCACATGGTGCAGGATCAGCTTGCGGAAAAAATTTAAGCAAGGAAACCGTTGGGACATTGGGCGAACAAAAACGCACCAATTATGCCTTGCGTGCCGATATGACCGAAGC
>JBEBXJ010000145.1:0-4619 GCA_040391685.1 Paenimyroides baculatum
AAAAAATTGTTTAGTTTGTTTTTACTACCTTTAATTTTTATAATTATTGGTAGTATTTTTTTATGAAAGAACCGATTTTAAGGGTAGAAAGTTTAAGCATTTCTTTTTTACAGGAGAAAAGATGGAACGAAGTAATCCACAATATTTCATTTGAAGTTTTTCCAAACGAAATTGTTGGTATTGTAGGTGAATCAGGTTCTGGAAAATCAGTTTCAAGCTTAGCTGTAATGGGTTTGCTTCCTAAAAACGTATCCGATTTAAACACGGGTTCCATTCATTTTAAAAACCAAGACATTACCAATTATTCCGAAAAAGCTTTTCAGAAAATACGCGGCAAAAAAGTATCGATGATTTTTCAGGAACCAATGAGTTCTTTAAATCCGTCAATAAACTGTGGTGAACAGGTAGCCGAAATTTTAGAAACACACACCAATTTATCTGAAAAAGAAATTAAAGCAGAAGTGTTGCGATTGTTTAATCAGGTAAAACTACCCGATCCTATTACAATTTATAATAAATACCCCCACCAGATTTCGGGCGGACAAAAACAACGCGTGATGATTGCCATGGCAATTGCCTGCAAACCTGAACTTTTAATTGCCGACGAACCCACAACTGCTCTGGATGTGACGGTTCAGAAAGAAATTATTTTACTGCTTAAAAACCTGCAACAGGAAACAGGCATGAGCATCCTTTTCATTTCGCATGATTTATCCTTAGTTTCTGAAATTTGTAATCGTATTCTGGTTATGTACAAAGGTGAAATTGTAGAACAAAATTCGGCTTTAAAAATCTTTAAAAATCCTGAACACATTTATACAAAAGCTTTAATTGCCTCTCGCCCTTCATTAAATGTCCGTTTAAGACGTTTACCAACTATTCAAGATTATTTAGAAGGTAAAGAAAATGAGGTTGCTGTTTTACCAAACGAGCGGCAAGCCCACCATACAGAACTATATGCCCAACAACCTTTGCTACGTGTAGGAAATGTAGAGAAAGAATATCTATTAAAAACACATTTATTAAAACCTAACGAATATTTCAAAGCAGTAAACAACGTAAGTTTTAAAATGTACGAAGGTGAAACATTAGGTTTAGTTGGCGAAAGTGGTTGTGGAAAATCAACTTTAGGGAATGCCATTTTACAGTTGGATCCAGCTACGAAAGGTCAGATTTTTTACCGAGATAAAGACATTACCAAATTATCAAAAAAAGAGTTGAAAGAGTTGCGTAAGGAAATACAGATTATTTTTCAGGATCCGTTTGCATCGTTAAACCCAAAAATAACGGTTGGTGAAGCTATTTTAGAACCTATGAAAGTGCATAAACTATACGCAAATGACAAAGAACGGAAAGAAAAAGTATTGGACCTGCTACATAAAGTCGGTTTGTTGCCTGAGCATTACAACCGCTATCCACATGAATTTTCCGGAGGTCAGCGTCAGCGTATTGGCATTGCCCGTACCATTGCAGTAAATCCTAAACTGATTATTTGCGACGAATCAGTTTCTGCTTTAGATATTTCGGTTCAGGCACAAGTGTTGAATTTATTAAACGATTTAAAAGATAATTTCGGGTTTACCTATTTGTTTATTTCGCATGATTTGGCGGTTGTAAAATATATTTCGGACCAGATTATCGTTATGAATAAAGGAAAAATAGAAGAGCAAAACGAAGCCGATGCTTTAATTGAACATCCGCAAAAACCATATACTCAAAAATTAATTAATGCGATTCCGAAGGGGATTTAGTTTTATTTCATAGCTAGCTAAAAACCAAAATGCAAATGGTATGCAAAATATAAAGTAGGAGATATCAACGGTACTATTTGTAAATGCTTGAGTGAATCCTTGCAAACAGATATAATATATTAG
The DNA here is from genome assembly GCA_040391685.1 of Paenimyroides baculatum. Lineage (GTDB taxonomy): Bacteria > Bacteroidota > Bacteroidia > Flavobacteriales > Flavobacteriaceae > Flavobacterium > Flavobacterium baculatum_A. The sequence goes on from JBEBXJ010000145.1 coordinate 1,875, forward strand.
ATAAATTAATATGCTTACAAACAAAACTATGGCATTATAAAAATAAACGTCATTTCTATCCTTACATAAAGACGAAGTGCCTATTGCCATTAATACAAAAAGAATAGTATATTCAAATGGTATTAAAAAAGTTGATTGTACTATAAACGGATTCATTTGTTTAAAATCTTCTAAATGCCCATAAACAACTGGAATAAATGTTGATCCAAATATTAGTAAACTTATAATTCCTAAAATAGCTAATTGTTTAAACTGAATAGCTTTTATGCGCCATAAATAAAGAAAACATATAATGTAAGATATTACAAATACATTTCTTGTGGATATTAACAATCCAATAAATATCCCCGAAATTATTAATGTTTTTAAAGTAAACACTTTTTGATTTAGTATGTAAATTAAAGAGCCTAAAACCAATGAAGCATTCAAGAAGATATTACTGCGGCAAATAATTTCCCACAAATTAAAAAATGATGATAAGATTAATAGTAGAATAAGAGTTCTACTAACGGAATTAACTTTTTTATACCACATTAACCAATAAAAAAACAATACTCCTATAATTGACAAAAAACCCAATTCGTCCACCAAGTAAAAAGGTAAAGCCAAAATAAAATAAAATGGCATTGGACCCGGTGGGTTTCCTGCAAAACTTTTTGCAAAATAAGCATACTCATTAGCAAAATAACTATCCCAAAAAGAAGTAATCACGCTCCATCTATCAACGTTTAAACTTTCAACAGAAATTTTCTTCCAGATAAAAAAGGAAATTATGATTAAGATTGAAATTAAAATAATTTCAATCTTTTTATTAATAAAAACTAAAATATTTTTCTTCTTATATAAAATAAAATATAGAATCGAAATTATAACCGCTATCAATCCAACCCAAGGAGTGAATCTTTCTAAATATTTATAAGTGAACAAAAAATTCACAAATAAAAACAAAACGAAACTGATATTCTTCTTAAAAGATAAACTGTTCATTATTTAAATATTTTTGCTTTATACAAACCTATTTTATTTACAAAGTATAGAAAAGACACCTTTAAAACTCCTAACCCATAAGTGATACTTCTTGATAAATTGATTGAAGAAGCCTCTTCGAAATACTTAGTTGGACAGGTTATTTCAGCTATTTCAAAATTCTTATCAAATACCTGGGCTAAAAATTCATTATCAAACACAAAATCGTCAGAATTATTATTGTAATTAACTGTTTGCAGTACTTTTTTCGAAAATGCACGATATCCGGTATGGTATTCAGAAAGTTTCTGATTCATTAATACGTTTTGTGTCAAAGTAAGAAAACGGTTTGCAATATATTTATATAATGGCATACCACCTTTTAAAGCACCTTTTCCTAAAATTCTTGATGCTATAACAACATCATATAAACCGTTAGCTATAATGTAGCTCATAGAATGAATTAGTTTTGGAGTATATTGATAATCTGGATGAAGCATAATTACAATATCAGCATCTAACTCTAAAGCTTTATTGTAACAGGTTTTTTGGTTACCACCATAACCCTTATTTTCGTCATGTTTAATTACATGTTTAATTCCAAGCTGGTTCGCTACTTCAGAAGTATTATCTAAACTATTATCATCTACTAAAACAACATCGTCTACAATATCAAAAGGAATTTCATTATATGTCTGCTCTAAAGTTTTAGAAGCATTATAAGCTGGTAGTACAACTACTATTTTTTGGTTGTTGATCATTTATTTGCTTAAATAAGCACAAATATAGATTAATTCATGATATTTTTAAAAAATATAGATAATCATATACTTTTAAAACAAACCCCGATTCGCTGAATCGGGGTTTGTGATTTTAAATTCCTCCATCATAAGGAACTTCTTTTTCTTGGAAGATAATTCCAAAATTTTCCAGTTCTTTTAAAACAGGTTCGTACACTTCTTTTGTTATCGGTATTTGTACACCAGGTGTTGTAATTTCACCATTTAATATTTTTAAAGTAATAATTCCTACAGGTAAACCAACGGTTTTTGCCATTCCTGTTAATACAGAATCTTCACCTAAGCAAACCATTGTAGCATCTATCTGAAAAGTTTGCGGATTATCTGGCATGGTGTATCCAAATTTATGATACATCACAATCATATCCTTATCATGTGGTTGTAAGGTCCATTTTTCAGAAAGAATTTTTTCCATGACTTGTGCCGGAGTGGCATTTTTCAATCCCACTTTCTTATCATTACTAAAAAGATCCAAAGCTACAAACTTGTCCCAAACGGTATCATCTTGTTCCACATTTAAAGTCAAACGGAATTTTACCTCTACAGAATCGGTTGCGTGATAATACAAAAACGAGTTGATAAACTCACGGTATGTCATATTTTCAGAATCTTCAATAGTATAGGTATCGTCGGTAACGCCTAACTGCACCAACATGTTCCAAGCACGCGAATACCCTACTCTACGCATTGTTCCCCGATAAATAGTATGTGCGTTCTGCAAACCGTAAGCTTTGCGATAGCCTAAAGAATCCCGGTTAGCATAAGCTTCAAATCGACCAAAGCCTTCGATTTCCAGAAATTCGGTACGTTTAAAAATACGTTGGTACGGAATGTATTTATAAGTTCCTTGCTGTAAAAATTTTGCCGCACCACCTTGTCCTGCAACAACTACATTACGCGGATTCCATGAAAATTTATATTTCCAGATGTTATCATCAGATTCCGGAGCAACCAATCCACCACAGAAACTTTCAAAATG
>JBEBXJ010000146.1:0-4617 GCA_040391685.1 Paenimyroides baculatum
TGCCAAATAATAGTTTCCGTTAGAAAATGTAGCATCGCTTACACCGCCTTTTTCATCAAACGAATAAATAAAATCGTTGTAAACTGATAAATCTGTAGCTCGTAAACGAGCCGCTTCTCTAGTAATTTCAATTAAAACATCGCCCGAAATGCTAAATTTTAAAAAACCACCCCAAACATCGCCTACGGTATCAATCTGATTTGTAGCAGAAATGGTGTTTAAAGATAAATCGTCTTTAACACCGATTAATTTGTTTGAAAAAGTTGCCAGTTCAATCCAATTACCAAAATCGATAACCTGCCAATTGTTATAATCGATCAAATTACTGTTGATCGATGCTTTTTTAATTCCTTCGTTTTCAACCGCAGCATACACCTGATTATTAAAAATCGCCATTGTTTTTACGTTAGCCATTTCTCCACCAATCGCAACATAAAAAGTATCGCCAAAATGATTGTCGTTTAAACGAACCGTTGTTATACCATAACCAGTCGCCAAATAGGCAAAACCGGCGTGAATCACAATTTTATTAATTTTCTTTTGATTGTCTGGAATGTTGGTTTTAGAAAAAATATCGTTTAAATGATAAATTTTATCAGCAGCCAAGTCAATAATCGCTACTTTTCCATTGTTGCTTCCTACAACTAACTTTTTATAATCTTTGGCATAACCCAATGTGCTAATTCCATTGATCTTTAATCCGCTTACGGTATTAAAAATCTCGGTTTCCTTACTGTATTCGTTATAGGCAAAAATAGCGTTATCTGTTGCAACATATATGTTTTGATCGCCTTTTTCTACAGCTTTTGTTTCCTGATACGAATAGTAACCTTTCCATAACTGGCTTGTTTGTGCTACCGAAACAAACGATACTAAAAAGAAAAATAGTTGATAATAGAATTTCATACTGACTTGATTTCAAAGATTGAAACGTTTTTTTTATAAAAATAGTATAAATTGAGATATGTAACGCTATGAAATTAAAAAAGTCATTTCTTTTTGAAATGACTTTTTTAATTTAAGTTTTATTTTATCTATTTCAATGCTTGTTCAATATCGGCAATTAAATCTTCTATATCTTCTACACCAACGCTTAAACGAACCATATCATCGGTAACACCTATTTCTGCACGTTTTTCTGCAGGAATCGATGCATGTGTCATCAACGCAGGATGATTCGCCAACGATTCTACCCCACCTAACGATTCGGCTAGTGTAAACACTTTTAATTGCTCTAAAAACTTAATAGCATCGGCTTTTGCGCCCGATTTAAACGTAAACGAAACCATTCCACCAAAACCTTTCGACATTTGCTTTTTAGCCAAATCATGTTGCGGATGCGATGCCAAGCCCGGATACAGAACTTTAGCTATTAACGGATGTTGTTCTAAAAACTCGGCAACTTTTTGTCCGTTAAAACAATGACGTTCCACACGTAAATGCAAGGTCTTAATTCCTCTTAAAACTAAAAAGCATTCCTGCGGACCTAAAGTAGCGCCTGTTGCAAACTGGGTAAAATGTAATTGTTTACCTAACTCTTCATCTTTAATAATCAAGGCTCCGGCAATAACGTCAGAATGTCCGCCTAAATATTTCGTAGCAGAATGCATTACGATATCGGCACCCAAATCTAACGGTTTTTGCAAATACGGAGTTGCAAATGTATTATCAACCGCAAATAATAAGTTGTGCTTTTTGGTGATTGTTGCAATAGCTTCGATATCTGCCAATTTCATCAATGGATTCGTAGGTGTTTCAATCCAAACTAATTTTGTTTTATCGTTAATTTTCGATTGAAACAACTCTAAATCGTTCATATCGATAAAATGAAACTTAATACCCAAATCCTGATAAAAACGCGTGAATAAACGATATGTTCCTCCGTATAAATCATCCATTGCAATAACTTCATCATTCGGTTTTAACAAACGCATCACGCAGTCAATCGCAGCCAAACCAGACGAAAATGCCAAACCGCGCGCGCCATTTTCTATACTTTCTAAAGCATGTTCTAAAGCGGTACGTGTAGGGTTGTCGGCACGGCTGTATTCGTAGCCGGTGTGAACACCGGGACTGGTTTGTGCAAAGGTTGATGTATGATAAACCGGCGGCATTACCGCACCGGTTGATGGGTCGTGATGCTGCCCGCCGTGTATAACTTTGGTGTTGAATTTCATAATTTTTAGACTTTAAAAAATATGAGCAAAGATACCACTTAAAACCGACTAAAATTTATAGATTTGCTTAAAATTAGAGGCACTGTTTTTAATGATAAAATATTTACTATTTATTTGTTTATCAATAGGTTTTGTAAGCTGTAAGAAGGAAATTCCGCTACAGATTACTACTAAAACCTACGATCTTAAATCTGAATTGGACTGTACGGCAGGCAATTGCACGTATGTTCATTTTGAAATCCCTTCTGTAGTGGGCAACGAAGCGGTTTCAAAATCTATGAACAACCGTTTTTTTAAGTTTGTTCAAGGTGTTGTAGCTTTTCAGAATGATAAAAAAACCAGTTCGTACGATACACTGGCATTGAATTTTATTCATAATTATAACGAAGTTTACAGAACATATCCGGACCATGCCGTTGCGTGGGAAGCCAATTTTAAGGTGAAGCATAAAGCGGTATCGCCAAAGGTTTATCAGGTAGTTTGGGATTATTATATTTTTACGGGTGGCGCACACGGAATGCAGGCTTCAAAGGTTTTTTTGTTTGATTTATCAACAGGAGATACCATCCCAACAAAAGATCTGTTCATTAATTTTGAAGGATTTAAACAGTATGCCGAAACCGAATTTAAAAAACAGCTGAATATTTCAGGCAGTTTGAACGATGCCGGATTTACCTTTGAAAACAACCAATTTAAATTACCCGAAAACTTTTACGAAACCACAAACGAATGGATTTTACATTACAATCCGTACGAAATTGCGCCGTATGTACAAGGATCAACCATTATAAAACTGACTAAACAAAAAGTAGAACGTTTTTTAAACCCTATTTACTTTAAAAATTAATTATTTTGAGCGTTTATAAAAATTTGTTTAAAACCACATTAATTTACGGAATAGCTACTGTTGTTCCTAAAATGATTGGTTTTTTTATGGCTCCACTTCATATAGATTGGCTGCCTAAAGATGCTTATGCCGATTATACATTGATTTTTTCGTGGATGATGTTTTTCAATGTGGTACTTTCTTTTGGTATGGAAACGGCTTTCTTTCGCTTTTACAATAAAAGAGAGAACAAACAAGAAGTTATAAACAACACTATTTTGTTTTTAATGGCTGTTTGCGCTGTATTTTTAATTGGCGTTTATGCCTTTAAAAGTTATATTGATACTTATTTTGGAATTTCTCCTATCGTTGTAAGTTATTTAATCTGGATTTTAGTTTTAGATAGTTTGGCAGTAATTCCGTTTGCTATTCTGCGCGCAGAACAACGACCAATAAAATACAGCTTTATAAAAATTACAAATGTTGTAGTAAATACAATGCTATCGGTACTTCTTTTATACATAATACCTAAATCATTACAAAACAATCAGGGATTATGGCTACAAGACTATTACAAAACAGATTTTCAGGTTGGTTATTTATTTTTATCTAACATTATTGCCAGCTTGGTTACACTTTTATTGCTTTCTAATTACTATTTAAAGTTACAATTAAAATTCAACAAAAAGCTTTGGAAAGAAATGGTTATGTACAGCTTTCCGGTAATGATTGGCGGATTGGCATTTGTTGTAAATGAAACGTTTGATAAAGTTTTTTTAGAAGAATTATTACCCGAAAGTTTTGTAGATTTAGGATTGGCAAGCTATGGTGCAATCTATAAATTAGGAGTTTTTATGGTATTATTCCGTATGGCTTATTCGTTGGGTATTGAACCATTCTTTTTTAGCTATGCTAAAAACGACGATGCACCAATTAAGTATGCAGCCATTACCAAATACTTCATTATTTTTGGCAGCTTTGCAATGATTACAATTGTTGTTTTTGCCGATTTAATTAAACCTTTATACATACAAAAAAAAGAATATTGGTTTGCTATGGAAATTGTTCCGTACATAATTTTAGCAAATCTAATGTTGGGTATCTACACCAATTTATCGGTTTGGTACAAAATACAGGATAAAACTAAGATTGGCGCGTATATTTCGGTTTTTGGTGCGATTGTAACAGTTGTTTTAAATTACATTTTAATTCCTAAAATTGGCTTAATAGGATCTGCCATAACAACATTGGCAGCCTATGCAACAATGATGATGATTTCATTTGTATTAGGACAAAAATCGTACCCTATACCTTATGATAAAAAAGCCATTGCACTTTATTTAGGTGCTGCTATTTTGTTTTCTTTTGGATACTTTTACAATTTCAGAGAGAATTATTTCGTTGGAATAACATTCATTCTTATATTCGTAGCATTGATTTATTACAACGAAAAAGTAATGATTCAACGCTTATTAAAATCTGTTTTAAAAAAATGAAAATAAATATTATCAACAAATCGCAACATGATTTGCCAAGTTACGAAACCATTGCTTCGGCAGGTATGGATCTGCGTGCAAACCTAACACAGCCAATCGTTATCGAACCTATGGATCG
>JBEBXJ010000147.1:0-4601 GCA_040391685.1 Paenimyroides baculatum
GATTTTACCGCCGGATTCCATTTTATGAAATTTCCTTTGGTTTTATAATCTTCGTCTGAAAAATACAAGTGATGCACACAAACTTCGGCAGTAATCATTTTTTCTTCTAACGGAATATCGTTTCTAAACAAATCGGTTTCAATTCCTGTGCTTATGTGGAAAATATGCAGACGTGCTCCTGTTTTCTTAGCTAATTCTACCGCTTTTGAAGATGATTTGTAGCACGCTGCCGCACTGCGGATTACCGGATGCTGCGTTACGGGAATACCATCACCAAACTGTTCTTTTGCTTTTTCAAGATTTTCACGAATAGTTTGTTCGTCTTCGCAATGAACAGCAATCAGCATTTTGGTAGATGAAAAAATCTTTTCCAAGACCTCTTCGTTATCAACCAGCATGTTGCCTGTAGATGATCCTAAAAACAACTTAATTCCGGCTACATTTCGTGGATTTGTTTTAAGAACTTCTTCTAAATTATCGTTGGTGCCACCCATCATAAACGAATAATTCGCATACGATGCTTGGGCTGCAATCTGGTACTTTTCTTCTAATATTTCCTGTGTAACGGCATTGGGAATCGTATTAGGTTGTTCAATGAACGATGTAACTCCGCCCGCAATTGCCGCCTTTGATTCTGTTGCAATGTTTCCTTTATGTGTTAAACCAGGTTCGCGAAAATGTACCTGATCATCAATAGCACCTGGAAAAATGTGTAATCCCGAAGCATCGATTACCTTATCGGCATCAACCGTAATTTCGTTGTCTATTTTAGAAATGATTTCGTTTTCGATAAATATATCGGCTTTAAAAACTTTTCCTTCGTTAACTATGGTTCCGTTTTTAATTAAAAGAGTGCTCATTTATAATTTATTAAATAGTTTTTTAAATCGTAATTGTAAAACGCCGAAAACGGCTTCTTTTATGATACCTCCGGACATTTTTGATTTTCCTTTGGTACGGTCGGTAAAAATAATAGGTACTTCAACCAGCTTAAAGTTACGTGAAAATGCGCGATATTTCATTTCGATCTGAAAAGCATATCCTACAAATTTAATTTTATCAAGATTAATCTGCTCTAAAACCGACCGATGATAACAAATGAAACCGGCTGTGGTATCCATAACATTCATTCTGGTTACAAACCGAACGTAAACCGATGCAAAATACGACAACAATACACGACTTAACGGCCAGTTTACCACATTTACACCTTTTACATAGCGTGAACCAATGGCAACATCACCTACATTTTGGCAAACATCCAACAGTTTTGCTAAATCGTTGGGATTGTGCGAAAAATCGGCATCCATTTCAAAAATGTATTCGTAATTGTGCTTTAAGGCCCATTTAAAACCGGCAACATAAGCTGTTCCCAAACCGTTTTTCTTCAATCGTTTTTTAAGAAAAATCCTGTCAGGAAATTCTTCTGCAATTTGTAATACTTTCTCCGAAGTTCCGTCGGGCGAATTATCATCAACCACCAAAACATCAATGGGTGTTTCCAAATTCATAACCGCACGTAAAATATCTTCGATATTTTCTATTTCGTTAAAAGTAGGTATTACAACTATATTTTGCTTCATAAAAAAATATTGTCCAAATGTACCTTTTTTTAAATGTAGTTTTCTTAATAAAATTAAAAGGTTTTATTCCGCATAAAATTAGTATTTTTACAGCGTTTATGGAAATAGATTTTTTAGATAGAAACAATTTTTCAATTGATTGGGCAACGGTTTTATTTATAATAACCTTTGCTACTATTGTTATTACCCGAATTACATTTCCAAACCGTTTTGACGATTTTATTAAACTGGCTTTTTCCAACAAGTACCTTTCTACCTACCGCGACAGCAACAACATGAAAAGCAGTTTTACCATAAGCATGTTTTTTGTGCAAATGGTTTCGTTAAGTTTGTTTGTGCATTATATCATTAGTTTAACCGGATTTTCTGATTTACACAGTTTTACCTTTTATGTACGTATTTTAAGCATTTTAATGTTTTTTGTATTGGTAAAATATTTTGTGGAAAAAATTATAGCCGTTTGTTTTAATGCCGAAGATTTTGCAGAACAATACAATCTGGTAAAAGTAAGTTACCGTTCATATCTTGGTTTGATACTATTTCCCATAATTGCCATTTTGTTTTACAACCAGTTTAATGTTCCTTATTTTTTATGGATTGTAGTTGGCTTATTTCTTATATTTAATGGCATTTTGTTTATTATGCTTTTAAAAAATTATCAAAAATTATTTAGCAAGTTTTTATTTTATTTTATTTTGTATCTTTGCACCTTTGAAATAGCACCGTATGTAATATTATACCATTGGTTTGTTATTTCTAAGACCTAAAGCACAAAGTACCATGAAAGTGAAATCAATTTTGGTGTCGCAGCCAGAACCTAAAGTAGAAAACTCACCGTATTTCGATATACAACAGAAATACAAGATAAAAATTGACTTTAGACCTTTCATTCACGTTGAAGGTGTAAATGCCAAAGAAATACGTCAACAAAAAATTGACCTAAATAATTATACCTCTATCATTCTTACAAGTAAAAACTCTATAGATCATTATTTCAGAGTGGCAGAAGAAATGCGTTTTAAAGTTCCTGAAACAATGAAATATTTTTGTCAGTCCGAAGCTATTGCTTACTACTTACAGAAATACGTGGTATACCGCAAACGTAAAATTTATGTGGGTCAGAAAGATTTTGCCGATTTATCTCCGCTTATCAAAAAATTTAAAGACGATAAGTTTTTATTGCCGGCATCGGACAAATTAAACGACGATGTACCTCAAACATTGAATGGATTAGGTGTAAACTGGACTCAAGGAATATTTTTTCGCACAGCAATGAGTGATCTTTCTGATTTAAAAGACGTAAAATACGATGTGTTATGTTTTTTCAGTCCAACCGGAATCAATTCATTGTTTAAAAACTTCCCCGATTTTGTTCAGGATAAAACAAGAATAGGTGTTTTTGGAAGCACAACCAAAAAAGAAGCCGAAGAATTCGGACTACGTGTAGATATTATGGCACCCACACCCGAAGCTCCATCTATGACTATGGCAATAGACCAATACCTTGCAAAGGTTAACAAATAACATAAAAAGCCTCTTCCGTTGAAGAGGCTTTTCTCTTCTAATTTAGAATCAGTTTAAGTTTTCAAATTTCTTATTTTCGTAATTTTGCAGTCTAAAAACGAACAGCAAAATGATTGATTTTCTATATCAGGATTCGTATCCTGTACAAAAAGATGATACACAGTATCGTAAAATTTCTTCAGATTACGTAAAAATTGAAAAATTAGGAGATCGCGAAATTTTAACGGTTGATCCTAAAGGATTGGAATTATTGGCAGAAACAGCAATGACCGATGTTTCGTTTATGCTGCGTACGTCGCATTTAGAAAAATTACGCGCTATTATCGATGATCCCGAAGCTACCGATAACGACCGTTTTGTTGCTTACAACTTATTGCAAAATGCTGCAGTGGCTGTTGGCGGCGAATTACCATCGTGCCAAGATACGGGAACGGCAATTGTAATGGCAAAAAAAGGCGAAAATGTTTATACCGGAATCGATGATGCAGAAGCGTTATCAAAAGGCATTTTCAATACTTATACCAACAAAAACCTGCGTTATTCTCAAATCGTTCCAATTTCAATGTTCGAAGAGAAAAACTCGGGATCAAACCTTCCTGCACAAATAGACATCTATGCAAAAAAAGGAAATTTGTACGAATTTTTATTTTTGGCAAAAGGGGGGGGGTCTGCCAACAAAACCTTTCTATACCAACAGACAAAATCTCTTTTGAACGAAAAATCGTTGGAAGCATTTATTAAAAGTAAAATAATGGATTTGGGTACGGCAGCTTGTCCGCCGTATCATTTGGCGTTGGTAATCGGAGGAACTTCAGCCGAAGCCAATTTGGCAACCGTTAAAAAAGCTTCTGCGGGATATTACGATCATTTGCCAACATCAGGAAATATGGCAGGTCAGGCATTTCGCGATTTAGAATGGGAAGAACGTGTGAAACAAATTTGTCAGGAATCGGGAGTGGGCGCACAGTTTGGCGGAAAATATTTGGTACACGATGTTCGTGTAATCCGTTTGCCGCGTCACGCAGCTTCTTGTCCGGTTGGCTTAGGTGTTTCGTGCTCTGCCGACAGAAATATCAAAGGAAAAATTACCGCAGAAGGAATTTTCGTGGAACAATTAGAAACCAATCCTGCACGTTTGTTACCGGAAACCGCTCCACACTTAGAAGCACCCGTAACAATTGATTTGGACCAGCCAATGTCAACTATTTTAGCGGAATTAACCAAACACCCGATTAAAACACGTTTGATGTTGAATGGAACCGTGATTGTTGCCCGCGATATTGCCCACGCAAAAATCAAGGAAATGCTGGACAACGGACAACCGATGCCGGAATATTTCAAAAACCACCCGGTTTATTATGCCGGTCCTGCAAAAACTCCGGAGGGAATGCCTTCAGGTTCTTTCGGACCCACAACTGCCGGGCGTATGGACAGTTATGTAGATCAATTTCAAGCAGCCGGCGGTTCTATGATTATGCTGGCAAAAGGAAACCG
>JBEBXJ010000148.1:0-4535 GCA_040391685.1 Paenimyroides baculatum
CAATAAATTCCGTGCCATAACATCTATTCAGGTAATTGCCGAATTATGTTTCCCTGTATTGGCAATTTTAGGTTTGCAAGCCTTCTTTAAAGCATCAAAAGAGAATCAATTCAAAGCAATAAAAATGTCGGGAATTGTTTTTGGAGGTATAATCGTTTTATTATTTGTTTTAAAAGGAATGATGGATTATGAAGGATCAAACGATTCGTACTATGCTCAGATTTTTCAAGACGGTGGATCAGGTTTTATCAGCGCTTTAATTGATGACCGTAAAGCAATGTACACTAAAGATTTACTGCGCACCTTATTATTTGTAGCACTGGCAGCGGCAGTTTTATGGGGATATAACCAAGATAAACTTAAAGTAAAACCAGCAGTTATAATTATTGGAATTTTAGGTATTTTAGATTTGGTTTTAATTGATACAAACTATGTAAATAAAGATAATTTTGTAGCAAAACAGCAAGTTGAAAGACCTTTTCAGGAAACTCCGGCAGATCAGCAGATATTGTCAGATAAATCGCAATTCCGTGTATTTGAGCAGCAAGGCGGTTTCAGCAGTGCACGCAGTTCGTTCTTTCATCATTCTTTAGGGGGATATCATGCTGCAAAACCTAAAAAAATTCAGGATTTGTTCGATTATCAGATCTCACAGCAAAATCTAGAAGTATTAAATATGCTGAATGTTAAGTACATCATTGGTAAAAACGAAGAAGGAGCCGATATTCCATTACAAAACCCTGAAACCAACGGCAATGCTTGGTTTGTTAAGAACATTCAGAAAGTTGCGAATGCCGATGAAATGATGGCAACAATGAAATCGTTCAAATCAAAAGAAACAGCTTTGGTTTACAATAATATTGATTTACCTAAAACAACTTTTAATACGGATAGTCTGGCGCAGATCAAACTCACAAATTATCAACCAAATAAATTAGAATATCAATCGATAAGTAATTCAGACGGATTTGCCGTTTTTTCTGAAATTTACTACCCGAAAGGATGGAATATTACTATTGACGGAAAACCAGCAGAAATGATTGAAGTAAATTACACCTTGCGTGGTTTGAACATTCCGGCAGGAAATCATAAAATTGTATTTTCGTTTGAACCTGAAGTTGTTAAAACCGGAAGCACTATTTCTTTAATAACATCAGTCATTGTATTGTTGATTGTGGCTGGGGGAATATTTTTTGCTTTAAGAAGAAAACCTGACGAAAAACCAAAAACAATATAATGAACATTTTAGGATTGGCAATAGCCGGCGCAATGGGAACTGTTTGCAGATACGAGATCGGAAAGATAATTACGTATCAGCAATTTCCTGTTGCAACCTTGTTAATAAACACTTTAGGAAGCCTTCTCTTAGGCTTTCTTTTTGTTAAATACGCAGCAAACCAACAACAATTATTTGTGATTTTAGGTATTGGTTTTTGCGGTGGCTTTACCACATTTTCTACCTTTTCGTTAGATTTGTTTAAAATGTTGCAGACTCAACAGTTTTTAAATTTTGCAACCTATTTAACCTTATCCGTTGTTTTAGGATTGATCGGCATTTTTGCCGGAACCTATCTTGCCAAATTATTTTAAATATGAAAAAAGTACTCATCATAGCTTATTATTGGCCGCCTGCAGGTGGTCCAGGTGTGCAGCGTTGGTTAAAATTTGTAAAGTATTTGCCCGATTTTGACATTGAGCCTATTGTATATGTTCCAGAAAACGCAACCTATCCTATTATTGATCACGATTTGGTAAATGAGGTAAATAATAATATAACTGTTTTAAAAAAGCCAATTAAAGAACCTTACAAACTGGCTTCGATATTTTCTAAAAAAAGTACTACCACCATTAGTTCGGGAATTATTAAAGCAGAAAAAAAACAATCGTTTGTAGAAAAAATACTGCTGTATGTTCGCGGTAATTACTTTATACCTGATGCACGCGTTGGCTGGGTAAATCCGTCGGTTGAATATTTATCTACTTACATTAAAAACAATGCGGTTGATGCTATTATTACCACCGGTCCGCCACACAGCATGCATTTAATTGGTTTGAAATTACAAAAAAGATTCGCTATTAAATGGATAGCCGATTTTCGTGATCCCTGGACATCTATAGGCTATCATAAAGAATTGAAACTAACTGAAAAATCTGCACAAAAGCACAAAGAGTTGGAAAAATTGGTTTTAACAAAAGCTGATGTCATTTTAACCACAAGTTTTACAACCAAACAAGAATTTGCAGAAATCACACAAAAGCCAATTCATGTAATAACCAACGGTTACGATGTTACCTACATTGAAAAACCAATGATGGATGAAAAATTCACAATAAGCCATATTGGATCTTTGCTATCAAAAAGAAATCCGAGAATTTTGTGGAAAGCTTTAAAAGATATTTTAAAGGAAAACGAACAATTTAGAGCCGATTTTCAATTGCAATTAATAGGTAAAGTAAGTTCAGAAATCATAGATACCATTAAAGAATTCAGGTTAGATACTTATTTGAGCGTTTTAGGATATGTATCGCATACCGAAGCTTTAAAATACCAGCGAAGCTCGCAAATGTTGTTGTTGATTGAGATTGATTCTTACGAAACCATAGGAATTATTCCCGGAAAACTGTTTGAATACATGGCTGCCGAAAGACCTGTTTTAGCCATTGGAGCCAAAGAAAGCGATGTTGAAAAAATCATTAAAGATACCAACGTAGGTAAATATTTTAATTATGATGATCTTGATGACGTAAAAAAATACATCTTAGATTGTTACTTACAATATCAACAAAAAAACTTAAAGGTTTACGGTATGGGGTTACAGTATTTCAGCAGAAAAAAGCTCACTGAAAAATTGGCTGATATTTTAAAAAGCAACTTATAAAAATAAAAGGAGTTTACCATTGAAAGTAAACTCCTTCCTAAACACATTTTTATGCGAAAAAATGAATTTATAAATAGTTATCCAAAATAACCGCTTATGTAATTTGCTGTCATTTCGTTTTTAGGGTGGTTAAAAATTTCATTTGTAGTTCCTTCTTCCTTTACTTCGCCCAAATACATAAACACCGTTTTATCGGCTATGCGTTGTGCCTGCTGCATATTGTGGGTAACAATAACAATGGTATATTTCTTTTTTAAATGCTTAATTAAATCTTCAATTTTTAAAGTACTTACGGGATCTAAAGCAGAACAAGGCTCATCCATTAAAATAACTTCTGGTCGTAAGGCTACAGCGCGAGCGATACATAAACGCTGCTGTTGACCGCCAGACAAACGAGTAGCCGGCATTTTTAAATCGTTTTTAACTTCATCCCACAAATAAGCTTCTTGTAAAGCCTTTTCAACCACATCTTTATTACAGGGCAGATTGTTTATTTTTAAACCGTACGCAATATTGTCGTAAATGCTTTTAGGAAACGGGTTTGCTTTTTGAAAAACCATACCAATACGTTTGCGAATTTCGGTAACCGGAACGTTTTTAGAATAAAGATCTAAATCTTCTAAACGCAATTCCCCATTAATTTTAGCATAAGGAAACAAATCATGCATGCGGTTAAAGCTGCGTAACAATGTACTTTTTCCACAACCCGATGGTCCGATTAATGCCGTGATTTCATTTTCTGTAAAAGAAACACTGATATTTTTTAACACTTGTTTGTCTCCAAAACTAATGTTCAAATTTTGTGCTGATAATTTAGTTTTCATTTTTTCTGAATTTATATCGAATATAAAATGCGGTAAGGTTTAATAAAAAGACAACAACTACAAGTACTAATGCAGTACCATACGCAATTGGTCTTACTTGATCTATTGACTGATGCTGGGTAGATAACATATATAAATGATACGGTAATGCCATAAATTCCTGATTAAGGTATCCTGTACTTCCGTTTATATATAACGCTGCACCTGTAAATAAAATGGGTGCTGTTTCACCCGCTGCCCGTGAAAGTGTTAAAACAACACCTGTTAAAATGCCTGACATTGCAGATGGAAGCACAACATCTTTTATAGTTTCAAATTTAGTTGCACCTACAGCCAATGCAGCTTCGCGCATACTGTTAGGTATCCTTTTCAAAGCTTCTTCTGTAGTGGTTATGATATAAGGTAACGATAATAATCCTAAAGTTAAACCAGCGGCGATTAAAGAAGTTCCGAACTGTAAAGCTTGTACAAACAATGCCAAACCGAATAATCCATAAATGATTGAAGGTACACCCGACAAGTTTCTGATTGATGCACGAATGGTTCTTGTTAACCAGTTATTTTCAGCATATTCGTTCAAATAGATCGCACAACAAACTCCGAATGGTATTGCAAAAAGTGCCGTGATCAATGTTAAAAGAACGGTTCCAATGATCGGAGTTAAAATTCCGCCTTTTGTCATTCCTGCCGATGGAACTTTCGATACAAATTCCAACGATAAAGACGATGCTCCTTTTGAAACGATTTCCCAAATAATAACAAATAAGAAAAAGCAGACAATAAGTGTGGTTGATAATAAAGTACCCCACTCTATTACCGATGATAATCTGTT
>JBEBXJ010000149.1:0-4495 GCA_040391685.1 Paenimyroides baculatum
CCTTTTTTTAGAATCCTCATCAGAAATGATGAGGATTTTTGTTATATTAACCACAGATTACACAAATTAGCATAGATTTTTGAAACATCAATCATCTTCACCGAAACGCAACAACTTTAAATCTTAAACTTTAAACGTTTCTACCACAGATTGTACGGATTTACACTGATTTTTTGTTGCAATAAAACATCCAACATCCGGCATCAATCACCCAACATCACACATCAAACCCGCAATAGGGATGGAGCGATTATTGGAGCTCTTTGTTTTGCAAAAAACAAAAGCGACTCGCGAGAGCCCGACCTATAGAGAAGCGGAAGGCATTGCACATAAAAAAACTCCTTTTAAAAGGAGTTTCATATTTTATACCAATTCTTCGACAAAATTGAATCGAACCAAGCCGTCATCATCAATTTTTGTTAAAGTAATATCGTGGAGGGTGTTTACTAATTCAGGATTCCAAGGGGTTTTAACTTTAACATAATTTTCGGTGAATCCGTGAATGTATCCTTCTTTGTTTTCCCCTTCAAACAATACAGTATGCGTAGTATTTAATTCTTTTTCGTAAAATGCCCGACGTTTTTTTACCGACAATCCTCGTAACATTTTACTGCGTTTAGAGCGTACGTTTGCAGGAACAACTCCTTCAAAATCTACAGCTTCAGTATTATCGCGCTCTGAATAGGTAAAAACGTGTAAATACGAAATATCCAAATCACTTAAAAAATTGTATGTTTCTAAAAATAATTCATCTGTTTCTCCAGGAAAACCCACAATAACATCAACACCAATACAAGCATTTGGCATTACTTCGCGAATTTTTGCAACTCGTTCGGCATATAATTCGCGCAAATATCTGCGTTTCATTTTCTTTAAAATGGGGTTAGATCCCGATTGTAACGGAATATGAAAATGCGGTACAAACGATTTGCTTTTTGAAACAAAATCAATGGTTTCATTCTTTAAAAGGTTCGGTTCGATAGACGAAATACGTAATCGTTCAATTCCAGGAACGGTATCTAATGCCTGAACCAATTCAAAAAAAGTATGTTCGTGTTTTTTGTTTCCAAACTCGCCTTTACCGTAATCGCCCACATTTACGCCGGTTAAAACAATTTCTTTAATGCCTTTTTCTGAAATTTCCTGTGCATTTTTCATCACATTTTCCATAGTATCAGAACGAGAAATGCCTCGAGCCAACGGAATGGTGCAATAGGTACATTTGTAGTCGCATCCGTCCTGAACCTTTAAAAAAGCACGGGTTCTGTCACCAATAGAGTAACTTCCTACATAAAAATCGGCATCTTCAATTTCGCACGAGTGAATTTCACCCATATCGTTTTTAGAAAGATCGTTTATATAATCGGTAATTTTAAACTTTTCAGTAGCTCCTAAAACCAAATCTACACCATCTACAGCAGCTAATTCTTCGGGTTTTAATTGTGCATAACAACCCACAGCTGCAATAAATGCCTTTTCATTATGCTTTAAAGCCTTTTTTACAATCTGTTTAAACTGTTTATCGGCATTTTCTGTTACCGAACAAGTGTTAATAACGTAGATATCGGCAGTTTCTTCAAAATCAACCCTGTCAAATCCTTCGTCGTTAAAACTGCGTGCAATGGTAGATGTTTCTGAAAAATTCAGTTTACATCCTAAAGTATAAAACGCTACTTTTTTTCGGTTTTCCATTATCATAACTACAAGTAGTGTAAAAATTCATTTATCTTTACTAACTGTACAATTGCAGTCAGCAATTTGCAAATTTACGAACAAAATTTGGTTTGATGAAATATCAGTTTGGATACCTGTTTTTATTTATAAGTATTTTATTTTTAGTGAGTTGTTCTGAAAAAAATACGGTTTTTACAGATAACGATGTGTTTAGATACAACGAAAGTGCAAACATTCAAACTTTAGATCCTGCTTTTGCAAGAAACATGGCAATTATTTGGCCGTGTACGCAACTGTTTAACGGTTTGGTTCAGTTGAACGATTCACTGCACGTTGAACCCGATATTGCTAAAACCTGGGTTATTTCTAAAGATGGTTTGCAGTACGAATTTACCCTTCGAAACGATGTGTATTTTCACAAACACATTAATTTTGGGAAAGATAGTACGCGTTTGGTTAACGCACACGATTTTGAATACAGCTTTAACCGGGTTTTGAGCGAGAATTTGGCATCGCCGGGAACGTGGGTTTTTCAGCATGTGAAAGATTACCAGGCGGTAAACGATTCGGTGTTTCAGATCAATCTTAAGAATCCGTTTCCGGCGTTTTTAAGTCTACTTTCTATGAAATATGCATCGGTTGTTCCAAAGGAAATTACCGAAGACAAATCGATTGATTTTCGCTCGAATCCAATAGGAACAGGTCCTTTTCAATTCAAGATTTGGGAAGAAAACGTAAAATTGGTTCTACGTAAAAATCCGAATTATTACGAGAAAGATGCCAGCGGAAAAAGACTGCCTTATTTAGAAAGTATTGCTATATCGTTTCTGCCCGATAAACAAAGCGGATTTATGCAGTTTATTCAGGGGAAAATCGATATGATTTCAGGACTGGATCCATCATATAAAGACGAATTATTACAGCCTAACGGAAGGTTGCAGGAGAAATATCAGGATAAAATAAAAATGCTTACCGGACCGTATTTAAATACCGAATATTTGGGCTTTAATATGAATGATCCTTTAATGAGCAATATTCGAATTCGTCAGGCATTGAATCATGGTTTCGACCGAACCAAACTGGTAGCTTATTTACGCAACGGCATGGGCGACGGTAAGGTAAACGGAATGATACCAAACGGATTACCAGGATTTCAGCCGGCTCAAGATCCTTTGTACAATCCAATCAAAGCAAAAGAACTGATTAACCAGGTACAAAGCGTACGAAAACTGCCTGTTGAGATTACGTTAAGCACCAATAATACTTATTTAGATATTGCCGAATATTTGCAGCGCGAATGGGAAAAACTGGGCATTAAGGTTAAGATTGATGTAATGCTGCCAAGTACGTTGCGCCAGGCAATTGCAACCAATAAACTGGCTTTTTTCAGGGGAAGCTGGATTGCCGATTATCCCGATGCGGAAAATTACCTATCGTTATTTTATAGCAAAAATTTTACACCAAACGGACCAAATTATACGCATTTTAGAAATTCGACTTACGACAATTTATATCAACAGGCATTAAATACGGTTGATGAAGATAAACGAACCGAATTGTACCAGCAAATGGATGCAGTGGTAGCACAACAGGTTCCGGTAATTATTCTGTTTTACGATAAAGTTGCCCGTTTTACACAAAAAAACGTACATAATTTACAGCCAAACGCAATGAACGGTTTAAATTTAAAATATGTACAGAAGTATTAAATAGGTGATCTAATATTATCAGATTATTAAGCAAACATAAAACCTAAATAAATTATTTTTTATATTATATTTGACAAAGAAGATTTTTTTCTTCATAATTATGTTTTTAATGTTAATGACTAAAGGTTGCTGCAAAGCAGCCTTTTTTCGTTTCTACCTGTTACTCGTTTAAGTATAAAATTTCTGTGGTAAAAAAAGCAAAATGTTTTTCATTTCCAAGCTCCATTTTAAAAACGTATCGTTCGGAATCAACAAAGACCAGAAAATTGTGTTTGTTGTCAAAAACGTAACGAGGAAATCCACTGACTACAAAAAATAATTAAAACTTTAGAAGAAAAAGAAGAACGCTTGTTTGAACTTTCTACAAAACTAGAAGAATAAAAAAGGAATCTTAAACGATTCCTTTTTCTTTTTCTAAAGCTGTTTTGCAGTAAATACTGTCATTAAATAAAAGCTTGATATTTTTGTACGAATTTTTAAGTAATTCAGGTATATTCTTTTTATCAACCCAGACAACCTTTTCTATGCCCTCTTCAATTTGTCCGTGTAAATCGCCGTTGTAAGAAGATTTCATTAAAAACCAATGAGTAACTTTTAAGCGGTATTCGCCGTTGCGTTTAAAAACATGAAACGTCTTTTCAAGCGTTTGGGTTATTTTTAAATTTTTACAACCAGTTTCTTCTTCCACTTCGCGAATGGCAGTTTCTTCAATGGTTTCATTTTTTTCTATGCCGCCTTTAGGTAAATCCCATTTCCCGTTTCTGTAAATAAACAAAACTTGTCCTTTATCATTTTCAACCAAACCGCCGCCTGCTTTATTTATGGTGATTTTTTCTTTAAATAATTTAAGTAATAGTTCTTCATCGGGGTGATACAAATAGGCATTTGTAAGCTGATCTGCGAAATACAGGGCTATCAGTTTCTGTAAATCAACCGTATCTAACAAAAAATATTGAAAATTGCGTTCTTTTTCTAATGTACTTGTTAAAAAAAGTGGCTTATCATTAATAAAAACTTTATACATTTGTAGTATGATTTTTAATGACAACACAGCACAGAAAACGGCCGAATTGCTTTTACAAATAAACGCAATTAAATTAAATCCTAAAAAT
>JBEBXJ010000150.1:0-4483 GCA_040391685.1 Paenimyroides baculatum
TTTCATATGTATGGAATAATCGGAAGTGCCGTTGTTGTGGGTATGATTTCCGTTTGGCTGATTAAGAAATTCAACATCAAAACTATCTATGGCGAGCCAATTAAAATTTCACCCAAAGAATTTAATAAAGGTCAAATATATGGTGGTTTGATTTTTGGTTTCGGTTGGGCTATAACTGGTGCATGTCCCGGACCTTTGTTTGCACAAATAGGAACAGGTGTAGCCGTTATTGTCGTTACGCTTTTGAGTGCCATTGCAGGAACTTGGGTTTACGGATTATTAAGAGATAAATTACCCCACTAATTTTCAGGATGTTGTAAAGACTGCTATTTTGGCAGTCTTTTGTATTTGGACGTGTTTTTGATTTGTAAAGATCATGAAAACAGATCAGCTAACATTCAGGAAAGAAGCAGTATGGGTGCCTTTTGCATTTATACTAACCATCTGGTTGGTTTATTATTTAAACTGGCGTTATTTTCTAGAGCTTAATAACTACGGTATAATGCCCAGAACAAGCATAGGTTTACGTGGCGTATTGTTTTCACCATTTCTGCACGGATCCATTCAACATTTATGGAACAACACATTGGCGCTTTTGGTGTTACTTCCACTAATATGTTATTACTATTATAAAAACTGGCAAACCCTAATTTTCGGAGGAATCTTACTATCGGGAATAGGAACGTGGCTAATTGCAAAAACAGGTACCCATATTGGCGCAAGTGGACTCATTTATGTGTTAACTGCATATATGTTTTTTACGGGAATTCGCAGCAAACAATACCGTTTAATGGCAATTTCGTTTTTAATGATCATTTTGTACGGAGGATCCGTTTGGTATATGCTGCCCGATATTGAAGAAGGTATTTCTTGGCAAGGTCATTTAGCAGGGTTTATTTCAGGTATTCTTTTATCTTACATTTTAAAAAAGCCTCAGTTTGAACCAGAATATAAGTACGATTGGCAATACCCGGATTACGATGAAAGTAAAGATGATTTTATTAAACAATTCGATTCTAACGGAAACTATAATCCACTACCGTTATTAAGAAAAGATATTCACGGATACGTGTATAACGACACTTTCCATAGAAAAAATGGCAGCAACCATAAATCCTATCCATATAAAGAAAATGCATTATAAGCATGGTTTAAATAGTTAAAAAATCTATTGCTTAATAGATTTTTAATATCAACAGTAATTATTGTTTACCGTTTTATTAGTAATTTTATCAATGAACACTAAAAATAACTATATACAATGGGAAACACAGAGAACGACATCAGTAAATGTCCGTTTCACAACGGCTCTATGAATAAAGCAGTTGCCGGTGGCGGAACAGCAAACAAAGATTGGTGGCCAAATAAGCTGCATGTAGATATTTTACGTCAGCATTCGTCAAAATCAGATCCTATGGGAGCAGATTTTGATTATGCAGAAGAATTTAAAAAACTGGATTTAGAAGCGGTTAAAAATGATCTTAAAAATTTAATGACCGATTCACAAGATTGGTGGCCTGCGGATTTTGGTCATTATGGTCCGTTATTCATCCGTATGGCTTGGCACAGTGCCGGAACGTATCGTGTGCAGGACGGTCGTGGTGGTGCCGGAACAGGACAACAACGATTTGCACCTTTAAACTCTTGGCCGGATAATGTTTCATTAGATAAAGCACGCAGACTTTTATGGCCAATTAAACAAAAATACGGTCGTAAGATTTCTTGGGCCGATTTAATGATTCTGGCAGGAAACATGGCATTGGAGTCTATGGGCTTTAAAACATTAGGCTTTGCCGGCGGACGCCCCGATGTTTGGGAACCGGATATGGATGTGTATTGGGGATCAGAAAAAACATGGTTAGGGGGAGATGAACGTTATTCAAAAGGATCAGAAGGCGTTTCAGGAGAAGGTGTTTTGGTTTCAGATGACAATGCAGACGGAAAAATTCACACACGCGATTTAGAAAATCCTCTAGCAGCAGTTCAAATGGGATTAATCTATGTAAACCCGGAAGGACCGGACGGTAATCCTGATCCGTTAGCTTCGGCCAAAGACATTCGCGATACATTTGCCCGAATGGCAATGAACGACGAGGAAACACTGGCTTTAATTGCAGGTGGTCATACCTTCGGTAAAACGCATGGTGCTGCTTCTGCCGATCATGTAGGCAAAGAACCCGAAGCAGCAGATCTGGAAATGCAGGGATTAGGCTGGAAAAATAGTTATGGCACAGGTAAAGGCAGTGATACCATTACGTCCGGTTTAGAAGTAACATGGACAAGCAAACCTACAGAATGGTCTAACTTATTTTTAAGTTACCTATACGGTTTTGAGTGGGAATTAACAAAATCTCCTGCCGGTGCACACCAATGGGTAGCAAAAAATGTAGGAGAAATTATTCCGCATGCGCACGATCCAAATAAACGCTTAAGACCAACCATGTTAACATCAGACATTGCGTTGCGTGTTGATCCGGAATACGAAAAAATTGGTCGTCGTTTTTTAGAAAACCCTGACGAATTTGCAGATGCTTTTGCTAAAGCATGGTACAAATTAACACATCGTGACATGGGACCACGTGAACGCTATCTAGGTGCCGATGTTCCACAGGAAATTTTTACATGGCAAGATCCGGTACCAGCGGTTCATCATGATTTGGTAAACGAAAACGATATTGCACAACTTAAAACAGAAATTTTAAATACTGGTTTAAGCGTGTCAGAGTTGGTGGCAACAGCTTGGGCTTCTGCTTCCACATTCCGTGGTTCAGACAAACGTGGGGGCGCAAATGGAGCACGCATTCGTTTAGAACCTATGAAAAATTGGGAAGTTAATAATCCTATTCAGTTAAATAAAGTGTTAGTAGCATTAGAAAGTGTTCAATCGCAATTTAATGCAACAGGTAAAACAGTTTCATTAGCAGATTTAATAGTTTTGGCAGGAAATGCAGGAATTGAAAAGGCAGCTAAAGATGCGGGGTTCAATATTACAGTTTCTTTCATACCTGGCAGAACAGATGCTTCACAAGAACAAACCGATGTTGATTCTATTAAATGGTTAGAGCCAATTGCAGACGGATTCCGTAATTACCGCAAACCACGAAACAAATCTGTTTCAACAGAAGAAATGTTAATTGACAAAGCACAGTTGCTAACTTTAACGGCACCTGAAATGACTGTTTTACTTGGTGGATTACGTGCAATAAATATTAATTATGACGGATCTGATCACGGGGTGTTTACTGATCGTCCGGGACAATTAACAAACGATTTCTTTGTAAACTTGTTAAGTATGGATACCCAATGGAAAGCTATGGATGAAACCAAAGAAGTTTATTTGGGAACCGATCGAAAAACCGATACTCCAAAGTGGACAGGTACTCGTGCTGATTTAGTCTTTGGATCAAATTCAGAATTACGTTCTATTGCAGAGGTTTATGCAAGTGCCGATGCACAAGATAAATTTATAAACGATTTTGTTTCGGCTTGGACAAAAGTTATGAACGCAGATCGTTTCGATTTAAAATAAAATAGATTTTAATAAAAAAAGCTCTCTTTAAATTTAAAGAGAGCTTTTTTGTTATTTCTGTTGTCATGCTGAACTTGTTTCAGCATCTCATAAAAAAATAATTATGAATGCGATTGCTTCGCCAGTTCGTAAATTCGTGCCCGTGTAAGTACGGGATGACAAGTTAGTTGGACAAATCAAAATTTACAAACGTTGTCTAACAGCTTCGTATAAAAAAGCACCACAAGCAACAGAAACATTCAATGAAGAAATGGTTCCGTACATAGGTAATTTTGCTTTTTCGTCAACAATTTTTAAAACCGACGGATTTACTCCTTTGTCCTCAGATCCCATAATAATGGCAATTCCTTTAGAGAAATTAATGTCGTAAATATTATTTTCGGTTTTTTCGGTAGCAGCAACAGTTGTAATTCCCGAACCTTGCAGGTAAAAAACGGCATCTTTAATATGGTCAACCTTACAAATAGGAATATTAAAAACCGCACCTGCCGATGTTTTTACCGTATCGCCGTTTACCGGTGCCGAACCTTGTTTTTGAATGATAATTCCATCAACCCCTGTACATTCTGCAGTACGGATGATCGCTCCAAAATTTCGAGCATCACTCAATTGATCCAAAATTAAAAATAACGGATTTTCTTTGTTTTCCAACACACCTTCAACCAATTGTTCCATCGTAACAAATTTAATAGGTGCAATAGATGCTACCGCACCTTGGTGGTTGTTGAATTTGCTTAATTTGTTCAGTTTTTCAACCGGAACATACGAAAAATTAACGTTATTTTTCTTAAGCGTTTTCATAAGCTCCTGCATTAAATCGCCCTGAGCTTCTTTTTGTATAAATACTTTATCTATTTCTTTTCCTGCGTTTATCGCCTCGATAACCGCACGAATTCCAAATATTTGATGTTCATTTTGCATAGCGCAAAGATATTACTATATTTAATTAAAATT
>JBEBXJ010000151.1:0-4419 GCA_040391685.1 Paenimyroides baculatum
AGGAACGTGGCTTTCGTTACCCTGAAAGCGGCTGCAAATATAGCACTGTTTTTTTGTTTTTTGCAAATACTTGTACAAAGTTTTTGAAACTATTTTGTAAGAGGCTGAAGATGTGTTTGTAACAGGTGTTTGGTGATGGATGAGATATCCACTTTTTGACTTCTCGACTTCGCTCGAAGTGACAGTGTAGCTCGATGGCGTTAGGGACAGCAGCGGATAGCCCACAGCAAAGAGGCATGACAAGCGAGGACTTAGAGCGGATAGCCCGACCCGGCTGTTTACTGCTATTTTCTGTTAGCTACTTTTGTGAGTTTTCTGAAATTTTATTTTGAATCTGGATTGAAGGGGAACGCCCGAATTACTATATATAATATATGGGTGGTTTCTATAATATAATTTAAAGGTGCTGAACTTAAACAAATTAGGTTTTAACAGCAATTTCTTTGAGTGATTTATTAGGTTTTGTAAGCTTTTTGCCTTTATATTTGCAACCGAATTGTTCTACGGGTGTAGTTCAAGGGTAGAATAGCGGTCTCCAAAACCGTTGATGGGGGTTCGAATCCCTCCACCCGTGCATAAAAAAACCAGCTGATTAGCTGGTTTTCTTTTTATAGTCCGAACTGAACACCTAAACTCCAATAGTTTTGATCTACTATATTGTTACTAAACACAGGATTTAAATCATACTTAAATACTAATTTAAAACTTTCTGCACCTGCATACGCCATTAGACCGTACTGAAAGTTATTGACATTCCAGTCGCCTTTTTGTTGTTCGTATATTTTATAATCATTGACATCATTGTAACGCAAATGTTGTTTTGAGTTGATGTTGTAACCTAAATATCCACCCAAACCAAAATTTAATCCGTTTTTGGTTGTGAATCTGCGGTTTGCTTCGTTATATGTTTTTGTTGTTGTGGTAAAATCTAACGAAACAGGAATGGTTATATAGGTGTTTCTTAAAAAAGCGTAATTTTTTCGTAATTCTTTATCAGATGGCGCTGTGACTGTTTGATTTCCCGTTAAAGTAAACTCGCGATTTTGTGTAGTTGCCAAACCATTGTATTTAAAACCTAAACCGTAACGAATACCCCATTTGTTATTAGTTTTACTGAAAGGTGTGCGTGCAGCAATTCCAAATTCTGTATAGTTAGATCGTAAATAACCGAATTCTGAATTAGCAAAAGCGCCATCGGTAGCTACGTTACCCACGCCAAATGCCAAGTAAGGTGTTATTTTTGTGCGGTATTTAACAACGGTATCCATTTGTACGCCCATGGCAAAATCGAAAGGTGATGTTTCTTTACCCCAATCGTAATCATAATTTTCTTCAGCTTCAACTGTTTCTTCGGCTTCTTCTTGTGCCATTATCAGTGAAATAATTTGATACGCTTGATTTTCTGAAATAGTTCCCTGTGAAACTTGTTCGTTTACAATTGCGATTTTTTCTTTAAACGTTAATGTTTCGCTCTCGTAAGCTGTTTTTATAACTTGATTGTTGTTCACATAGTTTACAGCATCGTTTTCTTGTGCATTAACAACATAACCAAAAGCCAACAAGGCTACACATAATAGTTTTTTCATTTTAAGTATTTTTAATTTTTATAGTAAGTGTGTAATTTAATAATTTGTTACATTTCAACGCAAAGTCTGTGCCTTTTTTAACAATTTATTAAATGACCAAGCTCTCATTTTGACATTTTCAAAGTTTTTTTTATTTACAAACTATATAAATAATTCAATTTACTATAATCAATTTCTCCAGTATCATTTATAAAATCCAAATCACCTAATCCGTTACTATACAACATTATAAAATCACCACTCTCAATATTTGTAAGTTTTGAGATTTCCTGCACAAATTTTTGTTTCCGCTTAAAAAGATTTAGTGATTTATCACCTCCTAAAGAATACAAAGGATAATCTAAACCAACCTTGTTTGACATTTCAAGCATCAAGTCATGCATATCAGTAAGACCAATAATGTAGACATTAATCTTTTGTGAATACTTATTAATTACCGACTGATATTTTAATAAAACTTCTTCTCCAACCTCACAATTCGGATTCCAAAATGCTACAAATGAGGGTTTATCAGACTTCTGTATTAAATCATACACTTGTTTTGCATTTAATGTTTTAATTTCAGCTTGGGCAAATGATGAAACTGTATAAAAACAGAAAAAGATAAATGAAATTAATTTTCTCATATTATTTTGATTTTATTTAAAATAATTCCAAAGCAAATTTGCTAAAACAACTCTAATACCAAAGCTATATTGAAAATATTTTGATTTGAAATTGAGTTTTTAAATACTGGATTCAAATTATAGGTAGCTTTTATATTAAAATTTTGATATCCTATATAACCACCAACGCCATAAATGAAAGGATTAGAATTAAAACGCGCTTGTATTCTTTCATTATATTCTTCGCCATTTTTATCATAAACAAGCCCTCTTGAAATTTGATTATATCCAATAAAGCCACCTAGACCTACATAGAACGACTGACGTGATTTTATAATTTTATTTCCAAAATCATCTGTTTTGTGTTTTGAAAAATCATATTCTATGTAATTTGACCATTTAATTTCGGTACTAAACATTCTGGATTTTTTTATAGGTGAATCTAAATCTACAAAAACTGTTTCTCCGTTTATGTTTTCGAATGTTTTATCATTTTGTAATTTAAAAAAATGAAAGTTAACATCAAGCATAGATTTCCAGTAAAAAGCTGATTCATCCTTTCCTATACGCGTTTTAGCCCCCATCCCTACTCCAATAGATGATAAAAAGTTAGTTGATACATAATTATTATTAGATTTATCATCGAATAACATTTTACTGTTTCCAAAAACATATTCTACGATGAATAAAGACTTATTCTCTACCAACTGCTTTTGGTAAGCACTCATGTCGGTACTAAAGTTGATATTGTCTTCGATTTTATTATTAATAAGCACTTTAATTTTATCTTCCTGAATTTTAGTTTCTTCTTCAATTCGTTTGGCATAAAACTCGGCTTTTTCGTTTCGCAATTTATCAGCTTCGGGTTTGGTTATTTCATTAGCTTCAACTTTCTGGTCAATTTCGTTTAAGGCTTGCTTAAGCTTTTCTTTATTGTTTTTTATGATTAGATCGATATCATACGAAATATCATTTACCTTTTGTGTAAACTGGTTTGCCGACTGTACTGGGCGTTTGTCGCTAAAAAATTCCTGTGCATGAACACTGAAAATGCTCAATAAAAAAGCTGTGGTTAAAATTAGATTTTTCATATTATGTTTATTTAGAATGTACTACAACTGTGTTTATTTCTTTAACTTTTTTCCAAAAATGCTGACCGTTTGAAACCATGTTATCCGTTTGGCGTTCCATTTCAGCACTTTGCAACAGTTTGCTTGGATTTACTTTAATTTCAATTTTTGACTGTTCTACCAAAAGCGGTTCTTCTTTAACCATGTCGGCTTTTTCAATAATGCGATAATCTTGTTTAAGATCCCCTTTTTCGGTATCATCTTTTAAGACTTCATGGTTGACAGCAATTTGCTGTGAAGGATGATTATATGCCGAATGCCGTTTATTCACAGAAATAGTATTGGTAATTAATTTTTTTTCTTGTAAAACGTGTTCTTTTTCTGATTTTGCTGGCTGTATCACTTGTATTTCATCATTTACCACAAAAACTTCTGACGGTGTGACAACTGGTATGGAATGATTGTCATTTTTAAAAAACGACCATAATCCTACAAACAACAATACCGATGCTACTGCCGATAAAAAGTAATACAACTTTCGTGGTTTTCGCTGAACCGGTTTATCTGCGTTTAACAGCTGTTCCATTTTTTCCCAAGTATTTTCCGAAGGCTGTATTTGCCGCTGCTGAAAATGTTTTTTTATATCTTTTTCAAAATCCTCCATCATCTATCGTATTAATTCAATTTGTTGTTTCAGTAATTTTTTAGCGTAAGCCAGTTGCGATTTTGATGTTCCGACAGAAATATTCAGCATTTCGGCAATTTCCTGATGTTTGTAACCTTCAATCACACTCAATACAAAAATGTATCGGCAGCCTTTTGGCAAATCGTCAATCAGTTTTTGGTAATCGTTTGTTATTTCATAAGAATCTGAAACCACACTTAATACCGACTGACTGGCATCTTCTATAAAATCGAGTTCTTTTTTTGACCGAAGAAACGAAAGGCTTTCGCGAATCATAATCTTACGGATCCAACCTTCGAAACTACCGTCGTTCCTATACTGATTAATGTTTTGAAACACCTTCATAAAGGCGCACAGCATTACATCTTCTGCATTGTGAAGATCTTTTATGTACTGCCTGCAGGTACTTAACATGGTGGGCGAAAACTGATCGAACAGTTGTTTTTGTGCCGCGCGGTTGTTGTTTAGTACCT
>JBEBXJ010000152.1:0-4253 GCA_040391685.1 Paenimyroides baculatum
GTTTAGATGTTTGGGAACATGCTTATTACTTAAATTACCAAAACCGCAGACCTGATTACATTAACGCATTTTTTAATGTTGTTAACTGGGATGCTGTTGCTAAAAAATATGCAGACGCTAAATAATTAAATTAGTGCTTCATTAAAAATCGCCTTTCGGGGCGATTTTTTTATTTTACCAAGATTTCTTTTAACGCTTTTGTTACTTCATCATGTGGATATTCTCCAAAAAAAGCCGAATATTTACCTTCATTAATGATCACAAAACTCTCACACCAATAATCATAATTAAAGAATAAATTTTCAATTAATGCATTAGGATCTTTGTTCCAATCAAGATCTTCTTTTGTTGTTAATCCAGCATCGCTTTTGTAAACTCTTATAACATTCACATCAGCTACCTTTTTTACTTTTTTATCTAACTGTTTAGATGATTTTAAATACTCTCTCCTTACGCTGTACATTCCGCCCGAATTACAAGGATCTTTTCCCGGATAATAATAAATAATCAAAGGTTTGCTGGAATCGAGTTTTAAATTGAGTTTTTCATTTAATTCTTTGAATAAATTTTCTGAATCTCCTAACAAACCTCTCTCGCCTCTGTTATTGCGATACATTAGCTTGAAAGCTTTTAAAGAATCGTTTTCAACATGGTAATATTCTTTGCCAGCAAGTAATTTATCAAATGTAGTTTTATCAATTTTGTTATTATCAGCGTCATAATAAGTTTGTGCATTCATCGTATTTTGAACAATTAGTGCAAAAAGTACTAGTAGTTTTTTCATATAGTTTCTTTTTCTTAAAATTATAAAAATTAACTTTACAATATGTATCCACTCGAAATAATTTATCAAGACGAATAATTTGGCGCATCAGCCATATATTACCTAAAAGTACCCAAGAAAGCGATCGTGAAACCATTGTAACCGAATAATTTATTTATCTTTACCGCATAAACTGCTAATTAATGAAAGCATATATATCAGTTGATACAGCAACAAGAAAATCTTTAGGAAAAGAAATTATTGCGTTAGGCATGGCAATGAGTGCTGCCAATGTAGAACAGTTTATTTTTGTTGACAAATACCCGTTTGAAGCTGGACAGGAAGCCGATCACATGCAAAAAGCCATGAAGGAAATCGATTCCAGTAACTTTTTAATTATCGAAGCTACATCGGTTAACATTACATCGTGTATAGAATTGGGGTATGCCAAAGCAAAGCGCAAGCCTATTGTTTACCTACAAAAAGCCGAAGCCGAAACCAACGAGCTGCTGTTTGCTTTAAGCAATTTTCATATCCTGTATTCCAGCCCGAAAGATTTATTTGATCAGTTAAACGAATTTCTTAAAAATGTATTACCACAAAATTAATAAGCTTTGAAAATTTCAAAGCTCTTTTTTTATACAAGGGTTTCAATTACAGTAAAACTTCGCAGAACCAAAATTAGCCCACAACATAAATTTTAATATATTTGTTTTTAATAACACCATAACAAAGTATGA
This sequence comes from Paenimyroides baculatum, assembly GCA_040391685.1. Lineage (GTDB taxonomy): Bacteria > Bacteroidota > Bacteroidia > Flavobacteriales > Flavobacteriaceae > Flavobacterium > Flavobacterium baculatum_A. The sequence continues at coordinate 1,504 of JBEBXJ010000152.1, forward strand.
AATTTAGTCAGTTTACCTTTATAGCATTAGCCGTTGCATCGTTAACGGCCTGCAACAAAAACGATAAAACAAGCAATTACAAAAGCGTTACAGACAGTCTTAAAAGCGTGCAGTTTCAATCAGAACAGTTTGCCGATGTTCAGGTGTTGAAATATGACATTCCGGGCTGGGAAAAATTAACCTTAAAAGAAAAAAAGCTGGTGTATTATCTGGCACAGGCAGGCTATTCGGGTCGAGATATCTTTTGGGATCAAAACTACAAGTACAATTTAAAAATACGAACTGCTCTTGAAAACGTTTACAAAAATTACAAGGGAGACAAAAACAGCGAAAACTGGAAAAACTTTGAAATTTATTTAAAACGCATCTGGTTTTCTAACGGAATACATCATCATTATTCAAACAGTAAAATAAAACCGGGGATTCCGCAAACATATCTTCAGGAACTGCTAAAAGAAACCAAAACAAATTTAGACGCAAGTATTGTTGAAGTTCTTTTTAACGATGTAGATGCCAAAAAGGTAAATCTGAATGAATCGAAAGGTTTGATACAGGGTTCGGCAGTTAATTTTTACGGAAAAGGTTTAACTGCGAAAGACGTAGAGAAATTTTATGGAAGTATGATTCCTGCTGATACGTTACGACCTTTATCTACCGGTTTAAACTCGAAATTAGTTCGGACCGAATCAGGCAAAATAGAAGAACGCGTTTGGAAAAGCGGCGGTATGTACGGTGCTGCAATTGATAAAATTGTTTACTGGCTTGAAAAAGCCGTAGAAGTTGCCGAAAACAAACCACAAGCCGATGCACTGAAAATTTTAATTGATTTTTACAAAACCGGTGATCTTAAAAAATGGGACGATTACAATGTGGCATGGGTAAAAGCTACCGAAGGAAATATTGATTACATAAACGGGTTTATTGAAGTTTATAATGATCCGTTAGGACATAAAGCATCGTATGAATCAACGGTTCAGATTAAAGATTTCGATATGTCGGCAAAAATGGAAGTGATTTCAAAAAGCGCCCAGTGGTTTGAAGACAGTTCACCTTTAATGCCCGAACATAAAAAGAAAAACGTTGTGGGTGTATCTTACAAAACCGTTATTGTGGCTGCAGAAAGTGGCGATACTTCGCCGGCAACACCCATTGGAGTGAACCTTCCAAATGCAGATTGGATTCGTGCAGAACACGGTTCCAAATCAATTTCGTTAGGAAACATTATCGATGCTTACAATAAAGCAGGTGGTGGCGATAAGTTAAAGGAATTTGCATTTGATGAAAATGAAATTAAACTATCACAACGTTACAGCGAACTAGCAGATAAACTACACACGGCGTTGCACGAAGTGATCGGGCACGCATCGGGTCAGTTAAATCCGGGAGTTGGTACGCCAAAAGAAACACTGAAAAGCTACGCATCTACTTTAGAAGAAGGTCGTGCCGATTTGGTTGCGCTGTATTATCTGTACGATAAAAAAATTCAGGATTTAGGATTGGTTGACGATTGGAAAAATCTGGGAATGACAGCTTACAACGATTACATTCGCAACGGATTAATGACGCAGCTGGTTCGTATTGAACCGGGTCAGGATATCGAAGAAGCACACATGAGAAACCGTCAGTGGGTTTCGGCTTGGGTTTACGAAAAAGGGAAAGAATTCAATGTGATCGAAAAAGTAGTTCGAGACAATAAAACCTATTTTAAAATCAATGATTATGCACGTTTGCATGATTTATTCGGGCAATTGTTGCGTGAAACACAACGTATAAAATCGGAAGGAGATTTTAAGGCAGCCAAAGACCTGGTTGAAAATTATGGAGTTAAAGTTGACAAACAACTGCACAAAGAAGTGTTGGAACGCAGCAAAAAATTCAATACGGCACCTTACCGCGGATTTGTAAATCCGGTGCTTGTTCCAATTACGAACGATAAAGGAGAAATTACCGATATTGTGGTAACCTACCCTAAAACGTTTGCAGAACAAATGTTGTATTATTCTAAAAACTACAATTTTCTTCCGTTAGAAAATTAACAATAAAAATACCGCTTTTAAGAGCGGTATTTTTTATTTTATCAAATGAATACTGATGTTTGCACGTTCATCTGCAGGATATTTACGGGTATAATTATCATCAATCGACAATCCCGAACGTTTTACACATTCTTCAAAAATAGCTAATTCTAAAATATACTGATCAGAAAAACCATGCGTGGCATCATAAGCTGTAGCGGCTGTTAATCCGATATTTTTAGATGTTATTGTAGGATCTATCGTATGAAGTTCGATAACCAACAATCCGAATTTAGAAATAAAAGGTTGCCATTTTTGTAAATGTTCTACCAAACTCTGCTCAACCCATTCGTTAGGTAATAATAATCCGTTGGTTACATAAGCTCCTGTTGAAAGACTTTCTTGCAAACCTTCAGTCTTTACGGGTTGTTCCCAAATTCTGTTATGATCTAAAAAGGTACGGATATTCAATAAATCATTCAGTTCAATGTTGTATTCATCTTTTAAATCGGATGCTAATTTTACAGGATTTCCAATATCGCCCCAAATAACTTTTGCCCAGATATCGTTTGCAATTAAATTGGCACGCGTAATTTTTAATGCTTCCTGATTATAATCGGCACCAACCAAAAACAGCGGATGCGTTTCCAAATGTTTTCCACGCAACGTTCTATTTTCAATAGTTTCAAACAAATGTTCCAGCAAAGCACCGTTACCGCAGCCCATATCTAAAAT
>JBEBXJ010000153.1:0-4170 GCA_040391685.1 Paenimyroides baculatum
ACTTAATTACGAGTGTAAAAGCAATAAATTATTTTTATTTATTCTAAATAAAAATAAATATTTTAATTATTTCTTTCCAAAATTACTTTCCTCTTACAATGTCTGTTGATTTAAAAACATACCGAATTGAAATTTTAGCAGGCTTAACCGTTGCTATGACCATGATACCGGAATCTTTATCATTTGCAATTGTAGCAGGTTTACCACCATTAACAGGATTGTACGGTGCATTTATAATGGGAATTATCACTGCCTTTTTAGGCGGAAGACCCGGAATGATTTCAGGCGGAGCCGGTGCAACCGTAATTGTAGTGATTGCGTTGATTTCTACTCACGGTATTGAATATTTTTTTACTGCGGTGGTTTTGGCAGGATTGTTTCAGATTGCTGTCGGCGTTTTTAAACTCGGAAAATTTGTACGATTAGTTCCACAACCTGTAATGTACGGTTTTTTAAATGGCTTGGCAGTTGTGATATTTATGTCGCAGGTTGAACAATTTAAGGTAAATACAAATGGTGGTTTTAATTGGTTGCAAGGCGAATCGTTATATATTATGGGTGGTTTGGTAGCATTAACATTGATATTAACTTATTTTATCCCTAAAATTTCTAAAGCCTTACCCACTACACTAATTGCCATTGCTATTATCTTCGCAATTGTTCATTCGTTTGGAATCGAAACAAAAACAGTACAAGATATTGCATCGATTAGCGGAGGCTTACCTCCTTTCCACATTCCGCAGATACCTTTAACTTTAGATACGCTACAAATAATTTTTCCGTACGCAGCAATTATGGCGGGAGTTGGTTTGTTGGAAAGTCTGCTTACGTTGACACTTGTTGACGAAGTTACTGAAACCCGAGGAAGTGCCAATAAGGAATCTGTTGCACAGGGAATTGCAAATATAACCAACGGCTTTTTTACAGGAATGGGTGGTTGTGCCATGATAGCCCAGACATTTGTTAACCTGAATGCTGGTGCTCGTCAGCGTATATCGGCAGTTGTAAGTGCTTTGGCAATACTGTTTATTATAATGGTGGCAGCACCCGTTATAGAGAAAATTCCTATGGCTGCTTTGGTTGGCGTTATGATGATGGTTGCCATAACCACTTTTAGCTGGGGATTTTTTAAGAAAATGACCAAAATGCCTAAAAGCGATATTTTAGTAACCTTGATTGTTGCAAGTATTACCATTCTTTTTAAAAACTTGGCTGTTGCTGTTTTGGTTGGAATCATTATTTCGGCACTGGTTTTTGCATGGGAAAGTGCCAAACGCATCAGAGCCCGAAAATACGTTGATGAAAACGGAATTAAGCATTACGAAATATACGGACCATTGTTTTTTGGATCCGTAGCTAATTTTAACGAGAAGTTTGATTTGGCAAATGATCCCGAAACCATAATGATTTCTTTTAAGGAAAGTAGAATTGCCGATATGAGCGGTATTGAAGCGGTTGATTTACTTACAAAAAAATACAGCGAACGCAATAAAAAAGTGATCCTTACGCATTTAAGCGAAGACAGCCGTAAACTGTTAGAAAATGCATCGGCTATTATTAAAGTGAATATTAAAGAAAATCCACATTACAAAATACCGAGTGATTTGTTGTAGTTAAACAAAGAATTTATCTCTTTACTAAAGGATGCTTACAGCATGACAAACTTAACCGAGAATTTTGTACGCAATCTTGTCATTCCGTAGGAATCTCAAAATATATGGAGTTAAAAAACGCATTGATTTCTCAATGCGTTTTTTTATAAGTTTAAAATTATTCTTTCGGTAAAAACACTTCAGCCAGCATGCAACGGGCACTTCCGCCGCCACAAGCTTCAATGGTGTAAAGCGGTGCATGTAAAATAGCACAATGTTTTTCAATGGCTTTTATCTGTACATCGGTTAAAATTTCGTACGCCTGTGTACTCATCACCATATACAGTTGTCCATCTTTTCCTTCAACCTGCAACATATTTCCTGCAAAATGGTTTACCTGGTCTTCGGTAATGTAAATAATTTCTTTACCGTCTTCTTTTAAGCTGTTTATAACCAGTTTACGTTCTTGTTTATCGTCGATACTATCGCCACAGATAACAGCAAAATTTTCGGCAATACTCATCATTACATTGGTGTGGTAAATTGGTAAACGCTTGCCGTCAACCGTTTGGTATGCTTCAAAAATAACAGGATGCATATCGTTGTCTTCACAAAACTCTATAATCAACTCTTCATCAGCACGAGGCGATAAAGCAGCGTAAACTTTAGCATTTTCACGATCGATAATCATGCTGCCGGTTCCTTCTAAAAAGATATCGTCTTCTTCTGCCGATGTATAATCGTTTATTTCTGATATTTTAAAACCTTTGTCTTCCAGAATATCCAAAATATCTTCGCGACGCTCTAATCTTCGGTTTTCTGCAAACATCGGGTACAAAACAACTTCGGCATTGTCGTGAAACGAAACCCAGTTGTTTGGAAAAATACTGTCCGGTGTATCGCTTTCTTTGGTATCATCTACCACAACAACGTTTACACCAACCGAACGCAGACGTTCTACAAAACCATCAAACTCTTCCTGAGCTTTTTGGTTTACGTTTGCCGGAGTTAATCCTTCTAATTTCTTCTGATAATAATTATTTACTGCCGTTTGTTCGTTCATACGGAATTGCACCGGACGAATCATTAAAACGGTATTTGCTGCCTGCTGACTCATATATTTTTGTTCTATGTTGTATGTATTAAGTTGTATGTTCTGTAAAGTAATATGTTTCTATTTCCAATTATTTTCAACGTATTTAATAAAAGAATAAATTTTAGCACTTAAAATTTCATAATTCTGTATCAAGTCATCTCTAAATAAGTTACCGTATAAATGCTTAATCTTTTCAAGATGATTAATTGTTTCTAAACAACTTGCCCATGAGAATGTTAGGAATCTGACAAACTCTGCTTTATAAGCACTTCTTCCATAGCCTTCTACAATATTTGTTACAATACTATCAGATGATCTTCTTAATTGACTTCCTAATTCGTATAATTCATGTTTAGGCAATTTCAAAGACATTGGATGGACTTCGTAAAACAATGATAAACTAATTTTGTAAATGTCTAAATCTTTATAACTACTCATGATTAAAACCTAAAACATATAACTTATAACGTAAAACTTATTCTCTAATTAATGGTAAAGTTGAACATCTTAAAAGACCTTCCTGTTTTGAAATTTCTGCATACAGAATTTCTTCTACTGTAAATCCGTTATCGCGTAACCAATTGTTTAATCTGGTGAAATTGCGTTCTGAAACGACAACATCTTTATCAATCGAAAAGACATTAGAGTTCATGTGGTACATTTCTTCACGTTCTATATGAAACAAGTTTTCTCTGCCGAAAAGGTTTACCAGATACATATAATCTGCCTCTTCACGGAAGCCTGATTTGTAGATAATTCCTTTATTTTTTCCTACAGGCTGAAAACAACAATCTAAATGCAGGGCATTATCACGCGGTTCAATTTTTGATTTTACCAAATCGAATTCCTTCACAATTTTATGCGGAAACAAGTCTTTTATAAACTGTACACCTGCCATATTGGTACGTGCGGTAATAAAATCTTTGTAATCGCTGCCTTTGTAAGTTCCTATGAAAATATGATCGTTGTAAAGCATTACATCTCCCCCTTCAATATGCACTTCTTCAGGCGGACGCACTACTTTTGTTAGATCCATTTGATCGATCACATACTGAATAGCTTCTAATTCACGCTCACGATCTGGCAGTATGTTGGCTTTTATAAAAATATCGTCTATTACAAAACCAATATCCCTACTGAAAATCTGGTTGTAATTTTCAATGATTTCCGGACGGTAAACTTTTACATCGTATTTATTAAAAACCTGATTAAAAGCTTCCATTTCGTTAACCATATCTTTTTCTACAGGATACGTACCTGCTTTGATATGTTCTAACGATTTTGGATCGTAAGCTTCATTTATTGTCGGTGTTGGGCCATTACTTTGTGCGGTTCCAAGTATTACGGTCTTAAGCCTCGAAGTTTCATCTGTTACATGTAATTTCATAAAAATATAATTAGCTAATAAGCAAATATAAGAAGTTCTTTGCTGTTATGCTATTAAAAACAGCAAAGCCAAATCGAATTGATTTGGCTTTTTAT
>JBEBXJ010000154.1:0-4144 GCA_040391685.1 Paenimyroides baculatum
TAGATCAATTTCAAGCAGCCGGCGGTTCTATGATTATGCTGGCAAAAGGAAACCGCTCACAACAAGTAACCGATGCCTGTGCAAAACACGGTGGTTTTTATTTAGGATCAATCGGCGGACCAGCAGCTATTTTAGCTCAGGATAATATTTTAAAAGTTGAAGTAGTTGATTTCCCTGAATTGGGAATGGAAGCTGTTCGTAAAATTATCGTGAAAAATTTCCCTGCATTTATTATTACCGATGATAAAGGAAACGACTTTTTTCAGAATTTGTAAACAGTTTTAAGTAATAAGCTATAAGCCCTATAAGGATTTCTCTTTATAGGGCTTTTCTATTAGACTTTCTCATTTCGTGTTTGACACAGAATCACATTTAAGTACTACTCTTTTCAGAACATACAAAAAAATTTAGCTTAATAAAACAATTAAAGTATTTTTATTTTTACTATATGTAAAATATTTTTTACATAATATAAAATTTTTATTACATTTGATTTAATTAATTTTTAAAACTATCTATCATGAAAAGTATTTATCTATTCCCAAACAAATTAAAAATTCCTGCTTTAGTAATTTTTATTATTTCTCTTTTTTTAATTATTCTACAATATTCAGGTATAAAAACCGAGATTAATACAATTGTCTTTGCTTTTGTAAGCGACACCTTTACCGAAATATCTAACAATACTTATTTTGGATTTGTTAAAGAAGACATCTATAATGAAATTTTAGATTGTTCATTTTTTATAAGTGGAATTATTCTAGCCTTTTCAAAAGAAAAAATTGAAGATGAAATGATTACACTTATAAGATTAAAATCATTAGTATATAGCACATACTTTATTTTTACATTACTTATTTTAAGTGAAATTTTTATTTATGGATTATCTTTTTTAAATGTTATCATGGGGTTTCTATATTTTTTTGTAATCTTAGCTAACCTTTTCTACTACACCAAATTATTCATCTATAAAAAACAGTTCAGTTATGAAAACGAAGATTAAAGTATTCCGCGCCATTCATAACATCACGCAAGCTGAACTGGCAGAGAAATTAGGTGTTACACGGCAAACCATTAATGCAATCGAAGCTGGAAAATACGCCCCTTCGGTAGAATTGGCTTTGCGCATGTCGAAAATGTTTAATGTAACCGTTAACGAAATTTTTCAGTTAGACGATGAATAAATTTGTTATCTTTAATTTATCCAACAAATAAAATCATGAAAATTCTTATAAAAATCCTTAAATGGTTTGTTATTGTTTTTATATCGATCATTGCACTTTTGTACATTTTCGATTATGGTTATTTGCTTCGTGCGGTGCGTGTAACCTATTTAACCGGGCATAAAACCGCTTTTTTAGAAGATTACCATTATTTTAATAATCATGAAATTAAAAAAGGGACAGCACAACCTTGGCAAGTTTCAAAAAATTACAACAAAGTTGCATCAACCGAAAAATTAAACCACACTCATAAAGAGTTACAAACAACATCGTTTTTAATCATTAAAAACGACAGCATCTGGCACGAAAGTTATTTTGATATTGGTAAAACCGACAGTAAAACCAATTCTTTTTCTGTCGCTAAAAGTATTGTAACATCGGCGTTAGGTAAAGCAATTGATTTAGGCATGATACCGAATCTAGATGCTAGAGTCATAAATTATCTACCAGAATTAACAGGTAAATTTGTAAAAGAAGTAACCGTTGGCGATTTGGCAAGCATGGCGTCGGGACAAAAATGGGACGAAAATTATTACGGACCTACTTCAGTAACAACACAAGCATATTTTAAAACCGATTTGCGCTCGCTAATGCTAAGCCTACCTATCGATAAAAAACCAGGACAGCAATTCATCTATCAAAGTGGCGATACACAATTGCTGGCAATGGTTTTAGAAAAAGCCACTAAAATGTCTTTGGCAGATTTTGTTTCGAAATATTTCTGGCAGCCTATGGGAATGGAACATGATGCACTTTGGCAAATTGACCATAGTGACAGCGGTATTGAAAAAGCATATTGTTGCATAGCAAGCAATGCGCGCGATTTTGCTAAGTTTGGAAAACTATATATGCAACACGGAATTTGGAATGGTGAACAAATCCTCTCAACTTCCTTTGTTTTTAAATCAATAAATCCACGTTTTAACGAAAGTCCGCAGTATGGTTACGGCTGGTGGTTGTCAAACTACAAAAACAAGCACATTTATTACATGCGCGGGCATTTAGGTCAGTTTGTTATTGTAATTCCTGAAGACGAATTAATCATTGTACGTTTGGGCCATATAAAAGGTTTGCAAACCTCAACAGATGCGCACAGTAACGATTTGTATATTTATATTGATGAAACCTATAATATGTTAAGCAACCAGTTATGATTGATAAAATAGTTTTACCAAATATTTTATTTTTAGATATTGAAACTGTACCACAATCAGAATTTTTCAATGATTTACCCGTTGATGCACAACAGTTATTTGCAGATAAAACGCAATATCAGCGAAAAGACGATTTAACGCCCGAAGAATTTTACGAACGTGCCGGTATTTGGGCAGAATTCGGAAAAATCATCTGTATTTCGGTTGGATATTTCACCATCAAAAATGCCGAACGACAGTTTAGAACCAAATCAATTATTGGCAATGAAAAACAATTGCTGAAAGAATTTAACGATTTGATAAAAACACATTTTTCAAACCCTGCATTTGTATTTTGTGGACACAATATTAAAGAATTCGATATCCCATATTTGTGTCGGCGTATGCTGATCAACGGAATAAACATTCCTGAAAAACTACAGTTATTTGGCAGAAAACCTTGGGAAATTCCACATTTAGACACGTTGGAATTATGGAAATTCGGCGATTACAAACATTATACTTCACTGAAATTACTGACACACGTTCTGGGGATTCCATCGCCTAAAGAAGATATTGATGGCAGCGAAGTCCGTAACGTGTTTTACAACGAAAAAAACATAGAACGTATAGCCAAATACTGTGAACGCGATGTAGTTGCCGTAGCACAGATTTTCTTAAGAATGCGTAACGAACCTATTTTAAGTAATTATGAAATATTTTCGGTTTAAAACATTAAAATGTTAAATATTGAAAATAATTTTCTTTTTTAAAAAGAAAATTAGAATTTTGTTCCGAAATAAAAATCAACAGAAAAATTAAAATGCAACAATTTATTAAACATACACGCAACTGTAGAATGTGGAAATTTTCCCGCAGAGGTTTTGTATGCACTAAATTGTAACCATTTTACAATATAATCAAAAGTGAATCCTCTGCTAAACCGCAGAGGATTTTTTTATGCCCAATAATTAATCAACCATATAGACACATAGCTTTTACAGATTTTCTAAAAACAACTAATCAAGACTATATTCATTTTGTGAATACAAAATCTATATAAACTTTAATAAAGACAACAGTAAATGAAGAACTATGTGGTTAAATAAAAAAAATCAAGCTATGTTTATTTTATTAAAACAAAATTTATGTAGTTAAAAATTAAATTTCAAAAATAAATTAGTAATCCATAAAACCAGTAATCATGAGCCTAGAACAAATTTCATTATTAAGTTTTGCCAACCAAAGCCAGTTAAACATTAAAAGCAGCGAATTACAATTTTCAATCACTCAAAACGATATGAAAAAGAATTCAAATGCCCATTTAGAATATCTTTTAGCAGGATTTGCAGCATGCATTAATATGGTTGGGCACCAGGTAGCAGATGATTTGGGTATGGATTTAAAATCGATACAGATAGAAATTAAAGGAACCATTAATACCGCCAAAACGCAAGGCTTAAACGTGAAAGACCGTAGTGGTTTTGAAAGCATAGAACTTGTTGTAAAACCCGTTACCACTGCCGATTTAACTACGCTGAAGTTTTGGATGGATGAAATTAAAGAACGCTGTCCTATTTACGACAATCTTTTAAACAGCACACCCATTAATTTGGTAGTAACAAAAGATTATACCGTAAATGTAGCCTGATGTATAATGCTGGGTGCATGATGTTAGGTGTAGATGAGAGTTTGAAAACATCAGGCATCTTTCACCAAACATCACACATTAAAAAAAATTGTTTAGTTTGTTTTTACTACCTTTAATTTTTATAATTATTGGTAGTA
>JBEBXJ010000155.1:0-4113 GCA_040391685.1 Paenimyroides baculatum
CAATAATTGCTTTTAAACCAGTATCTTTGTCGTGGCAAAAAACAACTTGTTCGTGATGATCAAAGGAAATCTGACCAAAGACTGGGTCAACTTTTTTTAACTCGTCTGGAGTATATACGTTTGTTGTCATAATTTTAATAATTTGGATAGATTCAAATATAAAACAATTTATTTTATTATCATTTTTTGATCACATTATTATTAAAATCCATAATTATATCATAAATAATCGTTAAAGTACATAACAAAAATCTTGAGTTTTTTAATATTTAAAAGAAATACAAACTAAGTAATGAAAGAACTTCAAAAACTTAATAAATACTTTGTAAAATACAAATACCGATTCTTACTTGGTATTGTAATTACAATTGCTTCGCAAATATTTACAGTTTTTACTCCACAATACATTGGCGACGCAATTACTATTCTTCAGAAGTTTTTACAAAACGAGCTTACTCCTGAATTCACTAAACAAGCCTTGTGGCACAATATGCTGTTAATTGTAGGCACTACACTTTTAGCTGGTTTTTTAACCTTTTTAATGCGCCAAACCATTATTGTAATGTCACGACACATTGAATTTGATCTTAAAAACGAAATTTACGAGCATTACCAAAAATTAAGTTTGGATTTTTACAAACGTCAGCGCACCGGCGACTTAATGAGTCGTATTTCCGAAGATGTTGCCAAAGTACGCCAATACGTTGGTCCGGCAATCATGTATTCTATAAATACTATTTTTAGAATGTTAGTGGTAATTATACAAATGTATATTATATCACCTACGTTAACTTGGTATTCTTTAATACCGGTACCTTTTTTAGCTATTTTAATGTATAAACTAAGTACAGAAATTAACCAGCGAAGCTTTGCTTATCAGCAAAATCTTTCAAAGCTATCGTCTTTTTCTCAAGAAATTTTTTCAGGAATCCGCGTTATTAAAGCCTATACCTTAGAAGGCAAGCAAAATAAAGCATACGATGAAGCTACAACTGAAAGTAAAACAAAGTTCATGCGCTTAACATACACCAACGCGTTAATTGGTCCGTTAATGATTTTACTAATTGGAATTAGTAATTTACTGGTAATTTACATTGGTGCAAGAATGTACATCAATGGTGTTATAACCGAAATTGGTATTATTGCGCAGTTTATCCTATATATAAATATGCTTACCTGGCCAATTGCATCATTAGGTTGGGTATCGTCAATGGTTCAAGAGGCCGGTTCTTCGCAGAAACGTATCAATGAGTTTTTAAACGAAGTTCCTTCCATACAATCGTCAACAACAGAAACAAGAGCTTTAGAAGGAAAAATTGAATTTAAAAACGTTCATTTCATTTATGAAGATACAAAAATACATGCATTAAACAATATTTCATTCACTATTCAAAAAGGCGAAACCGTTGCTTTTTTAGGAAAAACCGGATCTGGGAAATCTACCATATTGCAACTTATTTCAAGATTGTACGATGTTTCTTCAGGATCGATTTCTATTGATAACATCGATATTAAAAAGTGGAATGTTGAAAATTTACGCGACCAGATTGCTGTTGTTCCTCAGGATGCCTTTTTATTTTCAGACACCATTAAAAACAACATTCAGTTTGGGAAAGAAGATGCTTCACAAGAAGAGATCGAACATTTTGCAAAAATTGCCGATGTTCATAAAAATATTATGCGCTTTGAAAAAGACTATGAAACTATTTTGGGTGAACGCGGAATTACCTTATCGGGCGGACAAAAACAGCGTGTTTCTATAGCACGTGCTTTAATTAAAGATGCTCCCGTTTTATTGTTAGACGATTGTTTATCTGCTGTTGATACCGAAACCGAAGAGCGTATTTTAAATAATTTAAAAGATATTTCGGCAAAAAAAACAACCATAATTGTAACACACAGAGTATCATCTGCAAAAAATGCAGATAAAATAATTATTTTAAACGACGGCGAAATCATAGAGCAAGGCACTCATAATCAGCTACTAAACATAGATGGTTATTATAACAAATTATATAATAAACAATTAGCTGAAAAAGATGTACTATAAATTTTGTTTTATTAGTTTTTTTTTAGACTTTTGAAGAGATGTAAAAAAAATTAACAGAACGAAAGGACTATGAGAGACCATGAAATGCTAGAAAAGGAAGAAATCTTCTCAAAAGTATTAAGAGCCGGCAGAAGAACTTACTTTTTTGATGTAAGATCTACAAAAGCAGATGATTATTATGTAACCATTACAGAAAGTAAAAAGTTTACAGAAGAAGACGGATCGTTCCACTTCAAAAAGCACAAAATTTACTTGTACAAAGAAGATTTTGTTTCTTTTAAAGAAATCTTGAACGAAATGACTGATTTTGTTTTAGATCAAAAAGGAGAAGAAGTTATTTCTGAAAGACATCAAAAAGATTTCAAAAGAGAGCTATCAGAGGCTAAAAGCTTTACGAATGTAGAGTTTGACGATTTTTAAAATCATTATCCAATATAATAAATACCGGCATTTGTCGGTATTTTTTTTAAGCGTATGAAACACTTTTACACCCTTATTTTACTTTTTAGTACCCTTTGCACATTAGCGCAAAAAAAATACGAACCAGAAACTATCAGTTGGAACGGAACATCATATCCGTACCGTTACCACCACATGGAACAATATTTCAGGTATTATCCGGATAAACGCCCAGTTCCTAATATCGACACAACTATTGTAAACCGAAATTATTTGGCAGCTTTTGAAGTAAAAGAGAATAAATTCTATTTGAATAACCTCTACATTAACGGAAAAAATCCTAAGGTAAAAGATTCATCGGTACTGGCAGAATTAAATAAAAAAGACGAACCTATGTTTTTAGGCTGGGTAAGCGGTTTATTTGATATTGGTTTGGGTGCAGAAAAATTCATTAAAGAAGATTCGTTAGTTCCTATTTATGATCATTATATTGTTTTTGAAGTTCAAAAAGGAAACATTGGCAGAACCGAGACTTTTACTTACAATCAATTAAAGCTTTTTAAGGACTATCAATACAAACGTTTTAAAGAAACCCAAGATTACAAGCGTTTGATACACAGATTAACGTACAACGGCATGTCTGAAGATGAAGCTTCTGCTCATGTGTATGAGTTTATTCTATTTTACAGTAAATCTAATTTTCTAAAGAAAAAATAAAAGAACGCATTTTACTTAAGTGCGTTCTTTTTTTGTTTTAAAATTTATTGCCAACTGCTGTACAAAACATAATTATTACTAATACGGTCAATCTCCCCGGCAAAATCAGATGCATTCAATTCTTTAACTCTTTTTGCAGGAACGCCTGCATAAATTCCGTTTGGAAGCAGTTCCATATTTTGTGTAACAACGGCACCGGCAGCAACTATAACGTTATTGTGAACAATGCAATTATCCATAATAATAGCGCCCATGCCTACTAAAACATTATCGTAAATAGTACAACCATGTACAATTGCATTATGCCCTATCGAAACATTATTACCAATAATTGTTGGGTGTTTTTGATACGTACAATGTATTACGGCTCCGTCTTGCACATTTACTTTGTTACCCATTTTTATAAAATGGACATCCCCGCGAACTACCGCATTGTACCAAACACTGCATTGTTCGCCCATTTCAACATCGCCTATTATTGTTGCGTTTTCTGCAATAAAACAATTGTCGGGGTATTTAGGATGGTTTCCGTTTATAGGTTTTATTAAAGCCATAGTAGTAAAATAAAAAAATCCCGATAAATATCGGGATTTTCTTTTAATATTAAAAGTTAACTGACGGGCAGTTACATTTGTAGTTGCTTTCTTTACATAAGAAGTTAAATCCTAGTGTTAACTGGTGAAATCCTCCTTTAGCAAAACCAATCTCTCCAAATTGATGTGAGTATGTATACCCAACCATAATTTGTTTAAACTTAACACCTAAAAGCGGTGAAACCGAATGATAGTTTTGTTTTTTAACTTCATTATCTTTCATGTATTCTGCTCCTTCAAACATTGTTCTGTAAGATACACCCGCGAAAAACTGTCCGTTTGCAAATTCTTTATACATCTTTAAATTCACATCTAACATTTTTTCTTGTGTTTCCTCAGTATATTGAAACAACA
>JBEBXJ010000156.1:0-4095 GCA_040391685.1 Paenimyroides baculatum
GTCTTTATGATGCAGATCTCCCCAATATTCCTCTGATGCAGGGTTAGTACCTTCGCAAAATCCCTTTTGGTAAACCGGCAGAAGGCTTTCATCTTTTCCTCCCCCAGCCCAGTAGGATACCATACCCCATAAAACACGGGAAAACCCTTCCATTCCGGCAATCCGGTTGCCGTAACCTGCTGCAAAAGCCCCTAGCTGCAAGCTGGCGCAGTCTTTGCTGTAATGCTTTTTCAACGGCTCCACCAGATGCAGCAGCATTTCCTGATAGTAGGTTTTATCTTTCATATATTCCTCCATCTAACTCTTTCTGCCCGATTAAAACAGAGAGTGCTGCAAAATCAATTTTACAGCACCCTCCGCGGTATGACTTGCTATTTGTTTTTATCACTTATTTGCTTTCAGCTCATCCAAAATTGTCTGATACTGTTCTGTCAGTTCCTTCGCTGCTTCCTCCGGAGTAATATCTCCGTAAACAACCTCCTGGATCAAGTCTTTCCGGGTCACTTCAAGCTCGGTATTTCCACTGATCATATTGTTGGTATAAGAATTAGGTTCAGATATCTCAACACCTTTTTTCTGGATCTCACTTACAACTCCTGCTGCGATCAGAATGTCATCAGACTGCTTGGTGGGGCAGTATCCAACATCGGTTTTGCAGATTGCAATGGACTCCGGATCATTCATCAAAAAATCCAGGAATTTCGCAGCGTCTTCCTTATGAGCCGAATTATCATTAACTGCAAAGCCTCTGTCACCGCTGTATGCAACACCGCTGCTCTTCGCGTCACTGGTAACAGGCATGGAAATGACATCTAAGGGACTGTCAATGGAAGCAATATATTTAGGAGCGCTTCCTGTATAGTCCACAATCATGCCTATCTTTCCGTTAATCCACTTGTTGTTCTGGTCCGCCTGTCCAGCAAAGGTTGCTGCTTCTCCAAATGGTTCCAGAGTATTAGTCTCATACAGATCAACAATATTCCGGAATGCTTCTGCCGCATCTTCTTCCGAAAAATTCATGGAATAGGTTTCTTCATCTATTAACGGCTTTCCTGTCTTTTGTGCCAGATAAGGCTGGACAAATAACCGGTTCAGCATATCCGCATCTGCCGTCATTAAATATGCATCGCTATCCTGCTCGTGAATGGATTTTCCCAGCACTTTAATCTCGTCCCAGGTATAGGCCTTGCTCAATTCAATTCCATACTGCTTTGCAAAATCAGTATTAACATAGATAACAGAGCCTCCAACGGTACAGGGGAACACATTCGGCTCACCGTTATAAGTACCTGCGATCTCCAGCAGACGGTCCTTTAAGGTGTTTAAGTCCACCGGCAACGTGGATAAGTCTGCCAGATAATGCTTGGCTCCCTGAATATCCGGAAGCCATTCCTTGCTCAGCTGGATAATATCCGGCGCCGTGTTGCTGGAAAGAGTTGTCATGATCTTCTCGTAGTACCCGTCATAACCCTGATACTCTGCTTCGATCTTTACGTTGGGATTCTTTTTCTCATAAGCTTCAATTACGGCCAGCAAGGCTTTATGTCTGCTGTCGCTTCCCCACCAGGAAAAACGCAGCGTTACAGGATCCCCTCCGGATGCCGGCTTGCCAGCCTCTGTATCCTCAGCCCCTGCGCTGCTCTGAGCAGCCGCATTGGTATCTGCGTTCTTGGCACTTGAATTGCAGCCGATCAGGGATACTGCCGCCATGGAAGCAGCCATAAGCAGAGCCGCGCTTTTCTTGAAATGCTTTTTCATAAAATTTTTCCTCCTTCTCCTTTATCAGGTTTACCCTTAAGTTTGGTAATTCCATTTTACCATAAATCCATTGTTTCAAACCCCTGTTCATATTACAGGTACATATCTTTAAAATCTATCTTCATATTGTTCATCTATCATTTTTTTATCCTTTGATACCTCCGGCCGTGATCCCTTCCACAAAATACTTTTGTGCAAAGAAGTAAAGTAAAATCGGGGGAATCAAGGAGACTAAGGACATGGCCAGCACTTGATTCCAGGGTGTGGAAGCTCCCTGGCTGTCTATGGACATTTTCAAAGCCAGAGACAGTGTATAATTTTTCACACTGCTTATGTATACCAGGTTATTGAAATAATCATTCCACCTCCAAAGGGTCTGAAAGATTACCACAGAAAATACAGAGGGCTTTAAAAGCGGAGCCAGTACCTTTATATATACCATAAATGGATTGCAGCCATCCATATAGGCCGATTCGTCCAGTTCTTTGGGAATTCCTCTCAAGAACTGAATCTGCATAAAAATCAGGAAAGGATAGCAGGCCAGAATTGCCGGAACCCAGAAAGGCAGGTAGGTATCAACCCAGCCGAATTTGTTAAATGCAACATATCTTGGAATCATAATAACTGCATCCGGAAGCATCAAAGTGGAAATCATCAGCATAAACAGTATTTTCTTAAATGGAAAGCTGAATCTGGCAAATCCGTATGCAACGATTCCTGTGGAAAGAGCGGTAAACGCCACGGTCGGGATGACCAGCTTAAAGGTATTTAAGTAAAATGTCAGGTAAGTAAACTGCCCGCTGCCTTTCCAGCCTTCTCTGTAAGCACCAAAAGAATATTGTTCCGGAAGCAGGCTCATCGTTCCAAACAACTCCTTGTTGTCCTTGAATGTAGCAAAAAACAGCCAGAACAAAGGGTATATCATAACAGTTCCTACGGCAATTAAAATAACATACGCAAAAAGGTTGTTCTTTTTCATTCTCATTAGTCCAGCCCTCCATCATTATAGAATACCCATGCGTTTGATGAGCGGAATACGAGAAGCGTAATCAGAAGAATGGCCACAAACATCACCCATGAGGATGCAGATGCATATCCCATTTTCAAATTTTTGAACGCGTCTTCATAAATCTTAACCCCCATTAAGTATGTTCCGTGGTTGGGTCCGCCATTGGTAATAATAAATGCAGAGGTGAACTCCTGCAATGCATGAATGATCTGCATAATAAGGTTAAAGAAAACGACCGGTGTCAGCATGGGAAAAGTAATATGCCAGAACTGGATCCACTTTGTTGCTCCGTCAACCTCTGCCGCCTCATATAACTCCGTCGGCACATTTTTGAGCCCTGCCAGAAACAGAACCATAGAGGAGCCAAACTGCCAGATGACCAAAAGACTAATAGTTACCAGCGCAATATCCGGATCTCCCAACCAGTTCACTGCCGGAATATGTAAAACACCTAAGAACTTATTAAGCATTCCTTCTTTCATGAACATGAATCTCCACAAGATAGAGATGGCAACGCTGCCTCCCATAATGGAGGGCAGATAGTACACCGTACGGAACAGGTTGATTCCCTTTAAACGCATATTAAGGATCATTGCTACAATCAAAGCCATAATCAGCTTCATGGGCACTGACATCAGAGCGTACTTAAATGTCAGCAGGAAAGACTTTACAAAATACTTATCCCTTGTAAACAGCTTGATATAATTATCCGCACCAATCCATTTGCCTTCCGACAGAATAGAAAAATCAGTAAACGAGTAGTACAGCGACATTATAAGCGGATAAGCCTGTAGAACACAAAATCCAAGCAGCCATGGCAGAATGAAGAGCAATCCCCATCTCCAGTTTTTCGGATATTTTCTCACTGCCGGCATCCTTGCAGCATTTGATTTTAACGGTGGCATTGATAATTCCTCCTTCAGTCACTTGCGGTCCTATTGGAACACAATTCATTAACCGTATTTTATCATGATGCCGCTGCCGTGCGCCCTTGTATCCATTATAACCACCTATCATTTCCATCTATCTTTATTTTACCAGGCTATCATTATTTTAGAAAATTCGACTCCGTCAGCTATCCCCTTTGACTCTAAAACTTCCTCATGCTATAATTTTTCATATCAATATGGTACAGTGGTGGAGGAAATGAAATGTATGAACTTCTGATTGTAGATGATGAAGCAAATTCCCGCAATATACTAGCGTCCTGTTTTCCATGGAATGAACAAGGTTTTCATGTGAGCGCCCAGAAAGACAGCGGGCGGGAAGCTCTTGAATATTTAAAAGAACACCCTGATTTTGAAGTGTTGGCAGAATGCAACGATGGA
>JBEBXJ010000157.1:0-4085 GCA_040391685.1 Paenimyroides baculatum
ATCTTCCTTTTAAATTCTTTACTTTATTTAAGGTTGATGTTTTTTCGTAACCTTCGGGATTTTCTTCAGGAGTATCCATATATCGTTCGCCATACATTACTTCGTACCATTTCCAATCAATCACCGGTCCGCCGGCAACACCTACTTTAAATGTATCAGGATAATTCAGCATTAAGCTTGTTGTCATAAATCCACCGAAAGACCAACCATAAACTCCAATTTTATCCGCATTTACAAACTTTTTCGATTTTAAAAACTCGACACCCTTCATTTGATCCGCCATTTCGTTTTGACCCAATTCTCTATGAATTACATGCTCAAAATCACGTCCGCGGTTTTCGCTTCCTCTATTATCCAAAGTAAAAACAACAAAACCTTGTTGCGCCATGTAATAATCAAAACCGCCGGCACCACCACCAAAACGGTTAGAAACCAATTGCGCATGCGGTCCACCATAAACATAAACCATTACCGGATATTTCTCATTTTCGTTAAAGTTTGCAGGGTAAAGTAGTCTTCCGTTTAAGTTTGTTTTTCCGTCTGCTGCTTTAATGGTAACCAGTTCAACTTTTGGTAACACCGTTTTACCTTCGTAAGGGTTTGGTGCATTAAGTAATTCTAAAGTTGATTTACCATTTACAGCATTTAAAGATATGTTATTTGGGGTTGTAAAATTGGTATATTGTGCATAATACCAGGTTTTATCTTTGTTCATCTCTACACTGTAAGTTGCAGATGTTTTTGTCACAGGAACTGTTTTACCCGATTTTAAATCTACTTTATACAACAACTTATCCATGCCCTTGTTTGCTGTACCCATGTAGTAAATTTCTTTAGGCGAAACATCAACAAAACCTTTAAAAATCACATCTTTATAAACATAGCTGTTTAACTGTTTGCCGTTTGTGTTGTAGCGGTACATTTGGCGATATCCATCTTTTTCTGATATGTAAATAAACTCTTTATCGTTTAAAAACTTTAATGGGGTATTTGGTTCTACGTATGTTTTACTTTTTTCTTCGAACAACTGCTTTTCAAAGTTTCCTGAAGAAGCGGTATATCTTTGTAATTTTAAATGATTTTGTCCACGATTTAAAACTCCTACGTAAACCGACTCGCTGTTTGGTGACCAGGAAGGCATTGTTAAAAACTGTTCTTTATCGCCTTCAATATTTAACACGGTTGTTTTTTTTGTATCGATATCGTAAACATGCAAGGAAACTTCTTCAGACTTAAGTCCTGCCATAGGATATTTTATATGTTTTTCCTGAGCTATTCTTGTTCCAAAATCAACCAACGGATAGTCTTTCACCATACGTTCGTCTTTTTTGTAAAATAAGATTTTTTTACTATCCGGACTAATCCACATTCCTCTGTCAATACCAAACTCATTTCTGTGCGTATTGCTGCTTCCGTTTATTACATGATCCGGATCGTTTGTTACCTTTACCACATCGCCGTTAGTAAAAATGATTTCTACATTATTTTTATTCAGATATACGATGTAATTTTTGTTTGGAGCAATGATTTCTTCTGATGCACCAGCGCTAAATTTTATAGCTTTTGATACTTTTTTTGTATTGATATTATAAACTACAAAATATTTATCGTTTTCGCCTTGGTAAGTAAAAGACAGGTCTTTTTCGTTATCCCAATGATAATCGAAAGGAATGGTTCTAAAAGAAACTTTTTCGTTTATAGCTTCCGCAACCGCACTTTCTAAATCGACAGTAGTAACAAAATTTTCTACAGTTTTATTGTTGGTGCTTTTTTCAACTAAGGCTTTGTAAGAAGCATCGATATACGTTAGATTGTTGGCAGTTCGCCACTGTGCACCATAAATCGATTTTGTACCAAAACCTTTTTGTGCCGCCAAAGTTGCCTCGTCTATAGTAAGATTATTTTGAGCATGGGTAAAAAAACCAGCCAGAATAAAAGCAAATAAAGTAAGTTTCTTCATATATAATGTGTTTGTGCTAATTTATCGGTTTTGTTGTAATTAGCAATAATTGTTTCTAAAGTAATTTTTGAATTTGATTTTCTAAATCGGCTAGATTTTTAAAATATTCAAATTCCAGATTCATTTTATTTTTTTTAAGTGCCTTAACAATATCTAAAATTAAATCTAACGGATCGGCTTCTATTCCTTCCATTTTTTTATTAAAGTCTAAACCGGCAATAAAACTCTCGTTGTAAACATTTACCAAATAATCTTCAATAAAAGTTGCTATACAGATTTCTTGTGGTTTGTAATTTTGCCAAGCATCAATACAACACGTACCTGCAGTTTGCCTGTTTGACCAAAAACACACAACATTTACAGGGTTATTTGCATCATCCTTAAACAACAACGATTGCGAAATGGCAATTTCTTCTTTAAATTCAATTACAAAAACCTTATTGTTTTTAATTATATTCTGTATAAAATCTTCTATCACTTTCTTTAGTTTATTAAATTAAACAACAAATTTACCATCGCTCATAACCAATTTACGATCGGCTAAATTCGCAAGTTCTTCGTTATGAGTAACTATTACAAAAGTTTGTCCAAAATTATCGCGAAGTTTAAAAAACAGCTCGTGTAAATTCTCTGCCGAATTGGTATCCAAATTACCTGAAGGCTCATCAGCAAAAATTACCGCCGGTTTATTTATTAATGCTCTTGCAACCGCAACTCTTTGCTGTTCACCACCCGACAATTCACTTGGAAAATGATTAATTCTGTGACTTAAACCTAAATAATCTAACAGTTCTGTGGCATCCTTTTCTGCTTCAGCTTTCGTTTTTCCCAAAATAAATGCAGGAATACACACGTTTTCTAAAGCGGTAAATTCTGGCAATAATTGATGAAACTGAAATATAAAGCCTAAATTTTTATTTCTAAATGCCGCTAATTGCTTGTCTTTTAAAGCTAAAACATTAATATCATTTATTGTTAATTTAACATCAGATTTTTTTTCAGGGTCATCTAAAACTCCTAAAATTTGAAGCAGGGTTGTTTTCCCCGCACCCGATGATCCAACAATTGCAACCACTTCGCCTTTCTTAATTTCTAAAGAAACATTCTTTAAAACCTGTAAACCGTTAAACTGTTTGCTTATATTTTCGGCTTTAATCATACTTTTAAATTTAAAAACGAAATTACTTAAACTTTTAGTTAAATAATATAAAAGCCCTATTTTTTAATTGTAATTTTAATTTCCTAATTGAAAATTAATAGAAGTAGTATGGATTTTAATGAATATGAAACAGCAATTTTTGCAAACGGTTGTTTTTGGTGTTCTGAAGCAATTTTTCAGAAAATAAACGGTGTAAAAGATGTAAAACCAGGATATATTGGTGGCAAAACCGAAAACCCTACGTACGAAGAAGTTTGTACAGGAACAACAGATCATGCGGAAGCGATTGAGATTATTTTTGACAGTAATTTGGTTTCTTATCAAGAATTACTGGAAGTGTTTTTTGCCACACACGACCCTACTACTTTAAACCGACAAGGAAATGATGTTGGAACACAATACCGAAGCGAAATTTTTTACACAACTAAAGATCAAAAGGAACAAGCGGAACTTTTTGTAAAAACATTAAATGAGGAAAATATCTTTGAAAAACGCGTTGTTACAAAAGTAACCGAAGCTACAACATTTTACTTTGCCGAAAATTACCATCAAAATTATTTCAACAATAATCCTGAAAAAAGCTATTGCGCTATGGTTATTTCACCTAAAGTAAAAAAGTTCGAAAAATTTTTTCAAGAATATGTCACCAAATAATTGGCACATACTTTGTTAACTATTAATTAGTTAATTTAAAAAAAATGAATGAAATTATAATACAGCCAGAAACCAATGTTACGGATAAAAACAAATACCGTTTACTGTTTTTAGGTTTATTCTTTGATTTTATTGGAACGCTTTCATTTGCAATTCCGTTGCTTGGGGAGTTTTCTGATGTTATTTGGGCACCTATTTCGGCAATATTACTCAAAACTATGTATAAAGGTAAAATAGGAACCATTGGCGGTATTGTTTCTTTTGTAGAAGAAGCTTTACCCGGTTTAGATTTTATACCAACCTTTACCCTTA
>JBEBXJ010000158.1:0-4074 GCA_040391685.1 Paenimyroides baculatum
ACAAAGCCGTTTATCTATTGGTTTTAGAAGGTATTAAAGACAATGTTTGGAACACGAAGAACGAAGATAAAACCAAAGCCGATTTGTTAATTAAAGAATACAATCAGGAAATTGTTGAAAGCAATAAAAGAGTTGCCGGCAAAGGTGTTTGGGATACAAATCGCAGATCTACTTTTTCATTGGGCGGCTCTGTAACGTTGAATTCTTTAAGAGGTGATTATCCTGATGTAGTTAAAGAGTTAGGTGCAAATGCCAATTTTAAATACCTGTTTTCAGATTACTTTAATTTGAGTTTATCTTACGGATATCAAAATTTGGGATCTCCAAAATACTTTAAATCACAATTCACCTCAGCCGAAGTAGATATGGAATACCTGATGCTTCCATTCAATAACTTCACACCTTATTTTTCTGCAGGTTTAGGTTCGATAAAAGACATAAAAACGCCCGATAAAAAAATTCTGTTTAAAACACAGGTTGGCGCAGGTTTGGAATATCTGGTAGCAAAAAATGTAGGTATCAGGGGCTATGCAAAATACCATATGGGCTTTAACGATGATTGGGACAATATGGTATCGGGCAAAAGAGACGATCACTTTTTACAGTACGGCATTGGCCTACAGGTTTATCTGGGAAAATAACATCAATATATCTTAACACATGAAATCAATATACTTTTTTATAATAACCTTGCTTTCACTTGCTTTTGTAAGCTGTAGTGAAGATACCGTAGACGGTAATGCCAAAGGATCATTAACCGGCAGCGTACGTTTAGAAGCATCAAACGAACCACTGGCAAACGTTAAAATTACAACTACACCCGCAACCACAACGGTTTTTACTGATGAGAAGGGTAATTTTGAAATTTTAGGTACGATGCCTTTGGGCGATTTCTCTGTTCGTGCAGAACTTAAAGGATACGTTACCGAATACCAGGCAATAAGCATTATTGAATTTGAGCAAAAAGTGCAGATTGTTTTTGAAATGGTTACCGATGAATCTTTGAATTCACCACCAAGCGTTCCTACCCTTATTGCACCTAACAATTTGGCTACCAACCTTACAAACAATGTAGAATTGGAGTGGGATTGTACGGATCCGGATAAAGACGAATTGATGTACAAGTTGATTTTCACAAATAACCGAACCAACAACCGTGTGGAAATTCCGAACCTGAAAACCAAAAAAATCACAATGACTCATTTGGATTTTGGAACAACCTATACCTGGCAAATTGTAGCGTCAGATAGTATAAATGTCGATGTTTACAGCGAAGCTTTTCAGTTTACCGTACGTCAGAACCCGGAATACCGCTATCATTTTGTACGTAAAGGTTTGGGAAGCTACAACATTATGGCAACTAATTTAACCGAATTTATAACCATAACACCATTGAGCAGTTCTACCTGGCGTCCGCGCAAAAACAACACGGCAAACAAACTGGCTTTTTTACAGACCTACGGCGGACAAACGCATCTTTTTACATCGGATTTAGACGGACAGAACGAACAAAAAATCAGCCAGACACCTGTGAACGGTTTTAAAAGCGACCAATTGTCGTTCGCATGGAAAGCAGACGGCAGTCAGTTCATCTTTCCTAGTTTCGATAAACTGTACAAAATTAACAGCAATGGTACAGGGCAAACGCAAATTTATCAAACGGCAAACGGACATTTTATTTCGAAATGTGCATGGAGTAACGATGGTTCTAAAATAGCGATCATTACAAACAACATTAACGGCTATCAGGCAAAAATAATTATTCTTGATGCCAATGGTAACGAACTGCAAACCATACTACAGAACCAGCAAGGTGCTGTTGGCGGACTTGATTTTGATGTAACCGGCAACAAACTGTTGTATACGCACGATGTTTCAGGAAACGAAGACTGGCAGTACCGCCAATTGGATACACGTATTTTTATATACGATTTTAACGCCAACACGCACAAAGACATTTCGTTTGTAAGTTTAAAACCTATAGGTACTATTGATATTGATCCAATGTTTTCACCAAACAGTTCTGAGATTATTTTTACAAACACATCTAACGATATGATTTCACAAAAGAATATCTATAAAATTGATTTGAACGATGATGATGTAAGAGATCTGATTATATCAAACGCAGAAATGGTCGATTTTAAATAACAACCTCTTTTAAATTTTTAACCACATAGGCACATAGTTTTAATATGTTATGTTTACTAAAACAAATCTCGGTTAAACTATGTTTGTTTTTATCGAAGATTAAATATATTGTCTATGAATCTATGTGGTAACATTAAAATCAATAAGTACAAAATAAACCGCTATGAAAATAGCGGTTTATTAATTTAGTTAAGTGTGTTGTATGTTTACAATGCGTATAAATTACTTTTAATGGCAACCTTTACCATAGATGCCGTATTTTTAACGCCCAGTTTGTTTAATATTTTTCGGCGGTGCGTTTCAACCGTATGCAGACTTAAAAAAAGATCTTCAGAAATCTCACGGGTACTTTTACCATCGCAAATGTATCCCAATATTTCTTTTTCTCGGTTTGTTAAATCAGAATATAAAAGTACATTATTTCCAATATCGTTCGTTTTTCCTTTTACCAAATCGGTGTTTTCTACCGAATGAAAAAAGTATTCAACTATTAAGTTCCAATATTCGCGTGATAAAACTTTGCTTCCTTTTAAAATCTTCTTAACAAAATCAATAAACTGATCCGATAAAATATTGTTGTTGATCACCCCCATAACACCAATTTCAAAAAGAAGTTTTACATCGCTGATATTAATGTTTGATGTTATTATCAAAATCTTAAAATCGGCATTCAGCGTCATTAAATGTAAAAAGTGGTTAAAATCTTTGTTAGAAAACTTAACAACATCGTATATTAATAGTTCCTGCTGATTTTTGACTTCTCTTTTTTCATTTATCAGGTCCTGTAAATTTTCCTTTCGAACAATCTTTGCATCTGAAGAAATCTTTGTAAATATTAAATTTTCAATCCCTTCTGAAAAAATAGGATTATTGATTATCGTATACACTTGTAATTTTTCGCCCATATTATTCTGTTTTTAGGTAATCGTTAAAACTGCTTTTAACTTTAAAACTTTACAGCAACTATTGTTTCTAATCAAATAAAAGTGCATTATGCTTTTTATCAGGTAATTTGCAGATCAACTGTTCCAAACCTAACTTGTGCAATATGTGGAATAAATATTCAATGATAGTTTCTGTAATAAGTTCATTAAGTATAGTACCAAAATTGTTAAAAAAAACATAACTAATTAAGGTAGAAATTACCTGAAATAAAAAAACAGGTAAAAATACCTGTTTTAATTATTTTGTTAGTTTAACGAGAGTTCCTCCAAGGTAACAATATGCTTTTGCAACGCATAAACAATGAGTCCTGCTACATTGCGCACCCCTATTTTAGTGAACAGATTGTTTTTGTGTCCTTCTACAGTACGCTGGGTTATAAACAATAATTCACCTATTTCTTTTGCCGTTTTTTGCTGGCACAATAATTTTATGATCTCCTTTTCGCGTTCTGTTAGCAATTCGTCTTCATCAATCATTGGTTTTGCTGCTTTAGACGAAATTTGTTCGCGCAGAATTTCCATTTGATCTTTATTCAGATAAAAACCATTTTTATGAACCTGTTTAACAATATCGAGCAGTTCAAAAGGCGACATCCCTTTGGGTAAAAAGCCGGCAACACCTTCCTTAGTCATAAACCCTATGGAATTATCCTGATAATGCGACGATATTACAACAACCTTTAACTCGGGATGATTTGTTTTAACATGTTTAAGTACTTCTAGCCCATCTATTGTCTTCATTTTTAAATCGAGTAATAGAATATCTATTGGCCCGGTATTTTTTTCTTCTAAGTAGTTAAATAACTGGTATCCGTCTGTGGTATCATAGACCACTTGTGTTGACTGATCTTGGTTAAAAAAACTTTTTAACAATGTTACAATTAGGTAATCATCGTCTACTAGTGCTAATTTTATTTTTTCCATTTCTTGCAAAAAAAATAAAACGGGTTCCTTTTTCTTTTGAACTTTTGTATTTGTA
>JBEBXJ010000159.1:0-3922 GCA_040391685.1 Paenimyroides baculatum
AATTCTTAAATCTTTTAATTTGATTTCAAAAAAACTACTTTTGCAAAGCTTTAAATTATGCAATCATGTACAAGTCAATAATTCGTCCGCTTTTATTCAAATGTGATCCTGAAAAAGTGCATCATTTTACTTTTTCAATGATAAAAACAATGCACGCCATTCCGGGTATGAAATCGGTTTTTAAATCAATTTATCAGGTAAACGACAAAAGATTGGAACGGGAAGTGTTTGGCTTGAAATTTAAAAATCCGGTTGGTTTGGCAGCAGGATTAGATAAAGATGCAAAGATTTATAACGAATTAGATGCGTTTGGTTTCGGATTCATTGAAATTGGAACCATCACTCCAAAACCACAAGACGGAAATCCGAAAAAACGTTTGTTCCGTTTAAAGGAAGATTCCGGAATTATTAATCGAATGGGCTTTAATAACGACGGAATTGATTTGGCTATTGAACGTTTAAAGCAGAACAAAGGCGTTTTAATTGGTGGAAACATCGGTAAAAACAAAGTTACTCCAAACGAAGAAGCGGTAAACGACTATATGATTTGTTTCGATGCTTTGTATCCGTATGTTGATTATTTTGTAGTGAATGTGAGTTCGCCAAATACACCGAATTTACGTGCGTTGCAAGATAAAGAACCATTGACGGAATTGTTATCGACTTTACAGAATAAAAACCTTCAGCAACCAAAGCAAAAACCAATTCTTTTAAAAATAGCTCCCGATTTAACCAATGAGCAGTTGGTGGATATTATTGATATTGTAAACGATACCAAAATTGCAGGAGTTATTGCTACAAATACCACCATTTCGCGCGATGGATTGCAATCTGCAAACAAAACAGAAGCGGGAGGATTATCAGGCAAACCGTTAGGTAAAAGATCAACAGAAGTAATTCGATTTCTATCAGAAAAAAGTAATAAATCGTTTCCAATAATAGGTGTAGGCGGAATCCATTCTGCTGCCGATGCTTTAGAGAAATTAGATGCAGGTGCAGCTTTGATCCAAATTTACACAGGCTTTATTTACGAAGGTCCGGCATTGATTAAAGAAATTAACCAGGCAATTTTACAGCGCGGCTAATGACGTTGGAAACCATTATATCGTTCTTTTTTACAAGTTTGGCGTTAACCATTTCGCCGGGACCCGATATAATGTATGTTTTATCAACCAGTTTAGCCAAAGGAAAACAGTTTGGTATTGCAGCCGCAATAGGCTTAAGTTCGGGTTTGCTGTTTCATACCACATTGCTGGCGTTTGGAATATCAACCTTAATTGTAGCCATTCCGTGGCTTTTTCTTGCCATTAAAATTTTTGGTACGCTGTATTTACTGCGTATTATTTACTTTTTGTACAAAATACCCATAGCACCTGTTACTGTTGAGGTTGAAAAAGCACCTGTTTCAAAAGACAGTGTATTGCAGCAGGTTCAGCAAGGTTTAATAATGAATATTCTGAATCCGAAAATCATGCTGTTCTTTTTGTCGCTATTTCCTTCGTTTTTACATCCCGAATTAGGCAACCTAAAAATACAGGTTTATACATTAGGCAGTATTGCCATGATACAGGCGTTAATCGTTTTTTGTCTGGTGGCTGTTTTAAGCGGGTACGTCAGCACTTTTTTAATGAAAAACAAATACGTACAGGCTTACATGAATTATTTTCAGATCGCTATCTTTATTGCCCTTATTGTATTTATGTGGATTAAATAGGTAAACATTAGTTGTTTATTTGATTTAAAAAAAATATATTTATAAGATATTTAAAATCAATCTTATGAAAAAAGTCGTTGCTTTATTATTTGTTGTTTTTTGCAACTTTACATCTTTTTCACAGGAAAAAGAACAATTGGATATTTTTACTAGCGAAAAATATATTGAATTAAGAGATTATTATATTCAAAGTGTTAATAGTGTTGAAGTAAAAGAATCGCAAACTGCTACAAAAGAATTTATTGATAAACTTGGAAGAGAAAATATCGAAGAAATCAAAAAAGCTAATAATATAGCAGATTGGTTAAAAGAAAATTGGCAATCTACTTCTTTTACATCTTCTGAAGAAGCACATAAGGTTTTAGAAAAATATCTTCAAAGTGAGGAAAAATCAAGAATGCTTACAAAAAAAATGACGCCATTGTTCACAGAACTAAAAAATGAAGTAGGGTATGCTGCTTTATTCAAAAAATTATCAGAAGATTACAATAAGAGTGTTCTAAATTAATTGTGAAGGAGAAGATTTAATCTTCTCCTTCTTCTTTAAAGAATTTTAATGAAATGCTTATTGTGAAATTTTAGGAAATCTATTATCTTTGAAACTTATGAAGCCAGTAAAAATAATAGAATGTCCGCGCGATGCTATGCAAGGCATTAAAATGTTTATTCCAACCGAACAAAAAGTTCAATACATTCAGTCGCTTTTGCGTTGTGGTTTTGATACGTTAGATTTCGGAAGTTTCGTTTCGCCTAAAGCCATTCCGCAAATGCAGGATACTGCCGAGGTTCTGGCACAGTTAGATCTATCGGAAACCAAAACAAAATTGCTGGCTATCATTGCAAATACAAAAGGTGCCGAAATGGTATCGGTTCATAACGAAATTCAGTATTTGGGCTTTCCATTTTCTATTTCCGAGAATTTTCAAATGCGCAATACGCATAAAACCATTGCAGAATCTATTGTTACCTTACAGGAAATTTTAGAAATAGCCAATAAAACCAATAAAGAGGTGGTGGCGTATCTTTCTATGGGCTTCGGAAATCCTTATGGTGATCCATGGAATGTGGATATTGTAGGCGAATGGACAGAAAAACTGGCAAATATGGGCGTGACCATTTTATCGCTTTCTGATACTGTTGGATCGTCTACTGCTGAAGATATCGATTACCTTTTTTCTAATCTGATACCGAAATACCCTAATATTGAATTTGGTGCGCACTTGCATACAACTCCCGATACCTGGTTTGAAAAGGTTGATGCAGCCTACAAAGCCGGCTGTATCCGTTTCGATGCAGCCATTAAAGGATTTGGCGGATGCCCGATGGCAAAAGACGATTTAACGGGAAATATGCCGACTGAAAAAATGTTGAGTTATTTTACGGCAAACAAGGTTGCAACCAATGTACAGATGACTTCTTTTGAAGCAGCGTATAACGAAGCATTAAAGATATTTAATTTTTATCACTAAAATTTTATTATATCCCAAAAAATCATTAAATTCGCATGCAATTCAACTACAATTGCAACATGAAAGCACACACAACTAAAATTGTCGGACAGGGATTAACCTATGACGACGTACTTTTAATACCTGCTTACTCAGAAATATTACCGCGCGAAGTAAGCATACAATCAAAATTCACAAGAAACATTACCTTAAACGTTCCTGTAATTTCAGCTGCAATGGATACCGTAACAGAAAGTGCTATGGCAATTGCTATGGCTCGTGAAGGAGGAATCGGCGTTTTGCACAAAAACATGACAGTTGAACAACAGGCACAAGAAGTGCGTAAAGTAAAACGTGCAGAATCGGGTATGATCATTGATCCGGTTACGTTACCTTTAAATGCTACTGTGGGCGATGCGAAGACGGCGATGAGAGAAAACGGTATTGGCGGAATTCCTGTGGTTGATGAAAACCAGATTTTAAAGGGAATTGTAACAAACAGAGATTTACGTTTCGAGAAAAAGAACGAACGTTCTATTTTAGAAGTAATGACTGTTGATAAATTGGTTACTGCTTTAGAAGGAACTACGCTTTCTGATGCGGAACAAATTCTTCAGGAAAACAAAATCGAAAAATTGCCAGTTGTAAACGGCGATTATAAATTGGTAGGCTTAATCACTTTTCGTGATATTACAAAACTAACTTTAAAACCAAACGCAAACAAAGATAAATTCGGTCGTTTGCGCGTTGCTGCTGCTTT
>JBEBXJ010000160.1:0-3796 GCA_040391685.1 Paenimyroides baculatum
TGACCCAAATAAGAAATATCGCAATTATTGCACACGTTGACCACGGTAAAACTACATTGGTTGATAAAATTATGTACCACTGTCAACTTTTTCGTGATAACGAAAATACAGGAGACCTTATCCTTGACAATAACGATTTAGAACGTGAAAGAGGTATTACCATTACTTCTAAAAACGTTTCGGTTCAGTACAAAGGAACAAAAATTAACATTATTGATACTCCTGGTCACGCGGATTTCGGTGGAGAAGTAGAACGTGTATTGAATATGGCAGATGGTGTTTGCCTTTTGGTAGACGCTTTTGAAGGACCAATGCCGCAAACTCGTTTCGTTTTGCAAAAAGCGATCGATTTAGGATTGAAGCCTTGTGTTGTAATCAATAAAGTAGATAAAGAAAACTGTACTCCGGAAGAAGTACACGAAAAAGTTTTCGACTTGATGTTCGAACTTGGAGCAACTGAGGATCAATTGGATTTCCCAGCTGTTTATGGTTCTGCAAAAAACAACTGGATGTCGGACGATTGGAGAAATCAAACCGAAAATATCGAGCCATTATTAGACATGGTTATCGAGCACGTACCAGCTCCAAAAGTTTCAGAAGGTAATCCACAAATGTTGATAACATCTTTAGATTTTTCAGCTTTTACAGGTCGTATCGCTATTGGTCGTCTTGAAAGAGGTGTTTTGAAAGAAGGAATGCCAATCTCTTTAGTAAAAAGAGACGGTACTGTAACAAAATCTAGAATTAAAGAATTACATACTTTTGAAGGTCTTGGACGTAAAAAAGTTACTGAAGTAATTGCTGGAGATATTTGTGCTGTTGTTGGAGTTGAAGGTTTTGAAATTGGAGATACCATTTCAGACCACGAAAACCCAGAAGGTTTGGCATCTATCGCAATTGATGAACCAACAATGAGTATGTTGTTTACAATTAACGATTCTCCTTTCTTTGGTAAAGAAGGAAAATTTGTAACTTCTCGTCACATCCGTGAGCGTTTAACAAAAGAATTAGAGAAAAACTTAGCGATGAGGTTAGGTGAAACTGATTCAGCTGATAAATTCATGGTTTTTGGTCGTGGAGTATTGCACTTGTCTGTTCTTATTGAAACAATGAGAAGAGAAGGGTATGAATTACAAATTGGTCAGCCACAAGTTATTATCAAAGAAGTTGATGGTGTAAAATGTGAGCCAATCGAAGAATTGACAATCGATTTGCCAGAAAATCTTTCAGGTAGAGCAGTAGAATTCGTTACTTTACGTAAAGGTGAAATGTTATCTATGGAAACTAAAGGTGATCGTATGGTTATCATCTTCAATATTCCTTCTCGTGGAATTATTGGATTACGTAATCAATTATTAACAGCTACAGCTGGTGAGGCTATTATGGCACACCGTTTTATTGGATACGAACCATACAAAGGAGAAATTTCTGGACGTAACAAAGGTTCTTTAATTTCTATGGAAAAAGGAAAAGCTATTCCTTATTCATTAGATAAATTACAAGATAGAGGTAAATTTTTCGTAGAGCCAAATGCTGAAATTTATGAAGGTCAGGTAATTGGAGAAAACTCTCGTAGTGATGATATGTGTGTAAACGTAACGAAAGAGAAAAAACTAACAAACGTTCGTTCTTCTGGAAATGATGATAAAGCAAGAATTATCCCACCAATTATTTTCTCATTAGAAGAAGCTTTAGAATACATTCAAAAAGATGAATATGTTGAGGTTACACCAAAATCTATTCGTTTAAGAAAAATTTATTTAAGCGAAACAGACAGAAAACGTTATAAAAACGATTAATTTTATTTAAAAATGATAAAAAAACGCCGAAACTTTAAAGTTTCGGCGTTTTTTGTTATTTAATATTTTGAAAACTTCTTTTAACAAAATCAGTTAATTCTTCGCCTTTTAGCAAACCTTGTGATAGTTTAGCTAAATCTAATGCTTGTTTAATTAAGCTGTTTTTGGTTTCTTCATTACTTTCGTTTAAAATTTTAGAAGAAACTTCAGAATTTGTATTTACAATTAAATTGTACGAATCGGGGAAACTTCCAAACATCGTATTACCTCCCATTGCCTGCATTTCTTTCATTCTTCGCATAAATTCCGGCTGCGTTATGATAAATGGTTCTGCATTGCTGTCTAAAGCTTCGGTTTGAACGGTATAACTGCTGTTTGCAATTGTTTTTTCAATTACTTCTTTAAGCTTTGTAGATTCTTCTTCGCTTAATTTCGATACAACTTCTTCATCTTTCTTAATTAAATTTTCAATAGAATCGGCATCAACACGAGAGAAAGTAATGTCTTGATTGTCCATTTCTAATTTTTGAATCAAGTGCGAAACAATAGGAGAATCTAACAACAAAACTTCGTATCCTTTTGCTTTTGCGTTGGCAATGTAGCTGTGTTGTGTATCTTTGTTTGAAGCATATAAAAGAACCGTTTTTCCGTCTTTGTTGGTTTGGTTGATCTTCGTTTTTTCTTTTAACTCTTCCCAAGTATAGAAAGCATTGTCAACAGTTGGGTAAAGAACAAAATCTTTCGATTTTTCGTAAAATTTGTCTTCACTTAACATACCATATTCCAAAACAATTTTAATATCGTTCCATTTTTGTTCAAAAGCAGTACGGTCTTCGTTAAACAGTGATTTCAGTTTATCGGCAACTTTTCTTGTAATGTAGTTCGATATTTTCTTAACGTTTCCGTCAGCCTGTAAGTAAGAACGTGATACGTTCAATGGAATGTCCGGTGAATCAATCACACCCTTCAGCATCGTTAAAAATTCAGGAACGATACCTTCTACATTATCTGTTACAAAAACCTGATTCTGGTATAGCTGGATTTTATCTTTTTGAATGCTTAAATCGCCAGATAATTTCGGGAAATACAAAATTCCGGTTAAATTGAACGGATGATCAACATTTAAATGAATGTGAAATAAAGGATCATCGAACTGCATCGGATATAGTTCTCTGTAAAAGTTTTTATAATCTTCGTCAGACAATTCGCTTGGTTTCTTTGTCCAAGCCGGATTTGGGTTGTTAATAATATTGTCAACTTCTACTTCCGTTTCACCATCTTTTTCGGTTTTAGTTCCAAATTTAATGGCAACCGGCATAAATTTATTGTATTTGCCAAGTAATTCTTTAATTTTATATTCTTCTAAAAATTCTGTAGAATCATCAGCAATATGAAGGATAATTTCAGTTCCGCGATCGGTTTTATCCGCTGGTTGTAAAGTAAATTCAGGCGATCCGTCACACGACCAATGCACCGCAGGTTCGTTTTTATAAGATTTTGTAATGATTTCCACTTTACTTGCAACCATAAAGGCAGAATAAAATCCTAAACCAAAATGACCGATAATTCCAGAATCCTTAGCAGAATCTTTGTATTTTTCTAAAAATTCTTCGGCACCAGAAAAAGCTACTTGATTAATGTATTTTTCAACCTCTTCGGCTGTCATTCCAATTCCCTGATCAATAATATGCAAAGTTTTGTCTTCTTTGTTAACCTTAACCTCTATCTTTGGATTGCCATATTCAACTGCCGCTTCACCAATTGATGTTAAGTGTTTTAGCTTCAAAGTAGCATCGGTAGCATTACTTATTAATTCACGTAAAAAGATTTCGTGATCGCTGTATAAAAACTTTTTAATTAACGGAAAAATGTTTTCTACCGTTACATTTATTTTACCTGATGTCATTTTTTGTACTAAATTTTAAAGTTAATTTGTAAATAAAATAGTCAAAATAGATACCAAACTAAAAAATATGACAAAAAGACATAAAAAAAAA
>JBEBXJ010000161.1:0-3719 GCA_040391685.1 Paenimyroides baculatum
AATTCATATCAAAATTTTAAGCAAAATTACGTTTTTAATTTCGTACTTTTATGAATTTCTAATATCTTCCGTAAAATTTCGGTTTATGAAACAAACAATACTTGCAATAAGTTTACTAATATCTTTAAATATTTGGTCGCAAGAAAAATCTAAAGTTGACTTTACAACTGCTAATGCTTCTATTAAATTTGATATTGCCGAACACATGGTCATTGGCGATGTTACCTATCAGTTTACCGTGAACGAAGCAACCGATTCTATTAAAATAGATGCTAAAAACATGATGATTCAGGGGGTGAAGCTAAACGGACAAACGCCTAAATACCATTACGATAAAAAGAAAATTGCTTTTACCCAAGGTTTTAAAGAAGGCGAAAACACGGTTACAATTAGTTACAAAACCAATCCAAAACAGGCATTGTATTATGTAGGCTCTGGAACCGATTTGCAGATTTGGACACAAGGTCAGGGAAAATATACCAGCCACTGGCTGCCAAGTTTCGATGATTACAACGAAAAAGTTATTTTTAATACCAAGATTTCTTTTGAAACGGGTTACGATGTGATCAGCAACGGAATTTTAGACGGTAAAACCGTTAGCGGTAAGCAAACTACCTGGAGTTATAAAATGACCAAGCCAATGAGTTCGTATTTAATGATGATGGCAATTGGTAAGTTCGAAAAAAAGACCGAAAAATCAGCATCTGGCATAACAATCGAAAATTATATTCGTCCGGTTGATGCAGCAAAATACACAACTACCTATCAGTATACCAAAAAAATGTTCGATTTTCTGGAAACTCAAACTGGTTTTTCGTATCCGTGGCAAATTTATCGAAACATTCCGGTAGAAGATTTTATGTACGGCGGGATGGAAAATACTACATCGACAATTTTTAACAGTGATTATGTGGTTGATAATATTGGTGTGAACGATCGCGATTACGTAAATGTAAATGCGCACGAAATGGCGCATCAGTGGTTCGGAAATCTGGTTACGGCAAAATCAAACAAAGATCATTGGCTGCAAGAAGGTTTTGCAACCTATTATGCTTTGCTGGCAGAACGTGAAGTGTATGGTGTGGACGATTTTTATTGGAAATTGTATGAAATGGCAGAACTGATTACAAAAGATGCCAAAGAAAATAAAAATACGGCGGTTTACAGTGAAAAAGCTACAACTGCAACCTATTACCAAAAAGGAGCGTGGATGTTGTTTTATTTATCAAGCCAAATTGGCGAAGCTAATTTTAATACCGTTGTAAAAAACTACCTGAACAAATATGCTTTTAAAAATGCTACTACACAAGATTTTTTAAACGAAGTTACAGCTGTTGTTCCTAATTTTAATGTAGATAATTACAAACGCAACTGGTTGGAGAATAAATCTTTCAACACAAAAGATGCCTTGTTTTTAATTGAAAATTCGCCTTTGGTAAAATCGTATTTTGAAGTATTGGCATTGCAGGAAAAAGGATTTGAAGTTAAAAAGGATCAATTACTTAAAATGTTGAAAGATCCGAATACGTTTTCAGATGCTAAACGTGAAATTGTTTTTCAATTGCACAATGTGCCTTACGATCAGGCGAAAGAGTTTTATCAAACGGTTGTACAGTCTAACGATGTTAAAGTTCGTCAGGCGTTGGTTCAGGTTATAAGTGAAATTCCTGCTGATTTTATGGAAGATTATAAAAAGTTTTTAAACGATAATTCGTACATAACCCGGGAAATTGTATTGAAAAATTTGTGGCTGCAAGACGAATCGGGTAGGGCAGCCTTATTGGATAAAACTGCAACCTGGAAAGGTTTTAATGACTATAACTTAAGAATTACCTGGTTGATGTTTGCCTTGGCAACCGAAAACTATAAAACCGACAAAAAAGCCCATTGGTATTCTGAACTGGAGAATTTTGCCTACAACAAATACAACAGTAACATTCGTACAAATGCCATAAATGCTTTGTGGTATCTAAATAAGTACGACAGTAACACGTTGCCGCATTTGGTAAACGCTTTGGTACATCATAACAGCCGTTTTCAAAAATTTGGTCGCGATGCCATTGTTCGATTATCAGAAAAGAAAGAATTTAAAGACCACTTTAAAAAATTGATTCCTTACTTACCACAAGACGAACATGACGCCTTGAAAAAGTTGATGGAGGAGATTTAAAATAAAGCACAAAAAAATAAGTCCGATAATTATCGGACTTATTAAAATATTTATAAAAAAATATATTTGATTAAGATAATGCTTCTTTCACACGATCTGATGCTTCCTGGAATTCGATAGCCGATAAGATAGGCATACCAGATTCGTCGATGATTTGTTTTGCCAGATCTGCGTTTGTTCCTTGTAAACGTACAATAATAGGCACTTTAATATCATCGCCCATGTTTTTGTAAGCATCAACAATACCTTGGGCTACACGGTCGCAACGAACAATTCCACCAAAAATATTGATTAAGATTGCTTTTACGTTTGGATCTTTTAAAATGATACGGAAAGCGATTTCAACACGTTTAGCATCTGCAGTACCACCTACGTCTAAAAAGTTAGCTGGTTCAAAACCTGCATACTTAATTAAATCCATAGTAGCCATTGCTAAACCTGCACCGTTTACCATACAACCAACAGTTCCGTCTAAATCAACATAGTTTAAACCTGCTGCTTTAGCTTCTACTTCGATTGGACGCTCTTCTGTAACATCGCGCATTTCAGCATAATCTGCATGGCGGTATAATGCGTTGTCGTCTAAAGTTACTTTAGCATCAACAGCAATAATTTTATCATCAGATGTTTTTAAAACCGGGTTAATTTCGAACATTGAAGCATCACAACCAACATAAGCGTTGTATAATGCATCAACAAACTTAACCATTTCTTTGAACGCACCACCTGATAAACCTAGGTTAAAAGCAATTTTACGTGCTTGGAAACCTTGTAAACCAACAGATGGATCAATTTCTTCAGTAAAGATTAAGTGAGGCGTTTTTTCTGCTACTTCTTCAATATCCATACCACCTTCGGTAGAATACATGATCATGTTTCTTCCTGTGGCTCTGTTTAATAATACAGACATATAAAATTCTGAAATTTCACTATCGCCAGGATAATATACATCTTCAGCAATTAAAACTTTGTTTACTCTTTTACCGGTTGGTGGGGTTTGTGGAGTAATTAAATCCATACCAATAATCTGACCTGCAATTTCTTTCACCTGGTCTAAATTTTTTGCTAATTTAACACCGCCGCCTTTACCACGACCACCAGCATGAATTTGAGCTTTGATTACATGCCAACCTGTACCTGTTTCTTCTGTTAGTTGTTTTGCGACTGTTACTGCTTCTTCTGCTGTATTAGCTACATGACCACGTTGCACACGTACACCATAACTAGAAAGTATCTGTTTACCTTGAAATTCGTGTAAATTCATTGAATTATATGTTTTTTAGATGTACAAAAATAGGAAACTTGTTTTACATTGCCTAAAAAAAATGAAATATTGTTTTTTAAAGAATGGTTAAGTTTTATTTTTTTAATTATTTTAAATGATTATCGGAAAGATTGCACCAAAGAGAATGTATCATCTCCTCGTCAGTTCGAGCCTGTCGAGAACTTATACTTAAACAACTTCTCGATAGCCTGTCTTGAGCTTGCCGAAAGGCTTCACTGCGTTGCGCTAGTCGAAGTGACGTCTTATCTACATACAATACAATAT
>JBEBXJ010000162.1:0-3651 GCA_040391685.1 Paenimyroides baculatum
TTGATTGGTAACGATTGGTTCGGGCAATGTGATTTTTTGTTGCCTTTCTCTGTCATTTTTCTTTTTCAGGTTTATGGATTGGTTAATGACCGATTTTATCAAATACGCATTTTGATTAGAGATTGAACTAACCTCTTTTTCATTGAATTTTATCAAAACGTCCTGAATTACGTCTTGGCAGTCGTCAATATTTCCCAAAATGTTGTAAGCATAAGGAAATAATTTTTTGTTCAATGTGTTTAAATCGTCCATTTTTTGATTTTACAGGTTAGACAATTTCAAAGGTAATAATGTGACAGGTTTTGAGGGAAATTTATCAACCGTTTTGTTGCGACTTACGACTGTTAATTACTTCGTCCAAAATTTTCTGTGCTGATTTTGCTTCCTTTTTTCCTACGGTTGATTTGATAATTTTTACAAATTCATTCAACTGTTCGGGTGTTAAACCTAGGTTCAGGCAAATAGCTAAATGTGAACGCAACATAGGTTCTGCACTGCCAATGGTAGCTATTACGGAAATGGTTACTAGTTCTCTTTGAACATAGTTTAGCACATCTCTTTCAAACATATCTGCAAACAAATGTTCTTTTAAAAAAGTGTCTATTGTAGGGGCAAATGCTGAATAGCCTGTAAGTGTGTCGGGTTGTGCTGTTTTAGTAAGTTCGCCTAAAA
Organism: Paenimyroides baculatum; assembly: GCA_040391685.1. Classification (GTDB taxonomy): domain Bacteria; phylum Bacteroidota; class Bacteroidia; order Flavobacteriales; family Flavobacteriaceae; genus Flavobacterium; species Flavobacterium baculatum_A. Next base: position 673 of record JBEBXJ010000162.1, read on the forward strand.
TCTTTTTACCTCGTTCGTATTTACTGCCTGTTTCATCAATCTTTGAAGCATCATTACCAATCTTATCGTTAATGCCTTTTGCTTTGCGTTCATCAAGCACCTGCATAAAGGTTTGCAATCCTCTGATGCTTCGGGGAAACCCGCAGTAAGCATATAAGTGTACCGATGCTTCTTTTATTTGGTTAACGGTCAAACCTGCTTCCAGCCCTGTATTGAATGCTGTTTTGAGTTTATCCAAATCGCCTTTTGCTGTTAGTGCTGAAATGGAAATAATGCTTTGCTCTTTTGGGCTTAATGCGTTTTCTGTTGTCATTTTTTGCTGTGCATTTACATTAGTTATCATACCAACTATTGCTATAAGTAACAGTATTATTGATTTCCGATTTATTATTTTCATAGAATGATATTTTAGTTTGCTATTCCGATTTTCCGTAACCATTTCTGAACTTCCTTTTGTACTTCTACTTCTTTATTTCCCTCCATTACAAATAAAATTCCGTCCCTTTCTGAACCACCTTTAACAGTAAAGCCGTCTAATACTTCGCTGTTGGGACATAATTCTTTTACTGTTTGAAAACTGCTACCTATACCGTAACCGCCATTTGTATTGAATGGAATTACTTTTTTACCGTTTAAATCGTATTCGTTTAAAAAACTTTTCATTGGTGGCGGTAACTGCATACCCCAAGTTGGAAAACCGATAAAAACCACATCGTATTTTTGTATGCTGTCAATCTTTGTTTTGAGTGGCGGTAAGTATCCTGTTGCATTTTCATTTGCTACCTGATTTACTGTTGTCTTATAGTGTTCGGGATATGGTGTTTCCAATTCCAATGCTACCAATGTACCGTCTGTATTTTTATGGATAATTGCGGCAACCGCTTTTGTATTATTGGTTCGGGATAAATAAACGATTAGTGTCCGTTCAGGATTTATATTTGATTGTATGCCTGTATGTATTTCGTCCTGCTGTACAGGTGTGCAGGACACTGACAACATCAATATTAAAAGTGCTATTTGCATTATCCAATTCCTTTTATTCATCATACTACATATAAATTGCAACGTGATATAATTATCTCAATTTATTTGATACTGCAAAGTTGTTGGTAATTATCGGCTTGTTACTTATACCGATTACTGTATTACCTACCAAAATCACTTATTCAGGTGCAATAGAATGAAACAAGAGTATTGATTTTGTAAATTTGTACTCATCAGATTTAAAGAGTTAAGCAATGGACGATATTATTAGCTTCAATAGTATAAAGGAATATAACGCCTTTAATAACAATGAAACACTACACCCATTGGTAAGCGTAGTTCATTTGGATAAAGCCGAACCAAGAAAGCTTAAACGCTTGCGTTATGGTTTTTATACTGTTTTTCTGAAACAGATATACTGCGGTGATTTGCGTTATGGGTTGAGTAATTATGACTATGAAGAAGGCACATTGATATTTCTTGCTCCGCAACAGGTCATCGGTGAAAGCAAAGATGATTATTATCAGCCACAAGGCATAGCGTTAGTGTTCCACCCTGATTTGATTGCAGGTACATCACTTGGCAAAAATATAGGCGATTATCATTTTTTCTCTTATGCTGTTAATGAAGCTCTGCATTTGTCAGAACAGGAAAGAAAGATTATTCAGGATTGTTTTTCAAAAATTGAATACGAACTAAAACACGCTATTGATAAGCATAGTAGGCAGCTAATCGTATCAAATATTGAGTTGTTTTTGAATTACTGTACCCGTTTTTATGACCGTCAATTTATTACAAGAGATAACATCAATAAAGGAATTTTAGAACGCTTTGAGCAACTAATGGATAGCTATTTTTCTTCGGACAAACCGCAAAATATAGGCTTACCGTCTGTTTCGTGGTGTGCTGACGAGCTGAACCTGTCCGCTAATTATTTTGGCGATTTAATCAAGAAAGAAACAGGCGTATCTGCACAAGAGTACATACAATCCAAAGTAATCAGCGTAGCCAAAAAACGGATTTTTGATCAAAGTAAATCTATCAGCGAAATTGCCTATGAATTGGGCTTTAAATACCCGCAACACTTTACACGTTTATTCAAACAGAAAACAGGTGTAACGCCTGTTGAGTACAGGAATTTGAATTGAAGTTTTAACCTTAAATGTTGTTTGTTTTTTTCGTTTCCATACTCACATTCTTAATGATAAAATTAACCCTGTGTGAGCTACGGAACAATATGAAAACTATGCAGAAATCTGAAATACAGTATTTTAAAATGATTGTTTTTCAGGTTTCAAAAGTAATTTTTTAATAACCTTACTTTTAACAATCGTTGCATTTTCTTGCTTTTTACTATATCACCAAAAAAACAGGTAAAACGGCAGTAAAGCCATTATTTACAACCGTTTTATCTTTGTTTTTTCTGAAAATTTATTTTAAATAATAATGACTATCTGGAACTTTGTACCAAAAGTATATTTAATACGATATTGTATGTAGATAAGACGTCACTTCGAGTAGTTTTTTGTTAAAAAAACGTATCGAGAAGTTGTTAATTATAAGTTCTCGACAGGCTCGAACTGACGAGGGGATAATACATTCTCTTTGGTGCAATATTTCCGATAATAATTTAAATAATTATTCTGGCTTTGTTCAATGTTATGTATCATATTTTTTGTTTTTAAAAATCTGTTTTCGATACATTTTTCCTTCGTTTCATTCCGAAAAAGAAAAATAAAATCGCCGACTTTTAAAAATAAAATCCTTAACTCAAGCTCATATTTAATTTAAAAAATTAATTGAGCGGGATGTTTATTAAAATCTCGAATCCGTCGTCAGTATTAATTTTAACAGTACCATTCATTTTAGAGGTTCTGGAAATTATAGACTTTAACCCTAGACCATTCTGTTGATTCTTAATATATAAGTTTTCATCGTTCTTAATTACTAATGAAAGAGAGTCGTCATTTTCTCTATATAGAAATAAAGAAATGT
>JBEBXJ010000163.1:0-3650 GCA_040391685.1 Paenimyroides baculatum
TAAAAACGGCGTTTCATTTCGGTATTGTTGTTTACGGCTGGCGGAATAAAATCCAAACCAATCAAACAATTGCTACACAGAATATCATTCCTGCCATGCAGAACTTCATCGCAACCATAACAAAGATGCGGATAAAATAAATCAAAAACATCGATAATTGCCCACATTACCAACAAGTTTTATGTACCTTTGCGTTAATATACAATAAAAAAAAAATATTGTTCAACTATTTGTTTTACAAACTTTAACAAACTGCAATTTTAGTATTTTTGCACTATGGCAAAACAAGAAGACATTTTTAAAAATGTAATTTCGCATGCAAAAGAGTATGGATATATTTTTCCATCGAGCGAAATTTACGATGGTTTAAGCGCTGTTTACGATTACGCGCAAAACGGAGTAGAATTAAAAAAGAATATTCGTGAGTACTGGTGGAAATCAATGGTACAGATGCACGAAAATATTGTGGGGATCGATGCATCGATCTTTATGCATCCAACCACGTGGAAAGCTTCAGGTCACGTTGATGCTTTTAACGATCCGTTAATTGACAATAAAGATTCTAAAAAAAGATATAGAGCCGATGTTTTGATCGAAGATTACTGCGAGAAATTGTGGCAGAAGGCTCAAAAAGAGATCGAAAAAGCAAAAGGTCGTTTTGGCGATGCTTTTGATGAAGAACAGTTCATTGCAACCAATCCACGCGTTGTAGAATATCTTTCAAAAAAGAAAGAAATTTTAGAACGAATGGCGTCTGGCTTAGATTCGGGCAATTTGGAAGATGTAAAAGCCTTGATTGAAGAATTGGGAATTGCCGATCCGGAAACAGGTTCTAAAAACTGGACTGATGTTCGTCAATTCAACTTAATGTTCGGAACAAAATTAGGAGCTTCGGCAGATACGGCGATGGATTTGTATTTGCGTCCCGAAACCGCACAGGGAATTTTTGTGAACTTTTTAAACGTTCAAAAAACCGGACGTATGAAAATTCCGTTTGGTATTGCACAAACGGGAAAGGCATTCCGTAACGAGATTGTGGCACGCCAGTTTATTTTCCGTATGCGTGAGTTCGAACAAATGGAAATGCAGTTTTTCGTAAAACCGGGCGAAGAAATGACCTATTACGAGTATTGGAAAGAAACCCGTTTAAAATGGCATTTGTCTTTAGGTTTAGGGAAAGAAAATTATCGTTTCCACGACCACGAAAAATTGGCGCATTACGCAAACGCAGCGGCAGATATCGAATTTAATTTCCCATTCGGATTTAAAGAATTGGAAGGAATCCATTCAAGGACCGATTTCGATTTAAAGGCACACGAACAACATTCAGGTAAAAAACTGCAGTTTTTCGATAACGAAACAAATTCATCTTACGTTCCGTATGTTGTAGAAACATCGGTAGGATTGGACCGTATGTTTTTATCGGTTTTCTCAAAATCGTTACAAGAAGAAACATTGGAAGACGGATCAACGCGTACCGTTTTAAAATTACCGAGTGTTTTAGCGCCAACAAAAGCAGCTGTGTTGCCATTGGTTAAAAAAGACAGATTACCAGAAGTTGCACGAGAAATCATTGAAGAGTTGAAATGGGATTTCAACGTAGCTTACGATGAAAAAGACGCAGTTGGTCGCCGTTACCGTCGCCAAGATGCATTGGGAACGCCGTTTTGTATCACGGTTGACCACCAAACATTAGAAGATAAAACCGTAACCATTCGCCACCGCGATACCATGCAGCAAGACCGTGTGTCTATTGTTGAATTGCGAAACATTATTAACGAAGAAGTTTCAATGCGCAATTGGTTGCAGAAAATGAGATAATATAAAAGATTGAATGTTAAAAGGTTGAACGAAAGTCCAACCTTTTGTTTAAAATATTATTGTATCTTTATAAGGAATCAAAAATGAAATCTTATGATGAAAAAGTTACTTTATACTATAGTTTTAAGCTTTGCGATACCTTTTAGTATTGTTGCACAAACTCAGGAAGATGAGTTGAAAAATAATCAGTGGTATATTTTCAAAGTTGTACTCAATAGTGTGGATTATTTAGCGCCTGTAAATCAAGAAAGAACAGATTGGGAAGTTAACATGAGTGAGTTTTCATACAACACAAATGCTATTCATTTATATTATTGCACAAGTTGCACTTTACAAGGAATTGATTTTCTACCTAATAATAAATTTGAGGCAGACGATATGGTTTGTCTGGCAATGAACAATTGTAATAAACAATTGGGTAACGATAATTCTGATTTCTTGGCTAAATTTTACGGTGTTTTTCAGGTGCCTCAACCTAATGCGGTATTTCAATATGAAGTAACAGACATAAATTCATCAACCAAACAATTGAAAATAACAAATGCCAATGGAGACGAAGCCTATTTTCACAATGCCAAACTTTCTATAACAACGCATGAGTTTAGTAAAGTAACAGTATTCCCAAATCCTGTTAAAAATATTGTAAATGTCAATCTGGAATCGGTGCCGCAAATGAACTGTAAATTTATTGTTTATGATATTTCAGGCAAAGTAGTTAAAGTAGTAGAGCATGCATCAGGTAATGTAATTTCAATAGACATAAACAATTTAACAGAAGGTGTTTATTATTTATCCGTCCAGAATGAAAAAGGAATAGTTCAAAAAACAGAGAAGATTATTAAAAAGTAAAAATCGCCCGATTGGGCGATTTTTTATGCTATAATTTAAAAGTAATGATCGATCGTGGCGAATGGTTCATTAAATCTTCGCTGATACTACCGTTTAAAAGTCTGGAAAAGCCTTTTCTTCCGTGGGTTCCCATGGCAATTAAATCGGCATTAATACGTTCGGCAAAATTTAAAATACCTTTTTCAATATCTAAATCGTTGTAGATAGAAAATTCGTAATCATCTAAATTATATTGTTTTAAAAAGTCGTGTGCCATTTCTTCAGCCACATGCGTTGGTTTAAAATTGTTAGGTGTATTAACCATTAAAAAATGCGGATTTGAGCCGTTCAGTTTTAAGAAATCAACAATTTTTTGAAAGCCTTTTGCGGTTTCTTCCGTAAAATCGTTCGCAAAAATAACCTTATTAAAACTTACTTCGGTTTCCGATCCTTTAATTGCCAAAACCGGAATTTCAGAAGTACGGATTACTTTTTCAGTGTTCGATCCGATGAATAATTCCTTAAACCCGCTGGCACCGTGCGATCCCATGACAATTAAGTCAATATTGTTGGCTTTTGCCACTTCGGTAACTTCGTCAAAAGTACGTCCCAGTTTTAAGATCTGCGATACGTTTAGCCCGCTTAATTCTTCAGATAGCGATGTTTGTGATAATTTGGCTTCGGCATGTTCCTTAAAAAACATGATTTCAGGCAGGTCGTAACCAGGCTTAATCATGTCCATGGTTTCATGCGGCAAATCAATTATATGTAATAAAATAATTTCAGCGTTCGATTTTCTTGCAATACCAGCAGCAGCTCTTAAGGCAATATGTGCTTGTTCAGAAAAATCAGTAGGTACTAAAATCTTTTTCATCTTGTATGGTTTATTAGGTTAATAAATGATTGTGTTAATTTTATAAATATACTTATAATATTCAGAAATAACCAAAAAAATCAATTACTTAAATAAAATTTGTATATTTGCAAAGTTATTTATTGTT
>JBEBXJ010000164.1:0-3511 GCA_040391685.1 Paenimyroides baculatum
TATATTCGCTAATCCTAAAAGTAAAGATATATGAAATTTGGAATTATCCGCGAAGGTAAAACTCCACCAGACAAACGCGTTGTTTTTTCACCACAAGAATTACTATCAGTTAAAAATACATATCCCACAGCAACCTTTAAAGTAGAACGCTCACCAATACGTGTGTTCAAAGACGAAGAATACCAAGCTTTAGGATTTGAAGTAAGTGATGACATGACTGATTGCGATGTGCTTTTTGGAGTAAAAGAAGTTCCAATAGAGCAACTAATTCCTAATAAAACATATTTCTTTTTTTCGCATACCATTAAAAAACAGCTATATAATAAAAAGCTGCTACAAGCCTGTTTAGAAAAAAACATCAGATTAATAGATCATGAAACATTGGTTGATGCAAACGGAACACGTTTAATTGGTTTTGGTCGCTATGCCGGTATTGTTGGTGCTTATAATGCTTTTAGAGCCTTTGGAATTAAATTTGAATTATTCAATTTAAAAAAAGCAGAAGAATTAAAATCGCAAAAAGATTTAATTGAACGCTTAAACAAGGTCTACCTTCCTCCTATTAAAGTTGTTTTAACAGGTAAAGGAAAAGTTGGCTTAGGTGCTAAGGAAATTTTAGACGGAATGAAAATGAAAGAGGTTTCTGTTGAAAAATTTTTAACTAAAGAATTTGATGAACCTGTTTACGTACATATTCATGTAGAAGATTATTATAGAAAAATTGACGGATCACAAGGTTCTTCTGCCGATTTCAAAAAGAATCCTTTAGACTACGAAAGCGATTTTGAAAAATTTTCTAAAGCAGCAGATATTTTTATTGCCGGACATTTTTATAAAGAAGGATCTCCAAAAATATTAACCAAAGAAATGTTGAACAATGCAAATAATACCCTTAAGGTTGTTGCAGATATTTCTTGTGATATTAACGGACCTATAGACAGTACCATTCGCATTTCAACGATAGCAGATCCCATTTATGGATATTATCCTCGCGAAAACAAAGAAGTACCAGTAGATCATCCGGCAGCAGTAGTTGTTATGGCGGTTGACAATTTACCTTGCGAGTTGCCTAAAGATGCCAGTGAAGGATTTGGCGAAATGTTTATAGAACATATTATTTCTGCTTTTTTTAATAACGATAAAGATGGAATTTTAGAGCGCGGAACAATTTGTGAAAATGGCAAATTAAAAGAACGCTTTTTATATTTATCTGATTTCGTAAAATAACAAAACAGCCTTTAGAATTCTAAAGGCTGTTTTGTTAAATAGTCATTGAAAAAAGTTGTTTTTTAGGATCGCTCTCGATTAAATATTCATCAAAAGCCATACAAATATTTCGTACAAATGCTTTGCCTAAATCGGTAACAACCAAAGTATCGTTTTTAATAAATATTAGTTCATCTTTTAAAAATTCTGATAATCTATCTAATAGTGCGTCTTTTGTGATGATTGGATAAACTAAAGTTAAATTGACTTTAAATTTGCAGATAATATCCGATATGGTATTTCTTAAAATTAAATCTTCGTTAGATAAGATATGCCCCTTACCTACTGTTAGTTCATTGTTTTGTAACAGATTGATATATTGCTTGATATCTTTTTCGTTTTGTGCAAAAGCTGTTTCGCAATCGCTTATAGCCGATGCTCCTAAACCAATTAATACAGTTGTTTTAAAAGGTGTATAACCCATAAAATTTCTGTGCAATAATTTATTCTTAAAAGATTTATACAAATCATCGGTATTTTTAGCAAAATGATCCATGCCTATTTCTTCATATCCTTTTTCTTGTAATGAATTTCTTCCTAATTCATACAACAACCGCTTTTGGTCGTTTTTAGGTAGATCTTCGTCTTTAAACCCCCGCTGACCATTCCCTTTAATCCAAGGAACATGTGCATACGAATAAAAAGAAATTCGGTCTGGCATTAGTTCTGCAGTTTTGTTAACCGTATTAATGATCGTTTCGACAGTTTGGAAAGGTAAACCGTAAATAATATCGTGCGATACAGATTTATAACCTATTTCACGAGCCATTTTAGTTACAGTAGCTACTTTATCAAAAGGTTGCATCCTATGAATTGCTTTTTGAACCTTTTCATCATAATCCTGCACACCAAAACTAACTCTTCTAAAGCCTAAATCATATAACGTTTGTAAATGTTCTTGTGTGGTATTATTTGGATGTCCTTCAAAACTAAGTTCAATACTTTCATGTTTTATTGCATCACTAAAAATACCATCTATAAGTCTTTTAAGTTCTTTACTGCTGAAAAACGTAGGTGTACCACCGCCTAAATGAAGTTCTTTAATTATGGGTTTCTCTTGAAAAATATTTAAGTACAGTTGCCATTCAAGTAAAACAGCGTTAATATATGGCTCTTCTACTTCATGTCTTTTAGTAATATATTTATGGCAGCCACAAAAAGTACACAAACTTTCGCAATACGGTAAATGAATGTAGATAGAAATACCTTCTTTTGAATTGCTTATTTTAAAATTTTTACTTAATTGTGATATCCATTCCTTTTGTGTAAATGCCTGCTCATTCCAAAAAGGAACTGTTGGATAACTTGTATATCTGGGTCCCGGGACATTGTATTTTACTATTAAAGAACTCATATTTAAACATTTTTATAAAATTAAGTATCAATTATTAATATAATTCTGATATTTGTCATAATCAATAAATTTTAATCATGAAAAAAATCGTTTTAATATTTAGTATTTATCAATGTAAATGTTCATAATGATGATTTTCGAAAAACATTTGAAAATGTAGATAAAGATAAAGAAATCATATTATTCTGTCAGTCTGGTGAAAGAAGTAATGAAGCACTTGAAAGACTAAAATCAATAGGATTCAAAAATGTATCAATACTAGCAGGCGGTTATGAAAGTTGGAGAAGACAAGAACACGAAAATCGCAGAAAATAATTACAATATTTTAAGATTTCTATAAGAATTCGTTTATTTAAAAATAAATATATTTGAACATTATCTTAAAAACAATTAAAAATGGACCACGCGTCTTTTCTAAATTTTATAAAAACTGTTTTAATTATTGTATTGGTTTACTATTTATTTAAGTTTGCCTTTAAATTACTTGCGCCTTATTTATTGAATAAAGCAGTAAGCAAGGTATCAGAGAATTTCCAAAAGCAACAACAAGCCTATCAAAATCAGTACAATAAACAAACCCAACAACCCGATTTTGAAAGCGAATTAAAACAAAATAAAATCCCAAAAGAAAAAAAGAAAGTTGGTGAATACATCGATTTCGAGGAAATAAAATAGGAATTAAGTCTTGCAATGCAAGACTTTTTTTTTACTGTTTCCTAAATTATAAGTACATTTAACAGCAAATTTATGTACTATGAAAAATTTTAAAAACTATGTGCCTCATATTCTAGCAATATTAGGTTTTATAGTTGTTGCTTTAGCTTACTTTTATCCGTTACTTTCGGGTAAGCAGATCTTTCAGTCGGATATTGTTCAATACACCGGAATGGC
>JBEBXJ010000165.1:0-3483 GCA_040391685.1 Paenimyroides baculatum
CGCCACTGATAACCGTAAATTGGTCCTAAATCGCCGTTTTCATTCGCCCATTCGTCCCAAATTCGAACGCCGTTTTCTTTTAAATAACCTATATTCGTATCGCCTTTTAAAAACCAAAGTAATTCGTGAATGATTGATTTTAAATGGACTTTTTTGGTTGTAACCATTGGGAAACCTTCGGCTAAATCAAAACGCATCTGGTAACCAAAAACGCTTTTAGTTCCTGTTCCTGTTCTGTCACCTTTTTGAACACCTTCTTTTAAAACGTGCTTAACTAAATCTAAATACTGTTTCATTTTTTAAAGGTTTCTTTTTGAAAGTTCATCACGTAAACGAGCTGCTTTTTCGTAATCTTCGTTCATTACTGCCATTTCCAACATATCGTTTAATTCCTGAAGCGAATAATCAGCAAACTCATTTCCTTTTTCAACAGGAACAATATTTAAAAATTCATCAATAACATCGCTTAATTCTTCATCATTATCGTCATCTTCGTCGTCATTGAAATCATCCTCGTCATCATATTCTTCGTCTTTGGCATCTGCTTCTTCCTGTTCTCGAAGGTAAATACCTGCTTTATCCAGAATATTCTGATAAGTAAAAATAGGCGCATCAAATCGTAATGCCAATGAAATGGCATCAGACGTGCGTGCATCGATAATTTCCTCGATACCGTCGCGTTCACAGATAATGCTTGAGAAGAAAACGCCGTCTACCAACTTATGGATAATTACCTGTTTTACTACGATATCAAAACGGTCGCAAAATGTTTTAAACAAATCGTGTGTTAACGGGCGCGGTGGTTTTAAATCTTCTTCAATGGCAATGGCAATTGCCTGAGCTTCAAACGCACCAATTACGATTGGCAGTTTGCGCTCGCCATCTACTTCATTCAAAATCAAAGCATAAGCTCCGTTCTGCGTATGACTGTATGATATTCCTTTTATTGTTAATTTTACTAAACTCATATTGATAAAAATAGCCAAAAAACGCTATTAAACAAAGATACATTTTTAATTTTAACAGGGTTTATTTAGGGTAGAATTTTGATTGGGATTTTTTTTGATACAAACCTACAAGGTTTAACAAATCTTAATAGGGTAAGAAAAAACATATGTTTATAACTTTTTAAATATACTACCATTCACGCCACTCTTCTGTAATATCTTCGTTTAAAGCATTATATCCTTTTCGATTTCCTGCTCCGATAATGATTTCTGCTATTTGCTCTCTTTCATTAGTTTCAATTAAATCAAAATCACATTTTTCATTTAACTCATTAAGTTGTAATATTGTTGACTGAACAATTTTTAATCCGTCTTCTTTAGTTGTTGTTTTATCGATATTTTGAATAAATTCAGTTAAAATCAATTCGCATCTTTCGATATCTTCCTCCGTATATGAAGGTTCAGCAAGATTCATATATTCAGTCATCAATTTTTTTAAAATTTCAATTTCTTCCAATTGTTTCTTATAAGTATTTACATTTTCAGTTAGTTGATAATCATCTTTACCCTTTGAGTTATTAGAAATACAAGACAGAAACATCACAGAAAAGAAAAATAAAATACTAATTTTAAAGTTGAATTTCATAGATATAAATTTTATTATCTGTTAAATCTTCATAATACCGTGAGCCCTGATCAAAATTATCATTTATCCTATATTTTATTGAATTTTTAGAAGGTGTAAACCATTCTGGCTGTTCTGATGTTATAATCTCATTCTTTATGGTATCAACAACTAGATTATTTTCTTTTTTAAATTTCTTCCAAAAAGATTTATCAGCTTCTAATTCCAAAAACAATATATATTCTTTTGTCCAATGTCCCGATTCCCAATATTCACCATTAATTACTTTTATTTCTTTTGAAGGTTTTATCCCAGTCCACAATTGGTAAACTTCATTTGGATTAGTAGATGTTTTATCATAACAAGAAATTAAAAGAAAAGAAATGATTAAAAAGAAAGAGTATTTTTTCATAAATCTATATTGTACATTTTTAATAATTGTCGGGAAATTTATACCAAACATAACGGCTATTCGTCAGTTCGAGCTTGTCGAGAACCTATACTTTTTGAAGACTTCTCGATACAATTCACTGAGTTACGCTACGAAGTGGCGACTTATTTTAAATATATTTGATACAGATTTCCTGATAGTAATTTATTTTTCATTAACAAATTTACAAAAAAACAGCCGTAAAAAATTACGGCTGTTTTCTATATTCAGGCAAAGAAAATTTTAGTTATTATTTGCCTTGAATTCTTTTAACTTTTTAGTTAATTCAGGTAGGATTTGGAATGCATCACCAACAATTCCGTAATCGGCAACTTTAAAGAAAGGAGCTTCCGGATCTGAATTGATTACTACTTTTACTTTAGAGGCGTTGATACCCGCAATGTGCTGAATTGCACCAGAAATACCAACTGCAATATATAAGTTTGATGCTACAGGTTTTCCTGTTTGTCCAACGTGTTCAGAGTGTGGTCTCCAATCTAAATCCGACACCGGTTTTGAACAAGCTGTTGCTGCACCTAAAACGCCAGCCAACTCTTCGATCATTCCCCAGTTTTCAGGTCCTTTTAACCCACGACCACCAGAAACTACAATTTCAGCATCGGCAATAGAAACCTGACCTGATGCTTTTTCCTGACTTTGAATGTGGATGTTAAAATCGGCATCGTTCAAAGTTACTGCGAAATCTTCTGTCGTTGTAGCACCAGATACTTCAGCCAAACCAAACGAGTTTTTAGCCAATGCCAATACTTTTACATCTGAAGTTAATTCTGTAACGTTAAAACCTTTACTTGAAAAAGCGTTACGTTTAACTTGAAACGGGCTTGTTGAAACGGGCAAAGCCACAACGTTTGAAGCATAACCTGCATCTAACCCAACTGCAACGATTGGTGCCAAGTACAAAGAATCGGTAGTTGATGATAAAACCACCACTTTTGCTCCTTCTTTTTGTGCTGCTTGTTTAACAACATCGGCATAGGCTTTTGCGTTAAACTTGTCTAATTTACTATCTGTTACTTTTAGTACTTTATCAACACCGTATTTTCCTAATTCAGAAACATCACCTGCATTAACTGTAACTGCCGTAACTGTTGTTCCTAATGATTCTGCTACTTTTTTTGCATAAGAAGCTAATTCTAAAGCTACTTTTTTAAATTTACCTTCTGCAAACTCTGTATATATTAAAACTGACATTTTCGTTTATTTTTTAATTATAATTGAGACTTAGTTTTGTCATTCTGATACTTCGACAAGCTCAGTACAAGCTGAAGGAAGAATCTTTTAAAGATTTCTCGACAAGCTCAAAATGACAGGCGTTTAAAATTTTAGATTACTTTAGCTTCGTTGTGTAATAAGTTAATCAACTCGTCTAAATTATCCGGACTGATTAATTTTACTGCCGATTTTGGAGCTGGTTTTTCAAACTTTACCGCTTTTGTTTTAGCATCTGCAGCAACCGGTTC
>JBEBXJ010000166.1:0-3471 GCA_040391685.1 Paenimyroides baculatum
ATGGGTCAGGGTGTAATTTGGTACACGGGTCAGTTTTACGCCATGAGTTACATAAAAACGGTGATGTTTGTCGATTCTAATCAAGTAGATGGATTGCTCGGTATTGCACTGCTCTTGGGAACACCTTTCTTTGTTTTCTTTGGATGGTTGAGTGATAAAATAGGACGAAAACCTATATTATTGGCTGGTATGTTGATCGCAATTTTATCGTACAGACCAATTTATCGAGCAATGTATGCAAGTACCGATACCAATATTAAAACCGAAATGGTTGACAAACGAATTGCATCGGCAGAAATTAAAACAACAAACGCCATTTCTGATTCGATCTATAAAGTGAAAAAGTTTTATACCGATGGAACGGAATACAGCGAAACAACAACGGTCCATTTAAAAGATGGAGTGGCGAAACTAACCGAAGCCGGCGATGTTGACAAACAGGTTAAAAAATCGGTTTTAATTACAAGTTCAATCAAATGGAAACTCGTATTTTTAGTATTCATTCAAGTATTCTTTGTAACAATGGTTTACGGTCCAATTGCAGCATTTTTGGTTGAAATGTTCCCGGTTAAAATTAGATACACATCCATGTCATTACCTTACCACATCGGAAACGGAATTTTCGGAGGATTATTACCGGCAATATCAACCTATTTCGTGGCAAATGCGCAAAAAACAGGTAATGCAGAATTTTTCCTCGAAGGATTATGGTATCCGATAATTGTTGGAGCAATAAGTTTCGTCATCGGATTCATCTATATCAATAAAAAAGTTACTAAATACACTGATAAATAGAATGTTATGGAAGCAATAAAAAGAATATTAGGAATTGTCTGGATATTATTAGGCGTTGTAACAGCGTATCTTATGATTCAGTTTGGTTATCCGCGTTTAATGTCGGGCACACAAGACGGAGTTGTTTTTGGAATCATCATCCTGTTTGTTTTAATGCCGTTAATTACGTTAGGTTTAATTGTTTTTGGATACTATGCTTTATCCAACGAGTACAGTGATAAAAAACTGTAAGTGTAAGCGTTAGTATTAATTTTTTTCAGAAGAAGAACAGTGCATTTGTACTGTTCTTTCTTTATGTTTATAAAATAACCGCATCTGTTAGAATTGAATTGTAAATTGTTTTATATTTAGTTCCATGAAAAAAAGACACAAACAAAAATTCCTTTTAATTTCACTATTTCTGCTTATGGTACTTAACGTGCCAATGATTTTTATGTTTAATCACAAAGCAGCCGTTTTAGGAATTCCGGTCTTTTATTTAGCCATTTTTGTTATTTGGTTATTGGTAATTGTATGGTCTTATTACACGCTAAAAAAATATTATGAGTAACTATTTACTGGTCATAATCATATTGGTTTATTTTGGCGTTTTATTTTTAATTGCCTTATGGTCCGATAAAAACGTTAACAGCAAATGGGTAAACAACCCGTATGTTTACAGTCTTTCATTGGGTGTTTATTGTTCAGCCTGGACTTATTACGGAAGCGTGGGTATTGCAGCAACAAGCGGCATTAGTTTTCTTACAACTTATTTAGGACCTGTAATTGCAGCACCTTTGTGGGTTTATGTCTTACGAAAAATCCTACGAATTGTAAAGTATCAAAAAATATCGTCAATAGCCGATTTTATTGCGCTTCGTTACGGAAATCACCGGTTCATTGGCGCATTGGTAACCGTAATCTGTTTGTTGGGAATTATTCCGTATATATCGTTACAGCTAAAAGCGATATCGGAAACCTTTCAGATTATTACGAACGAAACCAATGTTAAACGGATTTTCCTTTTTGAAGATACCACTTTTTACATATCTGTTTTAATTGCACTTTTTGCTACTTTTTTCGGAACACAAACTACCGATACTACTGATAAACGCCGCGGAATTGTTTTTATCGTAGCAATAGAATCATTAGTTAAATTATTGATTTTCATTGTAATTGGCGTTTATGTAACCTTTTTCATTTACGATGGAACTACCGATCTGTTTCAGCAGGCAAATTCCTCGTTCGATGTTTATAAATTAAGTACCATAAGTAGTTTAACAGAAGGGGTGAACATGTTTTACATGATCGCCATTTCGTTTATTGCTATTTTTCTGCTGCCGCGTCAGTTTCAAATGAGTGTAGTTTCAAACGATCGCGAATATCATCTTAAAACAGCTATTTGGTTGTTTCCGTTGTATCTTTTATTGTTTAATCTGTTTGTGATTTATATTGCGTGGGCAGGAAATCTCAACTTCGATTTATCGGCAATAAACCCCGATTATTACACGTTGTTATTGCCCTTAAAATACGATTCATTCTGGTTGGCATTATTGGTTTTTATTGGTGGATTATCGGCAGTAATTTCAATGGTTGTCGTTTCAACCGTAGCATTATCGAATATGGTTAGTAACTCGCTGATTATTCCGTACGGATTTCTGGAAACATTCAACAAAAACAATCCCGAAAAAAATACGAAATACATTAAAAACATCCGTCGTTTTTCAATTTTTATGTTGATTATTCTGGCTTATATCTTCTATTTCAATTTTTCAATCGAGATCACTTTATTTTCTATCGGATACATTTCATTCGTAATAATTGCGCAATTGGCTCCGGCTTTTTTCATAGGAATGTTCTGGACAAGAGGAAATTCGGTAGGTGCAATTTTAGGAATCTGCTTCGGATTTTTAGTGGTGGTTTATACCTTAATTGTTCCGTTTATTTGCGATGCCATTTTTAGCAACCATCATTTCACTGAAAACGGTCCGTTTGGTATCACGCTTTTAAAACCTTACAATTTGTTCGGATTAAACTTTTTAACGCCTACAACCAACGCTTTTTTCTGGAGTATGACGGTGAATGTGGTTATGTATCTTGTTGGTTCTGTGTATGTGAAAGGAAGTTACCGCGAACGAAATTATGCTGAACTTTTTGTATCGAACTCCAACGACTTTGCCTTGTTTTCAGAAACGGCTTATGTTTGGAAAGGTGAAGCCTATGTAGCAGATATTCGCAATGTTTTAGAACGATTTTTAGGATCCGAAAAAACAAACCGCGCCATAAATTTGTTTTTCTCCAAGAACAAAATTCCAAAAAGCACCGTTAAGGCAGATGCCCGATTTGTAAACTTTTCAGAAAAACTGCTTACAGGAATCATAGGTAGTACGTCGTCTAAAATATTAATAAGTAATGTGGTTAAAGAACAGCCGGTTAGCCTTTCGGAAATTTTAAAGATTCTGGAAGAAAGCAAAGAAACCATAAGTACCAATAAATTTCTGAAAGAAAAATCAGATGAACTAACACAGCTGACACAAGATTTAAAATCGGCAAATGAAGAGCTGGTATTGAAAGATCAGCAAAAAGATGACTTTTTAGATACCGTTGCACACGAACTTAAAACACCTATTACGGCAATAAAGGCATCGGCAGAAGTATTGATGTTCGACGATGAAATGCCCGCAGATTTAAAGCAGA
>JBEBXJ010000167.1:0-3419 GCA_040391685.1 Paenimyroides baculatum
TGGATTTTATTCCGCCAGCCGTAAACAACAATACCGAAATGAAACGCCGTTTTTATGGCAAACTTTTGGTTGAACATTGTTTGGCTACTTTGTATTTTTCTGAAAACAGTATCGTACAAAAATTACTACACGAGCTTAAATATAAAAATCAGCAGAGGATTTCTGTGTTCTTTGCTACGTTAACCTTACAACATTTAAAAAATCATGCTGTTTTTAATTGGGCAGATGCTATTGTATGCATTCCGCTACATAAATCGAAAGAGAAAAAACGCGGTTACAACCAGCTTGACGGTTTTGGAAACGGATTAAGCAAACAACTGAAGATTCCGTTTTATAAAGATTACCTTATTAAAATCACAAAAACCAAAACACAAACACGTAAAAACATTTGGCAACGTGCAGAAAGTAAAACCGAATTTTCTGTGAACCCAAAGTATATCCATTTAAAAAATAAAAACATTTTACTTATTGATGATGTAATGACTACAGGATCTACTTTAGAAATTGCAGGTAAGTGCATCCTTAAAAATTCAACTAACAAAATAAGCATATTAACAATGGCATATACACGCTGAAAAAATCAAATAAAAATAGTTACTTTGCAGGGTAAAATTAAGTTGATGAGATTTTTAAGATATTTTAGTTTTTTATTGATACTTACTTTAGTACTGTTTACCAACTGTGCAAAACGTGGCACCATTACCGGCGGTTTGAAAGACACGCTGGCTCCGGTGATTTTATCTACCAAACCGGAAAATTTCAGTACGCATTTCAAAGAAAAAACCATTCAGATAAATTTTGACGAATATGTTAAGCTGAAAAAAGTAAACCAGCAGTTGATTATTTCGCCGCCAATGGATACACAGCCCGAAATTACACCAATGGGCTATCCCAGCAAATTTATAAAGATTAAAATTTACGATACGCTTAAAGCAAATACCACATACAGCTTTAATTTTGGAGAAAGTATTCAGGACAATAACGAAGGAAATCCATACACCAACTATAAATACGTTTTTTCTACCGGGGATTATATCGATTCGTTAAAGCTTACCACTACTTTTGAAGATGCTTACAATAAAAAATCAAAAGGTTCTGTAAATGTACTTTTATATGAAGCCGAAGGTTTTAATGATTCTACCATTTACAAGAAAAAGCCATTATACGTTGCAAGTGCAAAAGACAGCGTTACAATGGCAAATTTGGAAAATCTAAAAAGTGGCAGCTACTATCTGGTTGCCTTACAGGAAAAAAGCAGTAATTATAAATTCGATCCAAAATCAGACAAAATAGGCTTTTATCCAAAACCAATTACCTTACCTACAGACAGTGTTTTCAGCGTAAAACTATTTAACGAAATAAAACAAACAACCGCTTACCGCCCGGCAATGGTGAGTCAGAACAAATGGCTTGCTGCCTACGAAGGCGATACAAAAAACTTAAAAGTAACCGCTCTGGGTAATAACAAACCTATTGCATCGCGCATTCATAAAGTTCCGGGAAAAGATTCGATCTTTATTTTTACGCCTTTGGAAAAGTATGATTCGCTTCGGTTTAAATTTAAGACCGATAGTTACGAGAAAATTCATACCGTAAATCAAAGAACATTAAAACCAATTGACACCCTACAAATTAAATTTACTAAAAGCGGAGCCATTCAATTTAGAGATACCATCGCCTTTACAACAAATACACCTTTTAAAACAATTTCTAATGATTTAATTCAGGTAATAGGAAGAGATTCTGTTCAAATTCCGTTTACTATAAAGTTAGATAGCCTAAACAATAAAGTAAAAGTTCTGTTTGATAAGGTGGAAGATGAAAAATACACCGTATTTTTAAAACCAAACAGCGTTACCGATTTTTACGATACTGCTTTAAAAACCGAAATAGCTCAGCGTTTTCAAACAGGTAAGTTAACAGATTATGGAAACATTGCCTTTACACTTTCGGGCACAGTTAATTATCCTATTATTTTTGAATTGCTGACGAAGGACGAAAAACTGTATGACTACCTGTATATAACCGAAGAGAGCTCGATTGAATTCCGAGCCATTGAACCCGATAAGTATTTTATCAGGATTATTGAAGATGCTAACGGAAACAAACAGTGGGACACCGGAAGTTATCTTGAAAAACGCCAATCTGAAAAAGTGATCCACTTTCAGAAAGAGTTTGACATTAGAGCCAATTGGGAATTAAACGAAACGCTGGTTATGCCATAAAACTAAAGACCTTTCAGATATCTGAAAGGTCTTATTTTATCTCGAAATCATCTGCGTCATTTAAAAAAGCAAATTTTTGTCGGGCTATTTCCAAAGGATCTTTTCCTAGCTCTGTTATTGAGATTTGTTCGTTAACCAATGGCTCAACAACATGTTTCCCCATAAAATCAATAACTTGTGAATGTCCTGAATATTCCACTCCATTTGGATCAATTCCACAACGATTCACTGCCACAACGTAACTCATATTTTCAATGGCACGAGCTTTCAGCAACGCATCCCACGCATCAATTCGTCGGTCGGGCCACGATGCCACGTAAACCAACAAATCATAATTTTGATTTACAATACGCGAATAAACCGGAAAACGCAAATCATAACAAACCAATAAACAAATGTTCCAGCCTTTATAATTAACAATTAATTTTTCATTGCCTGGCTTATATACTTTTTCTTCGCCAGCCAACGTAAACAAATGACGTTTATTATATGTTTTGTAAGATCCATCGGGAAACACGAAAAACAAGCGGTTGTAGTAATCACCATCTTCTTTTACCACCCAGCTTCCTGTAATAGCAGTTTGTTTAGCTGAAGCTAATTTTTGAACAATTTTTAACGTTTCGCCTTGTTCTTCTTCGGAAACAATTTCAGGGTTCATTGTAAAACCGGTGGTAAACATTTCGGGTAATACTACAATGTCAACATCATCAGATAAGCTCAAGATTTTATTTTGAACAAACTCCAAATTTGCTTGTTTATTTTCCCAAATGGTATCGAATTGTATTAAAGCTGTTTTCATACTTCTAATTTATGAAATTAAAAACAAAGCGAAGAATTAGCTTGAAAACTGTTCTAATTTTTTACCTATATAAGAAAACATATAACGATATTTTGCATTATAAGCTATAGAGCGAGCATCTACTATTGAAAGCTTTCTATTCTCTTTTAAATAACCCGAAACTTCTTTCATAACTTCCTCTTCTCCTTTTTTGTATTCTTTGTATTCTACTGATTTTTTATCACAAAGTTTGTCAATATAACTAATGAATTTTTCATTTTTAGGAGCCAAAATCTTTAAATACGGGAACGTTTGCTTGTCTTTATTAAACGAGAAAAATCTCATATAGTATGATTTGTCACTATCTTTCTGCTTTACGTAAAAATATAATTCGTCATTTAAAGATCCGTTTCTAC
>JBEBXJ010000168.1:0-3369 GCA_040391685.1 Paenimyroides baculatum
ATATTTGATGTTCATTTTGCATAGCGCAAAGATATTACTATATTTAATTAAAATTAAAACAATTTACTTACAAGAAAATAACTTTGATTAATTAAAAGCAGTTAATTGCGTTTTTTAGCCATTAATCATAAACAGCTTTAATCATGATTTCTTCTTTAGTACCTTTTTTGGTTGATGTTCTGATCTGTTTTAAACAGGTTCCTTTAGTATCTTTTTCTTTACAGTCTATTGAAATTTTGTCAATAATTTTACCGTCTTTTGAAGTTGTTTCAATTTTAGATAATTCATTATCGGTATAATAAAAATGCTGTGTTTGAAAAGTCGAAAAATTATCGACTATTTTATTGATAGATCCATTTTTATTGTAATGATAGATGCTTTCGCTTTTTTTGTCTTGTTTTTTTAAGTATGTACTAATGCGTTCACGACGGTTAGGTTTCCAGCGGGTTTTACGGTAAAGCGTTTCTTTGTTTGGGTACAGTTCTTCGGTAAACCACATTTTTTTGTTGGTTTCCTGCAGCAGATTGCCCGATGAATCAAACGTTTTGGAATGTTTGATACGACCGTTTTTAAAAGTGATTTCTTTTTTCTGCAATAGTTTTTTCTGATTGTTTTTAACGATAAAAATTTCTTCAGTTGCAGATTTTATTCCATCAGGAAGCAAGTAAGCTTTGGTGTACTTTTTTGTGGCACATGACTGTACCATAAATGCTAGAAATAAAAAACATAAAATTCTCATAACTGTAATTTTTAAAATTATAATGTAAATGAGTGTTTATTATGCCTTATGTAATTTAAATATACTGATTTTTTATTAATGATTCTATTTAATGAGTGAGAATATAATAAAGACATGAAAATCTACCTGTCTTTTTTAATTAATTTTTTTAGTTCTTTATTAAGTTCTTTGTGTAAGCTTTCAGAATAACCCATTGCAGAATATTTTACTTTACCATCTTTACCAATAATATAAACAGTAGGATATGCCCTAACATTATAGGCTTTAGGTATTGCGCCATCTACCAGTAAAATATCATAGTTTATAGGAGTACGCTTTAAAAATTTCTCAATTCGTTCCTGATCTTTTACTTTGGTTTCCATAGGATTTATACCTACAACATCAATATAATCTTTAAATTCTTCTTGAATTTGATTTAAAGCTGGAATGGCTTGAATACAAGGCATACATGAGGTATACCAAAAGTCAATTACTTTTATTTTATCAAACTTTAAATCTGTTTCTTCGTTATAATTAGGATATAGAAAACCTTTTATTTCAGGAGCTTTACTTTTGTTAGATAATAATTTATAGTCTTCTTCGGTTAAAGGTTTATAATCTTCTAATGTGTAGGTATTGAAATACTGTTGTAAACTTTGTTTTAAATCGTTGCTATTAAATGTATCAAATGTAATATTACTTAAAAGCCATTGATTGTTTTGAATTTGATCTTTATATTTTGCTGAATACGTAATTTTATCAATTACTTTTAATTCTTTGTTGAAAAAGACTTGTTCTGTTTCATCGTAATAATCTTCCTTGTCTGGAAATTGAAGTTTTACAATAATATAATTTGCAGAATCGGTAAATGTTTTAGTGTTTTTAGGATTATTAATGGCAACGGGTACTGTACTTATTTTAGAAAAATAAACATCAATTACTCTACCATCGATATTACCAGTTACAGGAAATGTCTCTTTTTTCTTTGTATTGAATTTAGTTGTTTTTTTTTCTTTATGATCAATAATATATAAATTTTCAGCATCGTAATACTTTATTAACTGAAACATAGAATCGTTTCTTGTATATGCAAATTTGCTTCTAAAAACTTTATCATTAAGGTCTCTTTCTATTTTTACTGATGAATCTAAGTAGATGGGTTTTTCGTCGTCAAAAAATTTCATCATATAATTAATGTCAAACGCCATGCTCTTGTGGCTATTGTATTTTAGAATGATTTCGTTAATGAGTGCTTTGTCTTCAGCCGTTTGCGCTGATAATGAAGAACCAATAAATAAAAGAAAGAATAAAAATATTTTTTTCATATAAGTTTAATTTGATTTTTAAATATAGGATTATTTTTTAAAACGGTGTCTTATAACTTAAATGAAAAATAGAATTCGACAGTTTAAAATCGGTAGTGGGTTGTACACCGTTTGCGTAAATAATATTGAATAAGCCGCCACCGGTCTGTATGCCAAATCCTACTCCAAAAGAATACAGAAGATCATTTACATTGTCACCTTCATAATAAGCAATGTCGGTAATAGAATGTATGTACATGTTGGGTGCCAGTAAATAACGGGCTTCATTATACAAACCAATCTGTGTTTTTGCCAATAAAGAATTTTCTTTAAACCCGCGAATAGAATTGATTCCTCCAAAACGGCTGTACTCATTATATAATAAAGGTATGGCACTATGTAAAAGCGATCCTTCTAACTGCTGATTAATGTACCAACGGTTATTAATCTGCCACAGATAATTGGCGGTTAAGTTTATAAACTGCTGCGAACCTTTACGGTTGTCTTTTTCTTCGGTTTTAGATCCGAAACCTGCCAAACCTGTTACATAGTATTTTTGGCGAAATAGCGGATGATCCTGATACTTGTTTAATAAATAATTCAGGGTAATAAACTGATTGTTGTAATCGGCTGCCTGATAAAAATTATCGGTTCCCGCAACAGATGCCGTAGATTGATACCCAATACCAACCCTGTGGTTAAAATTCAGGTAATACAAAACCGCCGCATTAAACTTGGTGTTCATCATGGTGCTGTCTTGTTTGAACAGTTCCAGTGAAGCCTTCAGTCCAAAAGGTGTGTTGAACAAATAAGGAACTTCGCCCGAAAGGTTAAACTGTGTCTGTTGGTTCCCGTCGTTTTTCCAGTACAATTTCAGTTGTTCGCCCTTGTTTAAAATATTCATTAACTGTAAATCGGCATAACCGTTAAACTGTACTTTTCCGTTATCATCGTTCGTAAAACCAATCAAGCCGTCAAACTGACTGATGTTTTGTCGTTCTACATATAAATATAGTGCGGTGTTACTTTCGGTAAAAAGAACTTCGGGCTGTTTAGTGGTTTTTATAAACGGAAACTGACTCATTTCTTTTTGCAATTCGCTTGTAACGGCATCGGTAAAGGGTTGTTTTTCGTATTTCTTAATCAATCGCTGCTTAATTCCGGTAGGGAAGTTGTTGTAAGGCGTAAAAACCAGTTGATCAATTCTGCGCTGTTCATCTAAATGCAGATCTAAATCGGCAGTAATAATATCGTTCAAAAATTGATGATTTGTTAACTTAACAGTACTTATGGAATAACCTTTTTTGGCTAATTTTTCAACAATGTTTTTAAGAAAGCTTTCGGTGT
>JBEBXJ010000169.1:0-3366 GCA_040391685.1 Paenimyroides baculatum
AACCAAAAATAAACAATCGTTCTAAAATTCCAATATATTTTCCGGCATTAAACAGTACTTTTTCGCTCGTAATTTGTACCGAATGTTCCTGTACTTTTTTATACTGCTGATAAGGCGACAATAAAATTCTGATTAAAACGGCGGTTACCTGCGTAACCAATATAACTGCTACCAAAACCAACCAGATATAAGGCTTGTTTATAAAGTCGATAGAAATTTCTAATGTTGAAAAAATCATTAAAACCACAATAATTGTGGCAATATGTACAATTTGATCTGCAATAAAAAGTACGGGTACCTTTATTTTTGATGATAATTTCAGTTTGATCCAATCAAACAAAGCATGAAAAATAGTTACCAGTAAAATTGCCCACCACATATTATCGTTCGCTAAAAACAGACACATTAAAACGGCATGAATAGCAATATGACTTGCAAAATAAACCGGTTTGTGTTTATTCAACACCATTTTTTTTGTCTGAAAAACAAAATCGCCCAGAAAATGAGCCGCTAAAAATTTAAGAAGAAGTAGCCACATCCTGTTTCATTGTTTGGTTGTAATAATTTATAAACTGATTAATTTCATCGAATCCGCCACGTTTTAAGGCTTCGCTGATGGTACTCTGTTTTTTGTTCAATAGTTTAGCAATCTGTGTTTGATTTAATTCTGGATTTTTAAGCTTTAAAAAGATAATTTCTGCCGATTTATCTGTCCATTTATCCATAATCAACAAAGCTAAATCGGTCATTACCCTAAAAGTGTCGTTCAGCGATTTATTTGGTGTGTTTATGGTTAAATTCTTCTTGTCTAAAGCATCAAAACCCTCGCCAGACAGCTCAAAAGCAGTACCGTTTCCTTCGGTAATTTTTGTTCCTTCAAAAGTCTGTTCGCCAATACCAATACTTAAGCGAACATCGATTTCCTTTAAATGCTTTATCCATGTCTTCAACAAAACAGTGTGCAATAAGGCATGTTCTGTAGTTGTTTTGAATTGAAAACTGTCGCCACGGTATATTTCCCAATTTAATGGAGAAGAACCAAACATTTGTAAGCCTTCTTTAAGGTGTTTTAACCAGACTGTGGGCTTTAAAGTACGTGATGATACAATATCACCTGTTATAATTGCAACCATTTTTATACAATTGAATGTTTAAAGATAGAAAAAATATCGCTTGTTTAACCGATAATTGAAAATATCGTTCATTTATCCTATAATTTAAAATATCTGCTTAAAAACCGATATGGGTTTTTATTCTAAAAATCTCTCTAAATTAAAAGTAAAATCTTAAAAATAATTGATTAAATATGAATATTTTTGAAGAATGGAAACACAAAATTTTAAAGGTTTCAATATTCGGGTATATGCTTTATGCATTGTTAACAACGAACTTTTAACTTTAAAAGAACCTTTTGCCGGAAATATGGTAGTGAAACTTCCCGGTGGCGGATTGGAATTTGGAGAAGGAACTGTCAACTGTTTAAAACGCGAATTTAAAGAAGAGCTTAATCTGGAAATTACAGTTGGCAATGCTTTTTACATTCAGGAATATTTTGTAGAATCATTAGCGAAAGACGGTAAACAACTTTTAACGTTGTATTTTTATGCTACAATTACAGATTTGAACCATTTAAAAATCATTGATAAAAATATTCAGGAAGTTCACTGGATTCCGTTAACAGCGAATAATCCGTTTACATTGCCGGTAGATCGGATAGTTTTCAATAAATTGCAGTCAGAATTAATTTAGCAGCTTTGTAAAAGTTATCTTTATAAAAATTGAAAGTATGTTTAAAGACACTCCTATTATATACGTTGTTGCCGCATTGTTTTTAATGTACCTTATAGCCTATTTTGTAAGGTTTAAAAGCAAAAATGTTGATGCTTTTGATAAAATGAAATTGTCAATGATTCTTTTCGGAATTTACTCACTAGTACTGTGGTTATGTCTCCCATCCACACCAGCATTAGAAACATTCGGATATCCTGAAACAATAAGTGATATACAAACCGATACACAGATTTTAAGACTTTTACAAGATTATAACAAAGCAATCGTACGAACTGCAAATGTTTTACATTGGTTTTTATTTGGATTTATCTGGTTTTTTATGACCAATATTTACTTGTACACCACGCATCGCGAAAATCAGTTCAATTCTAAAAACAAACAATAATAATTTACGTAACGTAATAATGAGCTTAAAATCTAAAGCAAATATTGTCCGCAGAAAAGTAATGCATTCGCTAACGCACAACATTGGTAAAAAATCTGTTGGCGAAATGCAGAAAAAAGCGGGTAACTTTAAGGTAAACCGGGTTTTAATCAGCCGCCCCAATCATCGTTTGGGAAACATGCTGTTAATTACACCACTGGTTCAGGAAATATCGGAGACTTTTCCGGACTGTATTATTGATCTTTTTGTAAAAGGAAAAATCACACCCATAATCTTTCAAAATTATCCGCAGGTTAAAAATATTATCGAACTTCCTAAAAAACCATTAAAAGATTTTTCGGAATATCTTAAAGTTTGGTTTTCGTTAAAACGCACAAAATACGATTTGGTAATTAATGTAGAAAAAGGCTCGTCTTCGGGTAGAATATCAACAATAATTCCTTCTGCAGATTTTAAGTTTTACGGCGATGATTTCGAAGAACTGAAAAATAAATACAGCGATATAAAACATATCGCCAAATATCCCGTTTACAATTTCCGTCGATTTTTAGAAATTCTTAATCAAAAACCATTACAAGGAAACGTTCCCGTTTTAGATTTAAAATTATCGTCATTAGAACTGGAAGAAGGAAAACAGGATTTATTGAAAGTTACGACCAACGATTCTAGAAAAACCATAGCTTTTTTTACTTATGCAACAGGAGCCAAATGTTATTCAGTGGAATGGTGGAATAATTTTTACGAGCAATTTTATCCAAAATATTCAGAAGATTATAATTTAATAGAAATATTGCCTGTAGAAAACATATCACAGTTAGAACATAAACTTCCGACTTATTACAGTAAAGACATCCGCGAAATAGCGTCGTTAATGGCAAATTGTGAAGTAGTTGTAGCTGCAGACTCAGGCATGATGCATTTAAGTAGCGCAGCATTAACACCAACCATTGGCTTATTTTCTGTTACCCAAACAACTGTTTATGCACCCTACGGAAACAATAGTACTTTTATAGATACTAACAAACAGCCACAAAGTGATATAATTAAAGCAATAGACCAGATTCTATCAACACAAAAAAGTTAAAACAAATACAACATGGTATTTTAATTTAACTCATTTAGTATCTTTAAAATTAAAAAATGAAATTAAAAGATTTATCCGATCAGTTAGGCATATCGTTAGAAAGTTT
>JBEBXJ010000170.1:0-3082 GCA_040391685.1 Paenimyroides baculatum
TAAAAAAGTCCGCTATTTCTAACGGACTGCAAATATATATACTTATTTAAAAAAATAAAAGCTTTTTTAATTTTTTTTATTTTTTTAATGTGCTTTAATCTTTTCTTTGCGTTTTACAAGCAATCGTTCTAAAGCATCTGCTCCCAAATCTGCAGCTTCTTCAAATGTTTTTGCTGTTTTTTTTACCACTAAATCATCACCCGGAATTCGCACAATAATGTCAACCGACTTATTTTCTTTATCACTGGTGTTTTCCGTACGCAAAGATACATCTATTCCAACAATCTTGTCATAAAATTGCTGTAATTTTTCTAAACGTATATTTAAAAAATCTACTAATTTTCTATCAACATTAAAGTTAACTGCTTGAACATTCACTTTCATAATAATTATATTTTAAAGGGTTCATAATAAATCTTCGTCGGCATTAAAGCGCGGATGTGTTTTACTATACATTTTTTTTAACTCTGCTAAACTTGTATGTGTATATATCTGGGTTGACGATAAACTGGCATGCCCCAACAGTTCTTTAATTGTATTTAAATTAGCACCGGCATTTAGCATGTGTGTGGCAAATGTGTGGCGCAACACGTGCGGACTTTTTTTACCTTTTGTTGTAACACCTCTAAAATAATTATTTATTAAACGATAAACAAATGTTTGATTCAAATTTTGCGTGTTTTTTAACAAAAAAACATTTTGACTGAAATTACCACCAAACTGAACTTTGCGTTTTTCTAAAAAATCTGCTAAAACATCGGTTACAGATGCCAGCACGGGAACGATTCTTTCTTTAGAACGTTTTCCCAATACTTTTATTTCTCTTTTATTTAAATCGATATCGTGCAATTGCAGATTAATGAGTTCGCTTTTACGGATTCCAAGGGTATAGAAAAGCATAATGATGATGTAATTTTGCAAACCGAAATAATCATCATCGAAATCGGTTCGGTCAATCTTCTTCATTTCGTCTTCAGAAAAAGGCACTTGCAGCACTTTTTTCACACGCAAGGCTTTGTGTGCCTGTAAAGGATAAACCGTTATGGTTTTGGTTATGTACAAAAACTTGAAATAGCTTTTTAAGGAAGCCGTTTTACGATTTATGGAATTGTTACTCATTTTTTTTGCAGATAATGATACAATCCAGTTTCTTATGTGTTGGTAGGTAATCTGGTTAACCGAAGTGACATCTTTTGCAATAAAACGCAAAAACGCTTCTACATCTTTTACATACGCATTTACGGTATGTAAAGAAAAGTGTTTTTCTTTTAAAAGATAATCGTAATAGACTTGAATAAATTTTTCCATAAAAAAATCGCTAACCAAAGTTACCTTTAATTAGCGATTTTAAAAATATTATTTCAAAAACTTATTAGATTTCTACTGCATCTCTTAAGCCTTGTACATATTGTGCTTTTTGCATTTGAGCGCGTTTTGTTACAGAAGGTTTCGTAAAGTTTTTACGAGATCTTAACTGACGTAACGTTCCTGTTTTGTCAAATTTTCTTTTGTAACGTTTTAACGCTCTATCAATATTTTCTCCGTCTTTAATTGGAATGATCAACATAATTTATACACCTCCTTTCGTTATGGCTGCAAATGTAAGGATATTTTTTTTATTACGAATTATGAATTTGAAATTATTTACTAAAAAAGCTTATAACGAAATAAATTGTTTTCATATAGAATACAAACATATAGTTTCAAGAAAACTATTTCATTTCTTCGAAACATGCCCCTAAACATCGAAAGCAAATACCATCTTGATAGTAGCTACACTCAGTTAAATACCCACTGCCATTACACCTTTCGCATGGTGTAAAGTTAGCTAATTCAAATTTTTATTGTTTTTATAAACTTTAATAACTTCTTTATCATGTATTTCTTGATGACAAGAATGACACACACCACCTTCTCGATTATTTATTTCTACACGCTTTTCATGCCACTCATTTGATAGTAACATTGAACTATAAGGAACTTTATTAGGATAAAATTCCTTTTGAATTTCAAAGTATAACTTATATTTCATTTCTTAAAAAACATACTAATTTATAATTTTATAAAAAATACAGACATAATTTTACTCGCTCAATTAAAAAAAAATAAGATTACCACTAAATCAAATGTAAAAAAAATCATAATTCTTTAAAACAAAAAAAAGGAAAAACCATTACAGTCTTCCCTCTTTTATCTATTTTCTAACTTCTATTATCTAAAAAATTAATCTTTTAAAATATTTCTAGAAATAACCAGTTTTTGAATTTCGGTTGTTCCTTCGCCAATGGTACATAATTTAGAATCACGGAAGAATTTTTCTACCGGGAAATCTTTGGTGTAACCGTAACCGCCGTGAATTTGGATTGCTTCGGTAGAAACTTTCACACAAACTTCAGATGCATACATTTTTGCCATTGCACCTGCCGTTGTAACCGGTTTGTTGTTATTTTTAAGGTATGCTGCTTTATGTAACAATAATTCTGAAGCTTCGATTTCAGTAGCCATATCTGCCAATTTAAAACCTATTGCCTGAAATTCTGAAATTGGCTTGCCAAACTGAATGCGTTCTTTTGAATATTTTAATGATGCTTCGTAAGCTCCTTTTGCAATACCTAATGACAATGCACCAATAGAGATACGTCCGCCATCTAAAATTTTCATTGCCTGGATAAATCCTTCACCTACTTCACCTAAACGGTTTGCATCAGAAACGCGACAATTATCAAAAATTAATTCAGCCGTTTCAGAAGCACGCATTCCTAATTTATTTTCTTTTTTACCTGATGAAAAACCAGGTATTCCTTTTTCAATCACAAAAGCGGTCATTCCACGAGAATCACCTTTTTCACCTGTACGAACAATTACAACAGCAACATCACCAGAAATTGCATGCGTAATAAAGTTTTTAGCTCCGTTAAGAATCCAATCGTTACCGTCTTTAACCGCAGTTGTAGACATTCCGCCAGCATCAGATCCCGTGTTGTGCTCGGTTAATCCCCAAGCACCGATCCACTCACCTGTTGCCAGTTTAGGAATCCATTTTTTCTTTTGCTCGTCGTTCGCGAACGTTAAAATATGATTT
>JBEBXJ010000171.1:0-3080 GCA_040391685.1 Paenimyroides baculatum
AATTACTTCAACTTCATCGGCATTAAAATCATCTGGTAAATTTATAATTACCTGACGATTTTTTACTTTTACTATTTCTCTGATTGCTTCCATCATCTTCTTTTTCTGAAAGTTACAAAATTATTCTGACGCTAAACGTTCTTGTTCTAAAGCTTCTGCCAAACGTTTTTCAATGATCGGAGTAATTAATGTTTTACGCGGATTTTGTTTTACAAAAGGATACAATTCTAAATCGTGCGACATTTTATCTTGTGGATTCGGATATTTGTTTGTTCCCAATAAAACTTCCTTGCCCGAATTGAATAATTCCTGCTCTTTTGTTGTGGCTTCGTTGATTTTTCGCTGAATTGTTCCTTCGATCAACTGTGAAATTAATCCACCGTTTTTTTCGATATCCTTAAAAAGTTCCAAACCTTTTTCTGCCAGTTGTTGTGTTAAACTTTCTATGTAATAAGCACCGTCTGCCGGATTGTTAACTTTATCGAAATAACTTTCTTCTTTTAAAATCAACAATTGGTTTCTTGAAATACGGTCGCCAAATTCATTTGTTTTATGAAAAACCGTATCGTATGCCAAATTTTCAACTGCATCAGCTCCACCTAAAATGGCACTCATGCATTCTGTAGTGGTACGCAGCATGTTTACGTTATAATCGTAAATGGTTTTGTTACGATGGGTTGGTTTTGCCAGAATATGAAACGTGATGTTCGGCGAATAAGCATCAGCCAACGCATTTAGCGATAAACGTATGGCGCGGAGTTTTGCAATTTCAAAGAAATAATTTCCGCCAACGGCAACTTCAACCGTGATGTTTTTACCAAAATTTTCAATTCGGTTTAAATATTCGTTGGTGTGTGCAAGCGTGTACGCAATCTGCTGAACCATATTTGCACCTGCGTTTTGGTACGTGGTTGCTTTTACGGTTAACCAGTTAATATTATTGGCTTTTTGGTTGATTTTATTTAAGACCTCAAAATCAGAAGTTCCGTCTTTGTAAAAATTACCATCGAATGCCAATTGATGAATCGGATCGATCAATACAAAAACTTCAAACTGTAGTTTGGCAGCTTCGATATTTATCTGATCAATAAAATCGGCATCTAAAAACAACAGTTGCAAATAAACCGCTTTTGGCTGTTGTTGTAACTGGTTGATGATGTTTACAACGTGTATTTCTTTTGAAGGGATTATGAAACGAAGGCTTTCTGCACCGCGTTTTAAAACCTCGTTTGCTTTTGCTATTGATTTTTCTGTATCGAAAACATAAATTTCCTGAACAATAGAAAAATTGGTAATGTTTGTTTCAACGGTTGTAGTAACCGTATCATCATCGTTGTGGTAGAAAGGTTTAACTTTAATACCTTCTAAACTTTCCCAAACCAATGTATCGTTATAATCAGCTCCTTTTAATTCGTACTGAATCTGATTTTTCCATTGTTTTGATGTTACTTTTTCAAAATCGTTAAATAACATATTGCTGTATTGATTTGTTAGTTATTCTGTTCTTCTGTTGGATACTCTTTGTCGCTGTCAATAATATAAATGTCTTCGTTTTCACGTTTCATGTAGTATTTTTCGCGGGCGTATCTTTCAACTTCTTCCTTACGGTATAATTTTTTTATGTTTTTATCGTCGCTGTTAATCTCGGTTTGGTAATAATCCCGGTTTTCTTCCAGCTTATTTATTTCCTTGTCAATAGTTCGGTGGTCGTAAAAAGCATAGGTATCAAAAAACAAAAGCCAAACAACAAAAAACAGGGTTGCTAAAATAAACCTGTTGGTGACCCATTTTAAAAACGGGTATTTAATTAATAGGGCGGCGATTTTTTGTTTCATTCTTAATCGTTAATTTTTTTATTGATAACCGTTCGAACAATATCAATAGCTACGGTGTTGTATTTGTCGTTAGGAATAATGATGTCTGAATACGCTTTTGATGGTTCGATAAATTGTTCGTGCATTGGTTTTAGTGTGGTTTGATACCTTTGTAAAACCTCATCCATATCGCGTCCTCTTTCTACAATATCGCGTTTTAACCTTCTGATTAATCGTTCGTCTGAATCGGCATGAACAAAAATTTTAATATCGAACAAACTGCGTAATTCTGGATTTGTCAATATCAAAATACCTTCCACAATCATTACTTTTCGCGGATGTGTTAAAATATAATCATCGGTTCTGTTGTGATGTACAAACGAATAAACCGGCTGATTGATGCTATTACCTGATCTTAATTCTTTTAAATCCGAACAAAGCAAATCAAAATCAATGGCTCTTGGATGATCAAAGTTTATTAAAGCCCGTTCATCCATATTTAAATGATCGTTCGCTTTGTAATAAGAATCCTGTGAGATTATGCCAACTTCGGTTTCCGGTAATTCATTCATAATCTGGTGAACAACAGTTGTTTTACCGCTTCCCGTTCCGCCAGCAATACCAATTATAAGCATTTTATTATTGTTTTTACAAATGTACTTAATTATTGCAAAATAGTTTTAAGCATAAACTGAAATTACTTTTTAATTGTATGATTTGTGAAAAATATCTACACCAAATTGTATATTTCTACATATAAGAACAGAAATGTATTGTATAAACCCTGATTTTAGAGATTTTTACAATTGGTACAGGCTTTGTTTTATTATTATCAAATTAATTATGAAAAAGAAAAACGTTAGTTATTAAGGGATGCTTTTTAGCATCTCTAACACTAACAGAATTAAAAAATGAATCTTTATTAGGTAAATAATAGATAGTAGTTTTTTGAATGTTTTTAGTTAAGTGTATGATTTTTTCTTTTTAGAAAAAATCATGAGGTTATTAAAAGGGAAGGTTTCTTCCCTTTTTTTATGTAAATACATTAACTTATAAAGACAATTTAGATTTTTATTCATAAAAAAAGCCTTCTGAAAAAGAAGGCTTAGTCGGGGTGGCAGGATTCGAACCTGCGGCCTCCTGCTCCCAAAGCAGGCGCGATAACCGGGCTACGCTACACCCCGAAGAGGTTATCTGTTGCAATTAAAAATTTAGTCGGGGTGGCAGGATTCGAACCTGCGGCCTCCTGCTCCCAAAGCAGGCGCG
>JBEBXJ010000172.1:0-3051 GCA_040391685.1 Paenimyroides baculatum
CGGCAGCGCATTTTGTTACGCAGCTTGAAATGAAAAACAATACCGATTTAACTTCATTTGGAGCTAATCCTGTATTGGATTCGGTTTACGTTTACATTCCGTTTACAAGCAGTGTGTCATCAACAGATTCAGAAGGCAACCGATCTTATAATGTTTCCAACATATACGGTAGCGGCAAGTTTACGCTAAATGTTTACGAAAACGGTTATTTTCTACGCGCTACTGATCCAAATAATAGTTTTGAAACGCAATTTTATTATGCCGATGAGAAACCAATGTTTGATCAGCACAAAAAAGGCTTAAACGGAACAGAAAGATTAAACAATTCTGCAAACGTTGCACAAAATACCGAGTTTACTTTCAATAAAAATGAAATAAAACTTTTTGCATATAACGCAGACGGAACCTTGCAGGAAGAAAATGGTAAACCAAAAGTAAAAGAGCGTTTGGCACCGGGGGTTTGGTTAGATTTAGATAAAAATTACTTTCAAACCAAATTCTTTGCAAACAACAAACACCAGTCTTTAATAAACAACGGACTTTTAAAGGAATATTTCCGCGGTTTGTATTTTGAAGCAGTAGATGCTTACAATCAAAATGCTTTAGCCCAACTAGATTTAAGCAAAGGAAAAGTTGTGTTTGTTTATAAGGTAGACGGAGCTGTAGACAGCCAAACCAACCAACCAAAACGCGAACGCAAAACGTACGAGTTTAACATTGGTTATATGGAATCTACCTCTGCGCCAATCACTGCAACAACGGTAAATTTACTGGAGAATAATTTCGATTTGGAAAACAACTCTGCAGGAAATATCTGGCTTAAAGGTGGTGGAAAAAGCAGTTACGCTACCATTTCACTTTTTGGAAACGACAGTGATAACAGTGGTAAAGCAGACGAATTAGAAACATTAATAAACAACAAATGGCTGGTTAACCAAGCGTTGCTAACGCTTTATGTTGATCATTCTGCAACAGGTTTAGACACTATTTCAACACCAAGACAGTTGTTTTTGTACGATTTTAAAAACAACAAGGTTATTGCAGATTACACAAACGA
Source organism: Paenimyroides baculatum (assembly GCA_040391685.1). Lineage (GTDB taxonomy): Bacteria > Bacteroidota > Bacteroidia > Flavobacteriales > Flavobacteriaceae > Flavobacterium > Flavobacterium baculatum_A. The sequence goes on from JBEBXJ010000172.1 coordinate 1,058, forward strand.
TACATCAACAACAGGTAAACCAATTTTTGGCGGTGGTTTAAACACCACGAACAAGTCAGTTCACAAATACCAATTCAGGGTAACTGATCACATCAACAATTTAATTCAAAAAGATTCTACAAACGTACCTTTAGGATTGGTTGTTGCAAATGACATTACCAATTCAATAATGAATCGCGTAAAGGGTACTGATAAAAGAATTCCTATGACTGCAACAATGAATCCTTTTGGAACTGTTATCTACGCTCCGAATGCTTCAAACAGCGACGTACGAATGAAACTGGAAATTTATTACACCAAAGAAAAATAATATATGTGTGGAATTGTAGGTTATATTGGACCAAAAGAGGCTTATCCTATCATAATTAAAGGATTAAAGCGTTTAGAATACAGAGGATACGACAGTGCTGGAGTTGCTTTATACGATGGAGAAAAATTTATATCGAGCAAAACCAAAGGCAAAGTTTCTGATCTGGAAAAAAGAGCCGAAGAAGAAAATACTTTTAAGGGATCAATGGGAATCGGGCATACACGTTGGGCTACACACGGGGTTCCAAACGATGTAAACTCACACCCACATTTTTCCAATTCTGGAGAGTTAGTGATTATTCACAACGGAATCATTGAAAACTACGAACCTTTAAAACAGGAATTAATCAAACGTGGTTACACATTTAAGTCTGACACTGATACAGAAGTATTGGTTAACTTAATAGAAGATATCCAGAAAAACAAAGGCTTAAAGCTTGGAAAAGCAGTTCAGGTTGCTTTAAACCAGGTGGTAGGCGCGTATGCGATCTGCGTTATGGATATTAAAAAACCAAACGAAATTGTAGCGGCACGTTTAGGCAGCCCGTTGGCAATCGGTATTGGTGAAGGCGAGTTTTTCGTAGCTTCAGATGCTTCTCCATTTATTGAATATACCAATAACGCTATTTATCTGGAAGACGAAGAAATGGCGATTATTCGTTTACATAAACCGATAAAAATCCGTAAAATAAAATCTGACAACGAAGTAAGTCCGTATATTCAAGAGTTGCAGTTAAACTTGGAACAAATTGAAAAAGATGGTTACGATCACTTTATGCTAAAAGAAATTTACGAACAACCACAAGTTATTCGTGACACCTTCCGCGGACGTTTGTTAAGCGATCAGGGATTGATTAAAATGGCAGGAATTGAAGACAATCTGGCTAAATTCATCAATGCAAAACGCATTATTATTGCAGCTTGCGGAACATCATGGCACGCGGCATTAGTTGCAGAATACATGATTGAAGAATTTGCACGCATACCTGTTGAAGTAGAATACGCATCAGAATTTAGATACAGAAACCCAATCATCAATGCAGACGACGTAGTTATTGCTATTTCGCAATCTGGTGAAACGGCAGATACTTTGGCAGCCATTAAACTGGCTAAAGAAAAAGGCGCGTTTGTGTTTGGTGTTTGTAATGTAGTTGGTTCGTCTATTTCACGCGAAACGCATGCAGGTGCTTATACACACGCTGGTCCTGAAATTGGTGTGGCATCAACAAAAGCATTCACCACACAAATTACCGTTTTAGCTTTAATCGCGTTACGTTTGGCTAAAGCAAAAGGAACCATGTCACAATCTGATTATTTAAGAAATTTAATTGAATTAGAACTGATTCCTGAAAAAGTACAGGAAGCGTTGTTAGAAAACGACAGAATTCTGGAAATTGCCCATATATATAAAGATGCACCAAACTGCTTGTTTTTAGGTCGCGGATTTAATTTCCCGGTAGCATTGGAAGGCGCTTTGAAACTGAAAGAAATTTCGTACATACACGCAGAAGGATATCCGGCTGCCGAAATGAAACACGGACCAATTGCTTTGATCGATGAAAACATGCCGGTTATTGTAATTGCACCACAGCAAAACCATTACGATAAGGTTGTGAGTAACATCCAAGAAATTAAAGCACGCAGCGGAAAAATCATTGCATTGGTATCAAAAGGTGACGAACAAG